>JAFGFN010000142.1 GCA_016931035.1 Candidatus Sumerlaeota bacterium
ACGCGGTGACCCCATTTGCTCACGACATTTTTGTCCTCTGTTTTCAATATCGAGACGAAGATCGCGCCTTTCTGTTTTGGACAAGAGTGATCCGCATTGAAGTCGTCGCACAAAAGGGGGGAGGCCTTTCCGGGGGAGATGAGGATCCCGGAAAGGCCTTGTTGGGGGTGAGACGGTCAAGGTATTCTTGGAGGAGAAAAGCCGCGCAGGGACAAAAACGGTGACGAGATCACCAGCATTCGCCACCGGGGGAGGTCGGCGCTCCGACGACTTTGCCGTCGAGCATGTATCTTCCGGACGTAAAGCTGCCGCCGAACCGGTAGACGTCGCCGAGACTCAACGTGCCGTTTGACGAGTCGTAGGTGGTATAGCACAGGGGTTGATTCTTTCCCGGTCTGAGATCAGTGCTCGCCCCTCCTTCGTACATGCTCATGAAGGGGAAGTTCTTGTATCCCATCCGGGCGCGCGACCCATCCGGGCCGACTCCGATGAGGACGTAGCACGCCCGCGAGCCGACTTGGGAGAACGTCTTGTGGGAATCCTGGTGATCGGAAGGGTTGATGGGTGGGTCGGAGTAGGACCACGACCCCGAGCCGATGCGATATCCGTTCGCCCCGGCGCCCTCGACCACCACTTTCGTTACGAACGGGTCGGTGAGCAGTCGGGATATGTATGCAATCGGCGTGGTGAGGGTCAGAGCCCCATTGGCGCACCGCGTGAAGTCGGGATGATTTGGGTCCATGGCCGCGTCGCCCACATCGATCAGGTCCAGGCTCGAGTCGCTGTCGCGCGTGTAGGAATTGTGGTCCACGAAGTAGGCTTCCATTGCGGTTGCCTGCACGCGTAAGTCGTTCCTTTCGCGCGAAACCTTGGCGCGAACCTGCGCTTCGAGAAAATTGGGGACCGCGATCGCCGCCAGGATGGCGATAATGGCCACCACAATCAACAATTCGATGAGTGTAAACCCTCTGAATTGACCGTCGTTGTCGATCAGAAACATGATTCTGAGTCCTTTCTTTCGTTGCTCAAGATGTGACATGACAGACTTGGCGTCTTCCTGCTTCTGTGCCCGATGGGCAATCTATCTGAAAACGAGCTCGGGCGCTCAGCCCAGCCCACAAGGTCCGATCCTTCGTTTTTGACGGAGCAGGGAGGCGTGTCCGCTCTCCCTGCCCCTATGTGGAAAGCCCTCCACGCCCTTCCGCCGGGGCCTCCCTTTCGGTCCGAGGGCAGAAGGGAGCGTCCCGTGCGGCGCTTTCCATCCGGACGAGGAGAGCGGATGCCAGCCGTCGATTTCCTGCGATGGGGGATACGTTTCTCATCCTCGTCCTCACGTGCGAGGAGAATGAGGCCTTGTCGTTAGGTCATGATGAGGCGAAAATGAGAATTGCGCTAGCTCGTTCCGGCGATCGCAATACCAAGAGGAACGCGGGAAAGAAAAGCTGGCAATCGCCGCGCGCGACGCCGATACTTGGGGCCGACGGCGAGGGTCTTTGCCTTACTACGGCGAACGCGGAAGGGTCGGATGCGGATCACGGTCTTGGGTTCCGGGACGTCGACGGGCGTTCCCACAATCGGTTGCGGGTGCGAGGTATGTCGTTCCGACAAGCCCGAGAACCGCCGGCTGCGCTCGAGCCTCTACGTCGAGAACGGGGCCGACGCTTTTTTGGTCGATTGCTCGACCGATTTTCGCGAGCAGGCGCTTCGGCACCGCTTGCCGCGGGTCGACGCCGTTCTCATGACGCACGACCATGCGGATCATCTCAACGGCATCGACGATTTGCGCATCTTCAATTTCCTCCAGAGTGGGGCGATCGACGTCCTGGGCGAGGAGGAGGTGCTCGAAACGATCCGGAGGCGTTTCGACTACTGTTTCAGCCCGAAACAGATCGGCGGCGGGGTGCCGCAGCTGAATCTCAGGCGGATCGAACCCGACAAGCCTTTCTCGCTTTGCGGCGTCGAGATCCTCCCGCTAAGAATCAAACACGGCATTCTCGATATTCTCGGATTTCGCATCGGCTCGAGGTTCGCCTATCTCACCGATTGCAGCGGCGCGGTCGAGCGAACGATCGAAGCGTTGCGGGGGATCGAGATTCTGATCGTGGGCGCGTTGCGGCCGTCGCCGACGCACCCGACTCACTTCACGCTCGGCCAAGCGCTCGATTTCCGATCCCAGATCGGAGCGCGTCAAACCTGGTTCACCCATTTAGGGTGCCAGATGGGGGACCATTTCCAGACGAACGCATCGCTTCCGGCCGATGCGCAACTGCTTCACGATGGCCAAATCATCGAGATCGACTAGGACTGGGCCTTCGGCGCTCGAACCCGGCGCCAACCGGGCAGCCGCCACCGCGGTGCGGGCGCCGCGCAAGATGGCTCGGTGGCTTTCGCTCGCGGCGCTGATCCTGGGTGTCTACTGCTACGTCTCGCTGTGGCGTCACTCGCCATTCCACATTCTGGCCCTTCAGGCGCTGATGTGGGGCCTGGCCGTCTGGAACCGCCGCTGGCCTCTCTATGCCCTGGCGTTGGCGTTTCCCGTGTTCGGGAATCAACCGGGGACGCTGTACGGACTCCACTTCGTGGACATGACGTTGTGGCTTGTCGTGGGCGGGTGGGTGTATCGGCGTTGGCGGGCGGGTCTGCCGCCTTTGGTGTACACTCCGCTCAATCCGTGGCTGGCGCTGACGTGGATCGCGGCGCTGGCGTCGCTCCTGCCTCATCTGCGCGAGATGTGGCGGCATCTCGCCTACGTTGGTTCTATCACGCATAGTCTGTTCGTCGCGTACCAGGCCAGCGCCTTCTCTCCGCTCTGGACCCTCCACGCCTTTCTTGACCTGACGCTGTCGCTGCTCTTGTTCTTTTATCTTCTGGATCAATGGCGCGGGCGCAAGGTCCGCCTTCGGCTCTTGCGCAACCTGTGCATCGGGCTTGCAGTGGCCATGGTCTTGGGATTGCTCGATTTCTTCGGGATTCTGTCGCTCGAGTGGTTTCGTCCGCTCAATCCCGAGATACTGAAGTTCGGGAGCAAACGCCTTCAGTCCTTCTTTTGGCATTCGGGATGGTTCGCCGAATGGATGGTGTTGTTGCTTCCCGTCGCTCTCGCCTTCGCATTGTGCCCGGGGCGGAGAACCGGTTTAGGGCGGCGGACGGTCTGGCTCGTTTTTTCGCTCCTGGGCGGATGGGTCACCCTCCTCACCTTCCAGCGAGGGGGCTGGCTCGCCCTGGCGTCGGGCTATGGCGCGGTGGCGGCGTTGAGCGCGGGATTGCATCTGCGCAGCGCCGGGGGACGACGCGTCGCGATTCGTATCGGGATCGCCGTGTGCGTTGCAGCCGTGCTCCTCGGGACCGTTCTCACTATTCTGGCGCACCGGGGAGACACGGCTCTTGGCCGTCGGCTGCGCGAGATCGGGGCGTTGCGCGATCGGACGGCGATCTGGCACTCGGCGTTGGTCATGAGCGGTCGCCATCCGATCCTGGGCGTCGGTTTGGGGCGCTACTTTCTGGCGCACAACGAGGAGTTCCCCGAGGGCCATCCGTTTTGGATTCTCGACAAGGGCGAAGCTCACAACACGTATCTCCACGTCCTGGCCGAGCGGGGCGTTCCCGCCTTCGCTGTTCTTCTCGGGATGCTGTGTGCGATTCTGTGGGTATATACGCGCGCCTGGCGCGCGGTTCGCGCCGATTCGTCCCGGGCGCGATGGATCGTTGGAGGCTTGGGGATGATGGCGGCGTGGATGGTGTACGCCGTGCCGCAGTATATGGCGTACATCCGAATCGTCGATTTGACCTTCTGGATGGTCCTTGCGACGATCTTGCACGCCACCGGACAAGTGGCGCGCTCCAAAACGCCGTCGCTCGATCGAGCCGTTCGTCGAGCGGACCGCAAGAAGCGCCAGGTTCTCGGCGCGGCCCTCGGGGAGGTTCTGGGAGCGCCGTCGGGGCTCGACAGTGCGCACGCGGCGGAGAAGCGGAGCTTGTCTTGGGCGGGACTGTGGTGGCTCGTGTCGCCGGTCGTGTGGGTCGTGGCGATCAGCCTGGGCTTGCGGCCCTGGCTCGCCCACACGGTCGAGGCGGTCTCCGCCGACGCGGCGAGCGATCTCGGGACGTACGCTTACGCCTGCTTTGTGTCGGCCGGGTTCTTCCCGTGGCTCATCGTGGCCGGTGCGATAGCGGATGGTCTCCGACGCCCGAAGCTAGCGTTGAGCGGACTGACTTTCGCCCAGGTCGTTCGTTTGGAGATGGCGCTCGCCTGGTTCTGCGTCTTTACGGGTGCGCTCGTATTCCTCCTCGATGCGCCGTATGTTCTGAGCGCCCGGAGATTCGCGGCGCTCCTGGTTTTGGCCGCGGTCGTTCTCAACTTGGGATTGCTGTTCGCGCGCTTGGCGCGGCGCGCGGCGGGGAATCGCGCGTGGAGCGGCGCGATGGCGCGGGTCGTTCTGGCGGCGTGGTTCTGCGCCACGCCGATCGCCTATCCGGGCGAAGCGTTTGCCGGATGGGGTCGATGGCTCGAGATGGCGAATCCGATGCTTCCTCCGGTGCGAATCTCCCAGAGTATTCTCTTTGCGCAGACCATGCCCGCCATGCGCCTGTGGTTCGGCCTAGTCGGTTGGAGCGTCTTCTTTGCCCTGCTCTCGACGCTGACGTCGGGAGCCGGACTCAGGCCGTCGGCGCGGTCGCGGGCGACCGTCCGACCGTCCGTGGAAGGACCCGCGGGATGAAGCAACTCTGCGAAAGCTGCGGCCGCACGATCGAGAAGCCGGAGATTTCCTATCGGCTGAAGATCGAGTTGTGCGCCGATCCTTCGCCTCCCGAAATCACCGAAGAAGATCTCGAGAAAGACTTCAAGGAAGAGATGCGTCGGTTGATCGAAGAGATGGAACGGATGGATCCGGAAGAAGCCGAGATGCAGGTCTACGAATCCTATATCTTCACGTTGTGCTCCCAGTGCCGCGAACGAATCCACGACGAGCTGCGCGGATGGAACTTGCCGTTCGAGAAAGAGTTGTGACGGCGGCGCCGGACTACATCCAGAGGTCGATAGGCGGCGCGATCCGTTCCTCCTCGACAAGGACCGCCCAGAGATCCTTGAGGACCGCGCTTTCGGCGACGGCGGGATTGAACTCGACGACGGGGATCTCCGACTCTCCCGAGAAAGCGGGTTCGTGCGCGGCGGGCCGGACGATCGCGTCGATCGGCTCGGGCGCGATGGCTCGGACGTCGGACACGCTCAGCGACCGGTCCCCGCAGACGACAATTTTCCGCGGCAACGTATGGGGCTCCCCGGAGAGAATCTCGGCGGCGAACCTCCCCTTCTTTGCATTTGTCGCGACGAGAGGGGGAAGAGAAGCGCGTCGCAGCCGAGCGCAGAGCGTGGCGAGCCGCGTGGGGCGTTTCAGGGCGACGAGGTGGGCCGCGGGCTGTCTCGATTCGCGCGGTTCGAGGAGGGGGAACACGTCGTACGCCATCTCTTCGTAGGGATGGACGGTTCGAACCTCTCGAAGAACGCGGTCGAGTGCCGAGCGCGGGACTCGGGCCTCGAGGCGCGCCTCCGGGGCGGATTCGAGTCGGCCCACTTTTCCCGCCCACGGGTCGGCGCCCTCGAGAGGGCGGTAGGTTCCCGTACCCGTCGAGCGGAACGTGCAATGGCTGTAGAGGCCGATCTTGCCTGCGCCGCCGCGGGCGATGGCCTCGATGACCGCGTCTTCGTGACCTTCGGGCACGAAGACGACGAACTTGACTTCGCTGCTTTCGACGGTCTCGACCGGTCTCAGGGGCAAGATCTCGTTGTTTCCCACTCCGAGGAATTCGGCCAGCCTTCGCCCGCGTGTGACGTCGGCCGATTCCATATGGCGTCCGACGGAAACGAGGGCGATTCCCGCTCGGAGCAGTCTCGCGGCCGACGCGCCCGGTTCCTTGTCGGTCCGAAGAGAAGGGGCGGTTTCCGTTTCGAGAAAGGGATGGAAGGTCACGATCAGGTCATACCCGCGTCGGAGGACCGTCGACACGGCCTCGGGTGCGAGGCGAGGGGTCATCCCGATGCGCCGGACTCGTTTGCGGGGAGATCCCATTTCGAGCCGGACGCGGGACTCGCTATCGGCCGGAGCTGGGAAGCGTGCGTCGATTATCCGTAGGAGAGTCTGAACCGTCGGAACCATGAGGGGAACTCGTGCGCGAGGAGTTGCGCGCGCTCTGGGTCCGCTTTTCAGGGGCGGAACGCGCGGATCGTATCGGGGCGGAACACGAGAACGACGAACCTGGTGGGCCTACCTGGACTCGAACCAGGGACCGACCGGTTATGAGCCGGTGGCTCTAGCCAACTGAGCTATAGGCCCGCCTCAAGGCGCGACAACCCGTTGCGCCGGTTCTCGCCCCAACGCCGGGGAAGAAGCCGCGCCCGAGATCTTAGTGTTCTATCGGAGGTCCGTCAAGATTCTTCGCCTCGGGCTTCGCGGAGTTCTCCGATCGAGAGTCGAGGATTTCGCGGACTCTTCGCAACAACTCGGTCGGCGAGTAGGGTTTGGTGATCAGCGACACGTATTCATCGAGTGGGAAGGACTTGGGCAGGCTCTCGGGACTGTAGCCGCTGGAGAAAAGAATCGGCATATTGGACTGGATCTCGCGGACTTGCTTGCCGACCTCGATCCCGCTCATTTTGGGCATGAGGGCGTCGAGGATCGCCAGGGAAAGGGTCCCGCGATGTTCGCGGAAGACGCGTAGCGCCGCTTCGCCGTCGCTAGCCAACAGGACCGAGTAGCCGGCATTGGCCAAGACGCGCGAGCTCAGTTGTCGAACCGTTTCGTCGTCTTCGGCGACCAGGATCGTTTCGTTGCCGCCGAGCGTGGTCGGCTCCGGTTCGTCGTGGTCGACGACTTTCGTGGAGTCCTCCGCCGCGGGGAAATACACGTAGAAGGTCGTTCCCTTCCCCGGCTCGCTTACCACGTTCACCATGCCGTTGTGCTGGTTGACGATGCCGTAGACGGTCGAGAGCCCGAGTCCCGTGCCCTTGCCGGATTCCTTGGTTGTGAAGAACGGCTCGAAGACCTGCAACAGGGTCTCGCGGTCCATGCCGCATCCCTGGTCGCTCACGGTCAGACAGACGTACTCGCCCGGTTTCTTGAGAGGATCGTCGGAGGCGTCCTCTTCGGTCACATGAACGTCGGATGTTTCCAGGGTGATCGTGCCGCCGTCGGGCATGGCGTCGCGTGCGTTGATGCACAGATTCACGAGGACCTGCTCGACGTGCACCGGGTCGGCAAAAACGGCGCGTTGACTGCCGCTGAGAACGCTGAGTTCGATATGTTCTCCGATCAGGCGTTTGAGCATATCGATCAGGTTCGTCACCACTCGGTTCAGATCCAAGTGGATCGGCTTGAGAACCTGGCGGCGCCCGAATGCCAGCAGTTGGCCGGTGAGGGACGAGGCCCTGCGGGCCGCGCCCCGGATCTGTTCGAGATCCTGCCGCCGAGGGTCGGAGGGGGAGAGACTGCGCGAGACGATGTCGGCGTAGCCGAGAATGGCCTGGAGCAGGTTGTTGAAATCGTGGGCGACGCCGCCGGCCAGCTGCCCCAGGGCCGAGAGCTTCTCGGCTTGCGCCATCTTGCGCTGCGTTTCCTCGAGCTGCACCTGTTGGTGGCGAACGGTCCCCATCAGGTTCTTCGCGGCTTCGCGGGCCTGGGCCAGAAGGCGCGCATTCTCGACGGCGTAGCCGATCTGGCCCAGCAAGACCGTCATGAACTGCTCGTCGTGGACGTTGAACGCTCCGCCCGTCGTGCGGTCGGCCAGCGAAACGATGCCGATGCACGACGTCTTCGTCTTGAGCGGGCAAATCAAGAACGAAGACGAAGTATAGCGCTCCGTGTTGTTCGGACGTCGGGTGGCGATCGCTTTCTCGATGTCTTCGACCAGGATCGTCTCTCCGCGCTCGATTGCGAGTCTTCCCACGGATTCCTCGAGTGGAATGGAGAGGCGCTCGGGAGGGGTCCATCCCATGGCGGCGACGACGTCCAGGTGGGTGCCCGCGTCGTTCAGGAGCATGATCGACCCGATGCGGGCGTGCGTGGCCGACATCGCTTTGTTCAGGACGAGGTGGAGAAGCTCGTCGATGTTGGGGACTTTGGCCGTGATCTGGGTCAACTCGGTCAGCGTAGCGAATTGCCGGATGAACTGTTCGAGCTGCGCCGCGTTCTCGCGGAATTCGGACGTGATCCGATTCAGGACGTTGATGATGTCGGTCATCTCCTTGAGCTGGGTCGAACCGGCCTTGATTTCGACGCTGTCGGTCTCGCCCTTGGACACCTTTTCGAGGCCCGAGAGGATTTCCGAGATGCTGCGGAAGACCTGCCAAAGAAGGTAGAAGCCGAGCGAAACGGCCAGGAGAAGGAAAAGCAGGGCGGGCCACGTGCCGGTCCGGATCATCTCTTCCTTGAAGAGGTAGAAGATCACCAGCGTCGGGATGACGACGAGAAGGGCGAGCCCCTGGGCGGCGATGCGCATCAGGTTTAGGGTATCGCGAGGAGCTTTGGAACGCGCCATTGTGCTTGCCTCCCACCTTCCTCAACACCGACGCGTGCGGCGGTCGATGCCGACTGGCTCCCGCAGATAGTCTTGCGATCCTTAGAAATGCAACAGACAAGAACAAACCCGTACTCTCTTGACTTATCGTCATTCCATCGAAACCCATGAGCCCCGACTCGCCTGGAGAAGCGTTTTCTTGGGCTCTCGATTCGGCAACGGGAAGGCGGATTATCTCCGAGTCCCGGGTTCCTGTTCAAGGACTTTCTCGACGGGCGGCAAAGAACGGGTGTAGCCCGGCATTTCAGAAGAGAGTCCTTTTTTTCGATAGCGGGACGTCTCCGCCGGCTTTATGCCGGTGGAACGGCGATTATGCTCCAGGGCCGTGCTTGCTACGCCCCTGCCCCCCCCGCTCCTTCCCGCCGGTTGACGGCCTGGAGCCGTCAACCGGCGGGAAGGAGCGGGGACAGAGCAAGAAAAGAACGCCGCAACTGGAGCAAAACCATCGCCCCACCGACGTGAAGTCGGCGGTGGCGAAGAACCATATCGAAAGGGCTTTTCCCCCCTCGAAAGGACTTCTCCTGATCGAAAGGACTTCTCCTGATCGAAGGGACTTCTCCCGATCGAAAGGCCTCTTCCTGAAAAGGCGGGTTGCACCCGCAAAGAACGACTCTGGAAAGGGGTCCTAGATTCCGATGGTCTTGTGTGGATTTCCGTCGCGAGCCTCGGGGGCGAAATCGGGATGAGGCGAGAGGGGTCGGGATGCTATAGTTGCGCTGAGGGATTTGACGGGAGGGGAAGACGACTTTCCGAGAGCGAGTCTTGTCATGAAGAAATGCCGCAATTGCGGGTTCAACAACATGGAAGGGCGCGAGCTCTGCTTCAAGTGCGGCGGCGCGCTGGAGCATCGCGTCGATCTCGAGCCGGGCAAGCGGCTGGAACGGTTGCCCCGTTTCGATCTGGAGGGGGGGCTGTTGCGCCGGTTCTCGCGCGTTGGGCGAGGGGTCGCGCGGGCGCTGGAGGTCGATCTCCCGACCGACGTTTCGCACCGTTTCCCTTATGTGGCCGGTGCTCTCGGTCTAGTGCCGGGCCTAGGCCAGGTCTACAACCGTCAGCCCAAGAAGCTGCTTTATTTCGTCCCAGCCTTCGCGGCGTGTCTGGCTCCGGCCGCTTGTTTCATCGCGACGCCGTACTGGGGGAATACGTTCGTTGCGTTAGCAATCGCGGTTTCCCTCTTCTCGTTTTCCGATGCGATGGCGACGGCGGGACGCATCAACGGCCAGCAATTCACTCTTCGCGGCCGCCTGGCTCTGATGACCTATCCCGTGTTTCTGCTCGGCGCGATCGGGTTTCTCATGGGAGTCCTGGCCTGGATGAACTGGCCGATCTTCACGCTTTACTACATCGGCGCGGAATACATGGAACCGGCGATCGCGAAGGGCGACCGGATTTGCGGCGAAGCCGTCTCGCTCTGGTTTCGGGGCCCGCGGCCCGGCGACGTTGTCCGTTACGATCCGCCCCGGTTTCGCCTGTCCACGGGTTCGGGAGACTATTCCGTCAATCCGCAGAACGGGTGGGAGCGGGTCATGGCCGTCGGAGGAGAGACGCTGGAAAGCGTCGACGGGGTGTTGTACGTGAACGGGCGGGAACTCTCGCGCGAATACTATCCGCTTCTTCCGGGGAACCTGCCGCTCCGTTTCCGGATCGAGTGTCCGGAGGGGAAATATCTCATTGTGATCTCGGCCTTGGCCGAGGACGAGGGGATCATCAACATGCTTCGGCGGGTTGTGCACGGCGGCGGCGCGGCCCGCGTGCCCTTTCTCGTCGGCGCCAGTTGGGAGAAGGCCTGTATCGTGGAACGCAAGGAGATTTGGGACCGGAGCCGGTTCATCTACGCTCCGACGACGCGTCGGCGTGTTCTGGACCCGAAGGGCCCGCGGTTCGCGGATGAGTCGTCACTCTGAATCGCCGGTTGGCGGATTTGCCCCGACCAGGCGGGGAAAACCGTTGCGGAAGAGCGGCGCCGAGCCGTAGAATCGTGGCGCCATTCTTCAACACTTCCCACTCTTGTCCAAAACAGAAAGGCGCGATCTTCGTCTCGATATTGAAAACAAAGGACAAAAATGTCGTGAGCAAATAGGGTCACCG
>JAFGFN010000143.1 GCA_016931035.1 Candidatus Sumerlaeota bacterium
AGGGCGACGCTCGCTTTACTCGCTCTGCCCTGGGCTTTACTAGAGCCGCGCCTTCGGCGCTCAGGAACTTCTCACACACGCTCTGAGAAGGTCTCGGCATGGACACGATGGCCCCGTCGGTGCGGACGAAAACCGTTCTGGCGCGAGTCCTTCTGTTCAGCCTGCTTCAGCAGGCTCCCCCTTTGCCCCGTGCTTTAGCGCGGGGTAGGCGGGGCAAGAAGATGAAGGGTTGGCGCGGTTCCTGCCGCTGTTCGCAGGAGACGTGACAACCCGACTGACTTCGACGAGATCGCGCTTTCGTCTTCATTGGGTGAGCCGTAGGATCATATCGGACTGCGCGGCACTCTCGAAACCACGGATACCCGAGCGACAAGCTCTGCCTGGGCCTCGGAACGTTTCTCTCAGGGATCGTCCGAAAAGGAAATCGACCGGTTCAATTGCGCAGAGCGCCTCCGAGACACGACTCAAAGAATCGTTGTCTCAGTAAAGCGCGGAGAATCGCGCCGCCTGGACCGGCTCGGTCGGCACTCCCGTGAACTCCTCGGGACCGAGCAGCTCCGGCGTCATACGAACCCAGGCGATCGCGCCCTTGTACCAACTCACGAGATTCTGCCGGACGCCGAGCGACGTCTGGCCTTCGGCCAGCGGAGTCCCCAATACGACGCCGCCCTCTTGCTGCAACGTCCCGTCGACGTAGTGCTTGAGCGTGGCGCCGTCGTATGTCGCGGCCACGTGGTGCCATGCGTCGTGCGAATGCCTCTTCTGATCGTCGATCAGCGCCAGCGAAACCGTCCCGCGCTTCACGAACGTGTCCTGGTACCAGGTCCCGCCTTCGGAACGCAGCTCGAACAACATTCGATTGTTGCTGTCGGCCGTGTCCTGTGCGTGGAAGTAGCGTTGTTCGAACGCGCCGCCGTCGTCGGGGTGAACCAGTATCTCTAGAGTGAACGTCGTCACCCCCTCGAGCAGGTTGGCCGGCACGTAGAGGCCGTCGTCCACGCCGTCGAACTGAATGGCCTGATGCGAGTCGATCGTGACCAATTGCGGGTTGCCGAAGATCCAGACCTGGTGGCCGCCGATCGTGGTCAGGCTGTCCATGTCCCACACAATCGGATCGGCCGCGACGCCGAAAGCAGTCGACGAAACCCAAAGGGTCAAGAGAACCGAGATTCGATAATAGCGGATCATCGTCTATTCCTTCCTACGGGGTTGAAGCCGGCGGGGGGCCCAATCGCCCTCGCGCCTCTTGTGCGGGTCAATGATGCGAGATGGGGACGCGAAGAGCAATGGGTTTTTCTTGGGGCGATGTTCCCGCAACCGGTGGAACAAGCGCTGCCAGCGGGCGTCGAGTCGACATATCCCTCCGGGATATCGATCGGGCCTGACGCCCCAAGCGTCTTTTCGACGGCTTCGAGGGTGGCGGGGATTTGGATCGAACGGTTGGCGAAGGTCGAGGCGATACGGCGATCGATCTCACCGCATCGATTCCCACGTCTCGGCGTTTACCGAAAGCGATTTAGGCGCCGTCTCGAACGCGCCGAGGTCGGGCGCGTCGCCTTCGTAGGGCAGCCCCAAGTCGACACCCGCGTCGATGGCGTCGCTCTCCGGCGCGAGCTGGAGGAAAGGCCCTTCGGGTAGACTCCCGTCGGCGTTGCGAGGCCCTTCGAGCGACGAGGGGTCGAGACTCACGAAATCGTCCGCTCCGATCGTCACGCCCGCCGTATTCCAGCTGTTGTGTTGGTCGTCCATTCTCGGGTCGATCTCGACGTTGCCCTGGAACGAGAGGTTGTTGCGCAGGACGTTGAGTTCGGCGTTGCCCTTCACGAACAGGAACGCGAAGTTGTCTTCGCACCGGAAAGCGGTGCATTGCCGAATCGTGACTCCCGACGAGTTTCCGTTCAGGTCGAACCCCTTCTTCGGCTCGTCCCAGACGGCGCATCGGTAGAGCACGTGCGCGCCCAGGTCCTGGCCGAGTTTGAAACCGTTCATGTTGCCGTCGAAATCCGGATCGCCGAAAACGTTGTCGCCGTTTCGCCAAGCGTAACAGCGTTCGAGGTAAACGCTTTCGCCCGCCTTCCACAGGTCGTACCCGTCGTCGGAATTGTGCCACGCGCGGCAACCGATGAGCCGGTTGCCGGTCCCGATGCCCGACTTGAGGGCGAACCCGTCGGCGTTCTCGCCGTGCGTCGCCACGTCGTAGTGTTCGTACGAGTCGCAATTGAGGAGAAGATTGTCGTGCGCGCCCGCGGTGAGTCCGATTCCCGAATTGCCGCCTCGCCAGCACGTCATGTTCTCCAAAGTGACGTGGTGCGCGTTGACCGTCTGGAGGCGAATCCCGTAGTCGCCGCAGTGCGCCACCGTCAGCCCCTTGAGGCGCCACCACGCCTGCTCGATGCGGATCCCTTTCACGTTCAATCCGTGGAACTCGAAAACGGGCTGTTCGCCCGGGACCGCCCAGATGCGGATCGGCGCCGCCTGCGTGCCCGATTTCGTCGTCAGGCGGATCGAATCCGTCGGCTCGTACTCCCCCCCATGGACCCAGACCGTATCGCCCGGGTTGACGACCGAGATCGCCTTCGCGACCGATCCGAACGGCGAGAGCGCCGTTCCCGGATTCGTGTCGACTCCGGTCGTCGCGACGTAGTATTCGGCCGCGGGCGCGAAGACGGCCGCCGTCGCCAGAACCAGCGCGAAAGATGCTCTCAGGAGGATCCGATGATTCACTCTACACCGCCTTAGTCTCAACAGCCGTTCAGCAGAGCATCCTGATCCCGCCCGCGCGGTCTTTCAAGGCTTTTCCGCCGGCGGGGGCGAGGGGGAGCCGTGTCGGAAAACACTTGTCAAAATGGTGGGCTACAAGGAGCGTCCACTGGACTCTCTTATCTCACTCCTCGCCAACCGGCGGATCGTAGCAAGGATGGGAAGAAACACCTATGCCCCCAGCGCCTTTTCGACGGCTTCGAGAGTGGCGGGGATTTGGATGGGGCGGTTGGCGAAGGTCGAGGCGATGTGGCGATTGCCCAGGTTGTCGGTGTGATAGTCGACGACGGCGTCGGGGTCCTTGAGCAAGTGGCCGGTCAAGATGCCGACGACGCGGTCCCCCGCCGCGATGACGCCTTGTTCGCGCAGCTTCTTGGCCCCGGCGATCGAGCAGCACGAGGCGGGCTCGGCCCCGATCCCCGAGGCGTCGACCCACGCCTTGGCGTCCATGATCTCCTGTTCGGTGACCTGTTCGACGACGCCGTTCGACCATTCAAGGCCGCGCAAACTCTTCTGCCACGAGACGGGATTGCCGATCTTGATCGCCGTGGCGATGGTGTCGGCCTCGCGCACGGCTTCGAACGGGGTCTTGTTCGCCCACATTCGATAGAGCGGGTTCGCCCCTTCGGCCTGGATCACGGCGAGACGGGGTTTCTTGCGGACGATGCCGAGATCGTAGAGCTCGGCGAGCCCCTTGGCGATGGCGCTGTTGTTGCCCAGGTTGCCGCCCGGCAGAACGATCCAATCGGGCGGCTGCCAATCGAGCTGTTGGAGGAGTTCGAACGCGATCGCCTTTTGGCCTTCGATGCGGAACGGGTTGATCGAGTTGAGGAGGTAGATGTCGAGCTTGGCGCAGACTTCCTGGACGAGTTCCATGGCGACGTCGAAGTCGCCCTCGATCTGGAGGGTCTTGCCGCCGTAGGCCAGGGCCTGCGAGAGTTTGCCGTAGGCGATCTTGCCCTCGGGAATGAAGATGATCCCTTCCATCCCCGCGACCGACGCGTACGACGCCATCGACGCCGACGTGTTGCCCGTCGAGGCGCAAGCGACCTTAGTTGCCCCCATGAGTCGCGCCGCCGTGATGCCGCACGTCATGCCGCGGTCCTTGAACGACGCCGTCGGGTTCTCGCCCTCGTGCTTGAGCAAGAGGTGTTCGATCCCGGCATAGTCGCCCGCCTTGCCCGCGGGATAGAGCCGCGTGTTCCCCTCCATACGCGAAACGATCCGGCTCTCCTCGACCGGCAGGATCAACTCGCGGTAGCGCCACACGCCCGAATCGTCGGGGAAGCGGCGGCTCCCCCAGCGCTGGTCCCAGAGCGCGCGCAGGTCGAGTGTGCGCAGCGCGTCCAGGTCGTGGACCACGTCGAGCAGGTCGCCGCAATCGCACCGATAGCGGACTTCGAGCGGGTCGTACTCGGCGTGGCAGGCGACGCACCGGAGCTTGAGGGGGTGTTTGAGGATCGCATCCAAAAGGCAGGTTCTCCAAGGGCGAAGAAGTCGCGTTGTGGCCCTTCATACAGCCACAACGCGGGCGGATTTGCAAGGAATTGAACGGGGACCGGCAGAGATTGGGTGCGACCCTGGGAACGCCGAGCGCCGGCTACTCCAAGGCGAAACCCCGGAGACATGGAGAATGACGGCTCTCCCGGATCGCAAACCGCCGAAATGAAGCGCACAAAGGGCGTCGCCTGCCCGCGCCCAAAAGAAAGCGGACGAAGGAGAGCCTTCGTCCGCCGGTCGGTTGTGAAATGGGTGAATCCGGCTACCCGGATGGCGCCGCCGCAACGGATGGCGTCGCCGCAACGGACGGCGGAACTACTCGAACAGGAACCAACTGTTCGCCGAAGCTTCTTGGGCGCCGATCGTGGCGCGCAACGGAAGGGTTCTCTGCTGCTGCGACAGCGTGATGTTGGTCCAACTGCCGTTCTCGCCGCTGGGACTCAGGAAGGCGGAGAACGCAGGCGGCGAGGGGCTGGGAACGCTCAGGTCCAGGTCGGGACCTACGAACGGCAACCAGATCGCGCCCGCCGCCACCCCGCCGCCGAATTCGCTCGGCTGGTTGGCGACGTACACATTGGTCCGGTCTGCAACCTTAACCGCCGTGATGGCTTTGACGTCGGCCCCCGCCCAGGTGTAGGCCTTCAGAGGCTCCGGCGAGGCGGGATTCGCGACGTTGACCACCACGACGCCCGCCTGGGCGTCGGCTACGTACATCAGATTCCCAATGGTCACCGTATCGTTCGCCGGTATGGGAATACTCGTCCCCGCATCCATCCACGAGAGCAACGCCGGAGGATTCTGGCTGACGTCGCAGAACACGACGTCGCCCGGATCGCCCGGAAGGTAGGTCGTGAAGCGATCGCGAGGGTTCGAATCCAGCGAGTTGACGACGGATACGGCCGTCGTCCCGTCGCTCAACACCTTGACGTTCTTGTCGAGAAGGTCGGTCGGCGTCATCGTTCCCGCCAGAGGATCGAGAACGTAGCCGAATCCGCCGAGCCGCGTGCCCGGGAGGAACGTGAAGGAGCCGACTCCGTCGTAGTCGTAATACCAGTACACATGCTGCGCGATCGCTCCCGAATAGAGCGCGGTTCGCGCGAGAATCCAGTCGCCCACCATCGTGGGGTTGTAGGGATCGGAGAAGTCCCAGGCCGCGGCGTGGAGATCCCACCAGAAACGGTAGCCGCTCCCGTTGCTCCGGTCCTGATAGCGGTTGCTGACGAGGACCAGGAAGTTGCCCGAGGCGGCCAGGGCCACGTCGTTGAGAATCATCCGGCGGTGGAAGTCGTATCCGCCTCCGAGGTCGGGATGGTCGGGCCAGGGCACATTGGTTCCCCAAATGGGAACCTCGATCTCGCGGAGAGAGATCGGGTTGTAGAGGTCGTACACGTGGAACGGCAGCGCCTTCTCGGGCGTCTGGCCTTGCACCGCTTCGATGGCGAAGTCCGCGTTGACGACGTTGTAGTCTTCTTCGTCCGCCGTGCGGTCTCTCAGGACGGCCACAAAGCGGCCTTCTTGGATGTCCGTCCCAAAGGGGAGCACCTTCCGGAAACCCTCGTCCGTGGACAGCTTGGAGCTGAGAGTGTACACCGATTGCGGCTCCCCGTTCAGGATGCCTGTCAGATAGAGAGAGGTTCCCGCCGAACCTGCGAACATCGCCCATTGGTCCCAGTAGGGTGTTTGCACCCTGGCGGGACCCAGCTCGACGTCCTGATAGGCCACCGTGTCCAGGGCGGGATCCTGGGTGGCGACGGTGGAGGCCAAGATCTGAACATCGTCGATGTTCCAGCCGCAAGAGGTTCCGGTCGCGTCTGTCGGGCCCATCCCCCACCGCACACGGACCTGCGAGGAGCCGGCGGCGACTGTCGAGATATCGTATTCGGCGACGGCCCAGCTGGCGTCGGCTATCTGGCCCGGATTCACCCAGACAGATTGCCAAGTTGTGCCATTGTTGTTGGAAACCTCGACAGTCGCGACATCCCCAACCTGAACACCCAACCAGCGCCAAAACCGGAGCTCGACGACGTCCGCCAGCGAGCAGTCGACCGCAGGCGTCGTGAGATAGACCGCCGACGTCGAGTTCGAGTAATCGCCGCTGAGATTGTAGCCGTAGACATTCGTTCCAGTCGCCCCGGAAGTCGGGTCTGCAACGCCCTCTCCCAATGCGCCGGTGGGTGGGCCAAACCCCCAGGCTCCCTGAGCCGTCCACCCCGGATTCGAGTTCATCCTCTCATCGAGCGCCAGGTCGGTGGCGGATAGCAGACTGTTGGGCAGGAGAGTCGGAAGTGGGAATGCCAAGGCCATGGCGGGAGCGCCGGTGTTGTCGACGATCCTCGCCCAAATGCAAATCGTGTCGCCTTGCGCCACCTTGACGGGCCGACTCAGACGAATGTTGAGCGTCCCCGCGTCGGGTGCGAAACCGATCTCTTCGGAAAGAACGTCGCCGACCGGCCCGTACCCGTCGAAATCGCGGTAGACCCGGATTTCGTAGGCGACCATCGGTTTCGGAATCGTTATCGTCACCGTGTGCAGAATGTCGACGCCGTTGGGCAGCTTCGGGACCACGTACCGGACGACGCCGTAGGAGCCCTGGTCGGTCGTTTGTCCGGTCCATCCGTACTCGGAAGCCAGTTCGACCGTATTGCTATCGGCCGGGGCGGCGGGGGCGGGCGCCGGCGGCTCGGCGGCGAGCCGTTGCGCCTTTTCCGCCGTGGTCCTCTTCCACGCCTCCAAGACGGGATCCGGCTCGGCAGATTGAACCATCGCGGCGCCGCAGACGCACGCCAGCGCCAGGGCGGCGGCGACGCTCGCAACAGGGAAACGCAAGAACCGGGAGATACGCATGGGATAACTCCTCACTCTGGTGGGGCAGTCTTTCCAGGCTGCCCAATGCACTCGGCTCGGCCGATCTCGCCGAGATCGGGCCGCAAAGCCCTCGCCGCGCTTCGCTTTCTCTCCTACTTGTCGGACTTGATCCTCACGTCGTCGAAGAAGTAGTCGGGCAAATGCCACTTCGCGTCGATGCGGTCGTACCATCCCTTCTCGTCGGAGGTGAGTTCGACCTTCTCGATGATGGTCGGCGTGACGAACAGATAGAGTTCCGTCTTGCTCTGGTCGTGGGCCTTGCTCTTGAACAGCCAGCCGACGATCGGAATCTGGTGGAACCAGGGAACGCCCGAGGTCGAATCGGCCAGACGCATCTCGCGCAGTCCGCCGAGCATCACCGTTTCGCCGGTTCGGACAATGACGTTGGTGTTGGCGTTGCGCGTGTCGATCAGCGGCGGATCGAGCTCGCCCTGTCCGACGCGGCCGCGGAATATCATCTGATCGGTCGTCAGGTTCATTCTCACGAATCCGTTCGGCGTGATGATGGGCAGGACGGTGATCTCGACTCCGGCGTCCTCGAACTCGACTTCGATGGTCGTCACGCCGCTCACTCCGGTCACGGCCTCGGTGTAGGGGATCTTGCGGATGATCTTGATGCTGGCGGTCAGGTTGTTGAGCGTCACGACTTTGGGATTCGACAGAACCTCGACCAGGTCGCGACTTTCGAGCGCCTGGATACGCGAGGCTAGATTGTACGACGAGCCGAAAATCGTCACCACGTCGCCAAAGGCCCAATCCAGGCCGGCCGACGCGGCAATCGGGAAAACGGTCTGCATCATGTCCACGGGGGTGGTTTCGGTATGGCTTAGCACGGTGGCTTCCGTCGCTTCCACCGCCGGGGTGATGATGTTGCCGAACGGATCGACCACGGCAGGACTGCCCGCGGTGCCCGGGATGATCGTCTGGAACGTCTTCGACAGACTCTCCGGGCTGTTGCCGCTGCCGTCTGCCTGCCACATCGAAGAGTTGATCCCAAGACTGCGCAACGCGGCGTCGCTCATGTCCACGAGACGGGCTTCGACCTGGACCTGGCGTTCCGGGATGTCGATCTTGTCCACCAGTCCGCGAATCGTCGCGAGCGAAGGGGGCGTATCGGTCACGATCAGAGAATTGGTCTCGGCGCTCGCCACGATCGAGCCGTCTTCGGAGACAAACGCCTTGAGCGTCTGGGCCAGATCCTGGGCGTTCACCCAGTTGATCGGGATGATCTCGGTTGTCGTTTCCACCTTGCGGATGCCGACCGCCGAGGCGGGGACGATGCGGATCAGGTTCTCGTCGGGGAGAATGACGTAGGCCAAGTCGTTGATCCGGAGAATGTTCTCGAGAACCACGCTGAGTCGCACGTTCTCGAGGTGGAGCGAGACCCGTCCGGTCACGACCTGGGGGCTCATGATGATGTTGAGACGCGACTTGAGGGCGATGCCGCGAAGAACGTCCATGAGGTCGGCGTCGCGGAAATCGATCACGCCCATCGTCATATTCAGAATCTCGTTCACCTCCGAGAGCCGGGCCGTCTCGGTGCGTTCTTCGATCGCGCGGAAGGTGAGTTGCGGCTCGGGTTCGCCGGGGGACTCGGCCTCCTCGTCCGTCGGGGGCGCCTCGGTCTCCTGCGGCGAGACCTCGGCCTCGCCCGGGGGAGACTCGTCGGGAACCACGAGTTCCGGGAATTCCGGCGTCGCCGCCGACTCTTCACCCTGCATCGCGTTATCGGCCATGGTCAGGAAGCTGGCGAGAGAGCGGTCGGGGAAGTTAGGCGCAGCCAGATCCTGGCCGAACGCGGGGGCGAGAAGGGCGCCGCACGCCGCGAGGGCCAGAAGACCGGTAACGGCTTTCGGGATATAATTCATAGCAGCTTTCACTCTCCTTCCTGGGAGTTGACTTCTACGGGAAAGTCTTTGTCTTGAACGCGATAGACGACGGTGGAACCTTCGATCCTGGAAACGACGACTTCGGTCAGCTGCCGGGGAACCCGGTCGCCCACCCGAAGCATATAGGGACCGACCAGACACATCGGCTCGTAGGAATCGTAGAGGATCCCGACGGTATTCGCCTGCACCCATCGGGGGAGTTTGGCTTGCTGCGTCTTGCGAGCGCCGCCTTCTCCCTCTTCGGCGCGCATCGCTTCGACTTGGTCGAGGAGGTTCTCGGCCGTGTCCACGTAGTCGGGATGCTGAGCCAGGTCGGTCATCACGCGCTGCAGCGCCGTCTCGGCCAGCGTCCAGTTCTTGGCTTTGATCGCTTCTTCGGCGATCGCCTTGAGCTCGTCGAACATCACGCGCGATCGCGTCCAGGGGATCAGCATCGGATCGATCGAATTCTCGGGCTGGTAAATGAAGGCGGGGTCCTCCCCCAGCAGGCGCTGGAACACGGGCGAGCCTTGGAGCACGGCCTCGGGGGTCAATTGGGTATTGATCTCGAGCTGCGACCCGAGAGTCGAGAGAGTCGCGCCGGTCTTCACCGCCTCGGACGGGAGAGGGGCGGGCGTCGGCGCCGTTTCCTCATCGGTTCCGGCCGTCATGGCGGCCGGTTCAACCGGTTCGACAACGTCGGCGGTCGCAGTGGTCGGGTCCGCGCTCTCCCGGGCCGTCGCAAACGCGCCGAGGAGCGCCAGGAGACCGAGGCCGGAGAGGATCGCCCTCCGGAAGCGTGGAACGCCGAATCGATAGGTCTTCATCAGGATCAAGCTCCTTATGGGTCGAAGCATAACGAATCACTCGCCGACGAACATGAAGGTGGCGATGGTCAGGGTCGCCGGATGACGGCTGGGCGAACCAGGATTGTTCTGAATCAGAATCTTCTTCACCCGCATGAAGCGCTCGGGGTTCTCTTCAACCAAGTTGAGAAAGGAACCGATCTCGTGATACTGGCCCGAGGCCTCGATGGTGTAGGGAATCTCGACGTAACGCGAGGAATAGACCCGGTTGTCGGCCTTGAGGCGGCGCGTCAAGACGCCGCTGCTCTTGAGAATCTCGCTCAGGGCGGTATAGAAGCCCGACGTCTCGGGCGAAGAGGGCAGACGCTTGGAGACCCGGTCCAGTTTCGCCTTGAGCTGGTCGGTCTGATCCTGCAACGCCCGGATTCTCCGGATATCGCCCAGTTTGCGGTCGAGTTCCGCGATCTTCTTCCTGGAATCCTCGGCGAATTTCTCGTTGCTCGCCATGGCGGGTTTCCACAGCGCGATCCAGAGATAAAAGAGAATGCCCAGAACGACCGCCCCCACCCCCGCGATGACGATCAAGGCTTTCTTTTGTTCCTGCGTCAGGTTCTCCATCTTTGAAGTGCCTCCGCGTTCGTATCCATACTAGGGAGAGCGTGGGCGAAACCCGCTCGGTTCTTCGGAGTCCTTATTCCTGGGGCGTCTCGACCCGTGTAGGCAGCTCCATGTCGAACTCCCACACCTGGACGCCGTCGAGCGCCGCGTCCTGCATCAGTATCTCGTCCTTGTCGATGTCGCCGTAGACGAGTTCGGAGAAACCGTCCATGAACCGGCGAGTCTGGTTCTTGCGGTTCTCCTGTTCGTAAACCTTGAGCGCATTCTCGAATTTCAGCATTCGGTCGAACCGCTCGTTCTTGTCCTCGCCGATCGCGGCCGCCTTGAGCCTCAGCGTCTGCTTGATTTGGGGTTTCATGATCTTTTCGGGTTCTTTGTCCTCTTGCGACGAGGATCCCGATCTTCCGGAACCCCGCTCGCTCCGGTTGGCCCTTTGCCGGCTCTCCCAATCCCGGCGATTCGCCTTGGAGCGCTCGGTCTCGACCATCTTGGTTTCCTCCGCCACTTCCAAGCGGGTGATGAACACGCCCTCGGGGAGGAGCCTGGCGAGCATGTTCAGTTTTTCCGACCAGAGCAGGCGATTCTCGGGCATCAGAGAATTGAGGATCTCTTCCTGTATCTTGAGCCGGTCCCACAGCCGAAGGAGTTCCCGGGACTCCTCCTCCTGTCGGCGGATCTTGTCTTCGCGTTCCTGGATGGCCGTTCGAGCTTGCTGCGCCTTGTCTTTCGCGGCCGCGTAGGTCTTCCAGTTGCTGTTGACGAGATAGCCGACCACGGCAATCACGACGATGAGCCAAGCCACCACGAGGAAGTTGCCCAGAGCGGGAGTGGGAGGACCGGCCGCGGTGGCCGCGGCGGCGGCCTTGGCGCGTCCTCGTCGGCCCCTCAGTTCGGAAGGAAGCAGGTTGATACGGATCATTGTGTCTAACCCATCACCTTTCTCAAGGCCAGGCCGATGCCGACACTGAGCATATGCCTGCTCTCTCGCAGAGTGTCGGCATTGAGATTCTTGCCTGTCACAGGAATGGATCGAAGTGGGTCGATGATCTCGACCGGCAGCTGCAATTCGCGTTGGATGAAGGCGTCCAGCCCTCGCATGCTCGCCGATCCGCCGCCGATGACGACCCGCGAGACCGTCTTGCCCCCCGACTGGTTCTCAAAGAATTGGATCGAACGGCGAATCTCGCCGATGAGGTTGTTCAGCGTGTTGCGAATCGCGCGATCGGCTTGCGCGTCCTTGGCCGACAGCGTCGAGGGAGGTCCGACCGGGGGCGAACCCGGCTGCGCCGAATCTCCCGCACCCTGGGCCGGCCCTTCGGAAGCGGGGCCCGCCTCGCGCGCCGCCAGGGGCCCGACTCCGCGGTCGATCTTCACCGTCTCGGCCTGGGAAATCGGAACCTCGAGCCGCTGCTGGATCGCGGCGGTGATCGTGTTGCCGCCGATGGAAATATCGCGCGAGAAGCGGGGCATTCCCGCCAGATAGACCGAGATGCTCGTGATGTCGCCGCCGATGTTGACCAAACCGACCACTTCTTGCGGATCGGGGCTGTAGTTGACTTCGAAGCAATTCAGGAAGGCGAACGAGTCCACGTCGATCAACGTCGGCGTCACGCCGGCCTCGCGCACCAACGCCACGTGGTCGTTGATCAGGTCTTTGCGCGCGCAGACGACCAGGACGTCGATCCGCCGCGTGTCGCCTTGAGCGGAATGACCGATGATGGCCGAGTCGATGTTGACGTCTTCGATACGGAACGGGATGTATTCCTCGGCTTCCCAACGCAAGGCGTTGGCCAGCTCTTCCTCGGGCATTTCGGGCAGCTGGATGTAACGGACGATGATCGATTCGCCCGCGACGGCGCTCACGATCTGGTTGGCGGTGATGCCCGCTTCGGAAAAAGCGCGGCGTACTGCCTGCACGACGGCTTGTCGCTGGTCGTCGGGCGACGAGGGTTTCTCGCCCTTGGCGTAGATTTCGCTCACGCCGAATCGTTCGAGTTCGATGTTCTTGCCGGTTTTCTTGAGCTGGACGGCCTTGACGTAGCGCGAACCTATGTCCAGGCCCACGGCCGGGCGGGACCAAAAAGCCATGGCACTTTCCCCTTTCGACTTGCAACCAACGGACGGCGTCAACGAGCTGCTAGGAACAGGAACACTGGCAAAACTACGATCAGCAGAACAGTCGCAATGTACGGACCCACGGGATTCGGACCAGGAAAGTATTGTCCAAAAGGCCCTTTGGAGCGCGAGAAGACCTCACGCCAGTTTCCCTATTACACGAGACGCACCTCCCAACGCAAGTAAAAAATGCACATAAGTTGAGTTACGTCAGTGTCATTGTAGCGAGTCGCCCGTGAACTCGGGCAGACGTACATCTCTCCGCGGACGTCGCCGAACGGCAAACGGCGACCTCCAACTCTATCCTTCGGCATCTTTTCCGAGAACTTGAATGGTCCGTCGGGCAGGAAAAAGATTCCGCCGGTGGGGAAAAAGGCGCGCGACTCTCGACGCGAGGAGCGGGCGCGCGCGAGGCGCCGCTAGGCTTTCTCTTCGCTCTGGGCCTCGGAGATCTTTCCCAACATCTCGATGATCTCGTCGAACCCGGACCAACGCTCCTCGGCGCTCTTGCGAAGGCATTTCATGACGATCTCGCCGAGAACGGGGTGGACGTTCTCCAAGGGAGGCGCCTCGACGTGAAGATGCTGGTACGACAGGTCGCCTTGGTTGAACGGAGGAGTCCCGCTGATCAATTCGTAGAGAAGCACTCCGTAGGAGTATATGTCGGCCCGGCGGTCGCATGGCTCGCCGCGCACCTGCTCGGGACTCATGTAGAGCGGTGTGCCGACGGACGTGCCGGTCTTGGTCTGGTCGTCCTGAGTGATGGCTTTGGAGATCCCGAAATCCGTCACTTTCACGTCGCCCTGCTCGGTGAGCATGATGTTGGCCGGCTTGAGATCGCGATGAATCAGGCCCGAGCGGTGGGCGTAGGACATCGCCTCCGCAATCTGGCGGGCGAACTTCAGGATCGTGTCGAACGTGACCTGGAGGTCGTGTGCGTGGATCACCTGACGCAACGTCCCGCCGGGAACGTACTCCATCGAGATGTACTTGCGTTCCTGCTCTTCTCCGATGTCGTGTATCCGCACGATGTGGTCGTGGGCGAGACGGCGGGCCGACCGCGCCTCGAGACGGAATCGGCGCAAAGCCTCGGGGTTCGTCAGGAGGTTCTCCGGCAGGATCTTGAGCGCCACGATCTCGTCCAACTCGTTGTCGTGAGCCCGGTACACCGTACTCATCGCGCCGCGGCCGATTTCCTCGAGCAGGTCGTAGCGATGGCGCGCACCCGAGGGGTCGACAAGCAGCGTGCGTGTGCGGTCGATACCCAGGGGTTGAGTCTCGCCCGTAAGTTGAATGCCCGAGGTGTGGGTCAGGTGGTTGATGCGGTCGGCCACGTCCAGGTAGGCCGCGTCCACGGCGTAGATTCTTTGATAGGCGGTCTTGGCCGCGGCGGGGTTGTTGAGGGTCTCGAACTGCTTGCCCAGATTGTAGAGAATCGGTTTGGTTTCCGCGTCCACGGCGACGTTCTGGAACTCTTGAAGCGACAGGTCGTACATTCTCTTGAGAAAGAAGCATTCGGCCAGGTACCGGGTCGATTGCTTCTCCAAGGAGGACTCCTGACGCGTCTTCTGAAAACAGCCGACGGCCGCGTCGTAGTCTTCGATCTTCATCAGAATCCGGCCCAGAGCGAATCGCAGGCCGGCGCTCTCCTCGTGCGAAAGCAGGTCGCCGTAGACCCGGGCCAGAAGACGGCGCGCGCCGTCGTGCTCCGGATCGGCCGCCAGGATCGTCTCCAGGGCCGTTCTGGCCTCGGCGTTGTTGCCTTGGCGTTTGAGCATGTAGGCCCGGCCCAAAAGCGCCGTTGTGTGCGAGGGCTCGTCCTTGAGAATGCGATCGTACACGGCCAGAATCCGTTGGTTCTCGAGCGAGTCCAACTCGTAGATTTCTTCCGTCACGGCCAGAATCTCGTCGAACCGCTTGAGAAAGAGCAGCACCTGAACGTGAAGCCACCGCGCGGGCATCGAATCGCGCCCCTTGAGCGATTTGACGGTCGACACGATCCGGTCGAGAATGGCGTCGGCCCGCTCGGGACTCGCACCGATCACTTGGTGGAAACAGCTCGCCGCTTCGGCCCACTTCATGAAAGCCAACGCGTGTTCTCCGGCGGCGAACGCCAACAACGGATCGTCCGGAGCATTGACGCGAGCCCGGGAGATTATCTCGCACATCTCCTCGGAACGATCGTCCATGAGCGCGTAGTTGTGGGCCAGTCCCGCCAGAGCTTGATTGTCGTTCGGGTTGGCGGCCAAGACCTCCTTGTAGTGGTCGACGGCCTTGCTGAACTCCTTGAGATTGGAGTGGGCCTCAGCCAGCAAGCGTTGGATTTCCGAATCGCCGGGCGCTTGCTCGTGCAGAGGATCGAGAACGCGGGCGACCGCCTCGAAACGTTCTTGCGACATGTAGATCTTGGCGAGGTGCAGCCCCCACGCGACGGACGACGGATCCGCCGCCGTCAGCCGCTCGAAGAGGTCGGCGAAGACGACATCGTAGCGCTTCTCCTCCACCAGAATGTCCCCCAGCAGAGGGGGGAGCCCCGGCATGTCGGGATCGAGACCGTAGGCCCGGATCAGAACGTCGCGAGCGCCCGGCGTCTTCTCGCCCGCCGTCACATAGATGCGGGCAAGAGCGAGGACTTCCTCTTCGCACAAGGACCGGGTTGCGGCCAGAGACTCGAGCGCCTTGCGGGCCAGGCCGGTTCGTTCCCAGTTCGAAGCGGCGGCGGCCACCGAACTCAGGAAACGCGAGTCGTTAAGGTTGGTTTCGACGGCCTGGGCGATCCGCGCCGCCGTTTCGTCGTCGATGCCGGGTTTCTCCAGGTCCATCTGCGCGACGATTCGCAGGAGAAGCGAATCGCCCGGATGATGGCCGAAGGCTTTGAGATAGATGCCGCGCGACTCCGCTCCCATGTCGCCTTGTTGCCACAAGCACCAGGCACAGACGAGCAGTGCGGTCGGGTTCTCCGGCTCGACGGACAACGTCTTGCGCGCCGCGTCCACGGCTCGCTCCGGGTCTCCCTCGCGGAACGCGGCGGCGGCGATTTCCTGGTTCGCCACCGGCGAATCGGGTTTGAGCCGCGACAGGCGGCGGAACGCGTCTTGCGCTTTCGGGTCCTGCTGCATTCCCGCGCGGACATAGGACTTCGCCAGCGCCTCGACAATTGCCGCGTCGTCCGGGCGCTGTCTCGCCACCAGCTCGAACACGGGCAGATGGCGCACGGTCAGCTGGTCCAGGTCGATATAGACGCGGGCGAGCGCTTCGAACAGGTCGCCGCTGCGATTCCCCTGCTTGTAGGACTCCTCGAGATACCTCCGCGCCACGCGCGCGTTGCCTTGCCGGTAATGTATCCGTCCGAGCGCCAGGTTGAACGGAGCGGGAGACGTCGATTCCTTGCGCGCCATCTCGAAAACGGGAACCACGTCCGGATCGAGGCGGTTCTCCTCGAGGTAGAGATCGGCCAGCGTCAGCGCTACGTCGAGCGTGGACGGTCGGACACGGTGAGCTCTCTCGAACGTCGCCGTCATGCCCGCGGGAACGACTCTGACCTGTTGGCAGATGCGCGCGAGGTGGGCGATGACGCGCATCTGCATCCCCTTGTGCAGACGCATGTGTCGTTCGAACGCGTCGAGCAGAAGCTCCTTTTCCCCACGCCCGGCCATCTCCCTCGTCCGTCGGATCAGAGAGAACGTGGCCCAGGCGCGCCATAGGATGTAGAGAACGACGATCGCGACCACAAGGACCACGGCCCGCGTAATCAGGCGCGAGAATCGGTGCAATCGGGCTTCGGCGTCTTTCTCGATATCGAGGGCGTCGCGGTTGCGCGGGTTGAACTTGAGCACGAACGCGGCCATCTCGAGCGCCTGGTCGGCGTCGCCTTCTTCGTACACTCTGGCCGCGTCCTCCAGGCGCCGATTCAGAATGATCTTCTGAGACTGTCTCTCCTCGGCCTTCTCCGACTCGTAGATCGAGGGACGCCCGCCGCCATGCATGCAGCTGCCGCCGCGCGTCGGCCAAAGAACCGTCCCCGACTCCACGAGCAGCGACGTGGCGACCATCGTGACGGAACGATCCAGATGTTGAACGAAAACGTCGATTCGCCCGTCTTTGTCCGCGTCGAGGACGAGCGGACTCGTGAAACCCAGGGGCCCCACTTTGGCCGAGAAAGCGTGACCGGCTTCGCCGTGGCGCCTGAGATTGATGAGATGGAGGGTGTCGCGTGCGTCGCCGATCGCCACGAACGGCTCTTCCTCCGAGGTCGCGAACGGAGCGCAAGGCGTCGCGAGATCCTCGATAGCGGCGTACTTCGTGAAACCGGGTAGAGCGTCGATCCGCCCGCCGGGGGCCGACTGTCCGCGCAGAAGGCGGCCGTCGAGAACCATGATCTGTGTGCTGCTGTTGAGAATCACGTCGAGCGCGCCGTCTCCATTCGCATCGAGAAGAGCCGGGGAAGTGGACGCTTGTTGCAGGCAATCGACGGGATACCGGAGGAAGAGGCTGAGCGGCTTGAGCGAGGGAGCGTCCTCCGAAGCGTCGATTCTCGCGACCACGAACTGGCGTTGCGGGTCGGACCACAGAACCTTGCGGGCCAGACCGTCGGCATCTTCCCACACCGCGGCCGTCGAGGAGATGAGGCGCTCGTAGTTCGCGGGCGTGTAGACCTTGGGAGCCTCGTCGGGGAACCGCGTGTCGGCGAAAACGATGTTCTGCCCATTGCTCACAAACACCACACCGTAGACGCCCAAGCCCAACCGGGGTCCGGCGAACCGCATGACGGCGGGAGGCTGTATACTCATCTCTTTCGGATCGCCGATCGGGCGACCGCTCCATCGGTCCTGGATCGATCCCTTCTCGTCCCTGCAGATGTTGACCAGTCGGCGGTCTTCCCTCACCGCGACGAGCGAGTCCAGGTCGGACGGGGTAAGAGCGGGGAGAAGACTGGGGGCCAGCGTGAACGCCGGCCCGGTAAGATTGGGGGGCTCAGGCAAACGGACGTTGAGAAGAACCTCGCCCGACGCCGCCGCCAGCACGTGAACGCGGCCGTCTTGATGAAGGAACGCCGCCTCGACGGGAGACGGATTGACGAATTGGCCGACGACGGGCGACAGCGTCGGCGTCCCGTCTAGGACCGTATGCCACAGCACGCGCCCCGTGGAGGCCTTGACCAGATAGACGTCTCCGCTCGATCCCGAGATGAGAATCTCGTTCTCGCCGTCCAGGTCGAAGTCCCCGCAAACGGCCTCGTTGAACACGTCGATTTGGAGCGCGTTGCGCCAAAGCGTTCGAGCCGTCGGCGCCTGCGCCGCTGAGCGCCCCGGCGCGCCCCAGGCGAGAACCAGGACCCAAAGGACCGGAACGAGAATAGTGGTTCGATGAGGGCGCACCGGACTGCTTTCCGTCAAGTCTTGTCTTCCCGGCAAGAAGTCGCGCTACGGTAAAGCGTTTTCTCTCGGCCTGCAATCTCCCGGCATCCGGCTCGCGCGACCCCGAAGCCCCACGCGCCACACCCCTCGCCCGCGCGGACCGCCGGCGCGGCGAACCGCACCGAGCGCCCGCGTCTTGCGATGGGCGGTCATCGGTCTCAATCCGAAGGTTTCGCGCCGGGATCGTCGCGCTTTCCCGGATATCGGATCGTGCCCAGATCGTTCTCCTCGGCGAAATCTTCGTCGCCCAGGGACTCTTCTTCTATTTCGTCATCTCGGCTCAAATGCTTGAAGAGCATAATGATCACAATGACGGCTACGACCAACATCAGCGAAACGACCCAAGGCCACCCCTTCTTCTCCTTCTCTCCCTTCGCTTCGGACTCGGCCCGATCGAATTCCTTGCGCGAGGTGTCCAGGCTCTCGGCCGCCAGAGTCAGAGAGACCAAATGCTCCTGAAGCAGGTCCATCTCTCCGATTCGCTCCTCAAGACGGCGCTTGTCTTCGGCGACGTGGGCCGCAACGCCGTTGATCCGTTCCTTGAGTTGGGCGATCTGCGTCTGAAGATCGGCCGTCTGCTGTTGGACTTTCTGCAGCTGCATCTCGAGCGGATCGGGTCCCTGCGAAGTCGATTTCTCTTCTCCACAGGACACAACCAGAAGCAGAAGCAACGGGATTCCCCACCGCAGCACACGATTTCTTGACATAGTCTCACCTCCCCGTCGTCTAAGAACGACATCCCATCAAGTCAGAGTGTATGCTCGCAACAGGACGGTTGTCAACCGTGTCGCACTGCTGTCCATGCCCAAAGACGCGCCTCCGGGCCCGCCGCGCAGGCTGGCGAACCACGCCCCGAGGCCTCAGATTGCGGGCAACGGCTGAATCCAACCCCGCAGATCGGTGGACGCCATCCACTCGACGACCCGCCCGTAGGCGACGGGATCGACTCGCCGGTCGAGCGGAGGAGTCTCCACCGCCTTGTAGGCGGGAAAGTACTGACTCATCAAGGAAACATAGGCCGTGGGCGAGATCTCGCTCGACAAGGCGCGTAGCGCGTCGATGCTGTCGTCTTCGTCGCCGGGCATGACCAAGTGGCGCACGAGCACCCCCTTGCGGGCCGCGCCTTCATCGTCCAACACCAGGTCGCCCACCTGCCTCTGCATTTCGCGCACCGCCTCGACGTTGCGCTCGACGTAGTCCGGAGCGTCGCTGTAGCGGCGAGCCAGATCCGGGTCGGAATACTTCATGTCGGGCATGTAGACGTCGACGACGCCGTCGAGGATGCGAAGAATTTCCACGCTTTCGTACCCGCTCGTGTTGTAGACGATCGGGAGACGAAATCCCTCTTCGACGGCGACGATCAAGGCCGAAAGAAACGCGTGCGAGTAATGCGTGGGAGTCACGAGATTCAGGTTGTGGCAGCCGCGTTTCTGAAGATCGAGAAAACACCGCGCCAACTCGAGGTCCGACATCTCGCGCCCGTGGCCCAGCTGGCTGATCGGGTAATTCTGGCAGTACTTGCACCGCATCGTGCAGTGAGCGAAGAACACCGTGCCCGAGCCGCGCGTGCCGCTGATGGGCGGCTCTTCGCCGTGATGCGCGTTGTGGCTGGCGACGCACGCCCGCTCCCCGCCGCCGCAGTATCCGAGCGCGCCCGCCGAGCGATCCACCCCGCACCGGCGAGGACACAGATCGCACGCCCGAATCCGCAGTCGGAGCCCCTGGGCGCGCCGCTCGAGCTCGCCTGAGCGGGCGAGAGCCAGGTAGCCGGGATCGGGGCGAACCTGATTCATTAGGAGAAACCGGGTGTCTCAGACCCGTCCTCATTCACCGATGGTCTCAGGTTGAGAAAGGGGTGGGTCCGCGCGGACCCACCCCCTGTGATTCGACCGGCTGTCGCGAGAGATCTCGCGCCTCAGTCCTTCTTCGAGGACTTGGCGGCCGAGACCGCCTCGCCTTCGCCCCCATCTTCGGGGCTTCCGTCGCCGCCCGACACGTCTTCGGGACCGCTCTCTTCTCTCGGGGCGACCTCGATGTTGCGGTAGTAGGTCAGGCCCGTCCCCGCGGGAATGAGCAGACCCATGATGACGTTTTCCTTGAGGCCGCGCAGGAAATCGACGCGGCCGCGGACGCAGGCGTCGGTCAGCACCCGAGTGGTTTCCTGGAACGAGGCGGCCGAAATGAAGGAGTCGGTTTCGAGCGAGGCCTTGGTCAACCCGAGCAGACGCGGGCGCGCCACGGCGGGCTTGCCGCCCTTGCCGGAGGTGCGTTCGTTTTCCTTCTGGAAGTCGAACTTGTCCACCTGCTGGCCGTAGAGGAAGTGCGTGTCGCCCACCTCCTCGACGATGACCTTCTTGAGCATCTGGCGGATGATGCTCTCGATGTGCTTATCGTTGATGTTCACCCCCTGGAGGCGGTAGACTTCCTGAACCTCCGCCAACAGGAACTCCTGAACGGCCTTCTCTCCCAGCACCCGCAGAATGTCGTGCGGGTTGAGCGAGCCGTCGGTGATCGGGTCGCCCGCCAAAACGCGTTCGCCGTCGCGCACGGTCATGTGGCGCACAAGCGGGATGTTGTACAGGACCTCGTCGCCGCTTTCGCCGACGATGGCCACTTTGCGCACCCCGCGGACGATGCCGCGGAACTGCACGGTGCCGTCGATCTCGGCGATGAACGAAGCGTCTTTGGGTTTGCGCGCCTCAAAGAGCTCGTCGATGCGCGGCAGACCGCCGGTGATGTCCTTCGAACGCACGTGAATTCGGGGAAGGCGGGCCAGAACGCGGCCGATATCGACGTGGTCGCCGTCGTGAACCTGAGCCGCCAGAATCGCCCCTGCCGTCATCGCGTAGTTGGCCTTGGTGTTGCCGTCTTTGTCGACGATCTGGACCGACGGGTGGCGCTCTTCCTTGTGTTCGGTGATCACGCGGTGCGTGACGTTGGTCTTCGGGTCGAAGTCCTCGCGCACCGTGACGCCGGAAACGATGTCCACGAATCGCACCGTCCCCGACTCCTCGGAGAGGATCGGCGTGTGGTGCGGGTCCCAACGTACGAACTGATCGCCCTTGGCGACCGTCTCGCCGTCTTGCTTCGTCACGGTCGCTCCGTAGCGGATGTTGGGAAGCACCTGGACCGTGTTGCCGGACGGGTCCTCGATACGAATCGAGCCGGTGCGGTTGACCACGACCATTGTGCCGTCGGGACGCTCGACCACGCGCAGGCCGTCCTTGTAACGAACGACGCCCTCGTCGGCCGCTTCGTACCAGCCTTCGAGAGCGCGGCTCGCGGCGCCGCCGATGTGGAAGGTTCGCAGGGTGAGCTGGGTGCCCGGCTCGCCGATGGACTGGGCCGCGATCACGCCGACGGCCTCGCCCAGTTCGACCATGTCCCAGCGAGTCATGTCGCGCCCGTAGCAGTGAGCGCACACCCCGCTCATCGTCTCGCACGTCAGAACCGACCGGATAAGGAGTTCCTCGAACCCCGCCTCCTCGATCGTGTGGGCCATGTCCTCGCTAATCATCTCGGTGCGGCTCGCGATCAATTCGCCCGTATTGGGATCGATCACGTCGTCGACGGGCACCCGACCGACGATCCGCTCGCGCAACGGCTCGAGAATGCGCTCGCCCTGGGTGGTGACTTCCTTTATCGCGCGAGCCATGATGCCGTTGACCGTGCCGCAGTCCGCTTCGACCACGATCAGGTCTTGGGCCACGTCCACCAGACGGCGCGTCAGGTAGCCGGCGTCCGAGGTCTTCAGGGCCGTGTCGGCCAGACCCTTGCGCGCGCCGTGAGTCGAAATGAAGTATTCGAGAACCGTCAGGCCCTCGCGGAAGTTCGAGATGATGGGCCGCTCGATGATCTCGCCCACCGAACCGGAGATCTTCTTGGTCGGCTTCTGCATCAGGCCGCGCATGCCCGCCATTTGGCGCACCTGCGATTCGTTGCCTCGATCGCAGAAGTTCGACATGATGTAGATCGGGTTCAGACCTTCCTGGTCGGTCTTGAGAATGTTCATCATCTCGCGCGCCACGCGGTCGGTCGTGTGCGTCCAGATATCGATGACCTTGTGGTAACGCTCTTCCTCGGTCAGGTGACCGCGTTCGTAGTGCTTCTGAATCTGAAGGACCTGGCGCTGGGCTTCGCCGATGATCTTGGGCTTGCTCTCGGGGATCTTCATGTCGTCGATGCAGATCGAGATCCCGCCCAAACGCGCGTACTCGAATCCCAGGTTCTTGACTCGATCGAGCACCCGCGCCGTCTCGGAGGGACCGATCGTCTTATGGATCAACCCCACGATCCGGCCGAGCGTGCTCTTCTTCATCGTCTCGTTGGCGAAAGCGAAGCGTTCGTCGAAATACGAGATCGTCGGAGGCAAGGCGCGGTCGAACAGGATGCGGCCGACGCTGCACTCGACGACTCGGCCGTTCATGCGAACCTTGACGGCCGCCTGAAGGCCCAGCACGTCGTGACTGAACGCCTGGATCGCTTCGTCGGGCGAGCTGAACGACATCCCCTCCCCCTTGCGGCCGGGGATGATGCGCGTGAGGTAAAAGCAACCCAACACGATGTCTTGCGAAGGCGACGCGACGGGCGCGCCGTTCGACGGGCGCAAAATATTGTTCTCGGCCAAGCAGATCATTCTGGCTTCGAGCACCGCCTCGGTCGACAGCGGAACGTGCACCGCCATCTGGTCGCCGTCGAAGTCGGCGTTGAACGCCGAGCAAGCCAGCGGGTGCAGCCGGATCGCCTTGCCTTCGACCAGACGCGGCATGAAGGCCTGAACGCCCAATCGGTGCAGCGTCGGGGCGCGGTTCAAAAGCACCGGGTGATCGCGCGTGATATCGTCGAGGATGTCGTAGACCACGGCCTCCTCGCGTTCGATCATCTTTTTGGCGCTTTTGATCGTATTGCAGTGGCCCCGGCGCTGCAGCTCGCGGATGATGAACGGATCGAAGAGCTCCAACGCCATCTTTTTGGGCAAACCGCACTCGTTGAAATTGAGCTCGGGACCCACCACGATGACCGAGCGGCCCGAGTAATCCACCCGCTTGCCGAGCAAGTTCTGGCGGAACCGCCCCTGCTTGCCCTTGAGCATGTCCGAGAGCGACTTGAGCGGACGGTTGTTGTGTCCCTTGGTGGGCCGCCCGCGCCGAGAGTTGTCGAACAGAGCGTCGACCGCTTCCTGGAGCATGCGCTTCTCGTTGCGCAGAATCACGTCCGGGGCGCGAAGCTCGATCAGACGTTTGAGCCGGTTGTTGCGGTTGATCACGCGGCGGTACAAGTCGTTCAGATCCGACGTCGCGAACCGTCCGCCGTCGAGATGGACGAGCGGCCGCAGATCGGGAGGAATCACGGGCAAGACTTCGAGAATCATCCACTCGGGACGATTGCCCGAGGTGCGGAACGCTTCGAGCACCTTGAGACGCTTGATAACCTTGTTGCGCTTCTGGGCCGACGTGGCGCTGCGCATTTCCGAGCGCAAATGCTCGGACAGCGCCTCGATCTCGAGGGCCTTGAGCAGTTCGCTGACGGCCTCGGCGCCGATCATGATCTTGACGCTCTCGCCATAGGCTTCGCGATACTTGCGCGTCTCCTCGTCCGAGAGAATCTGCTTCTTCTTGAGAGGGCTGTCGCCCGGGTCGACGACGATATAGTCCTGGAAATAAAGAACCTTGCCCAAGTCGCGCGGACTGATGTCGAGCAGATGGCTGATGCGGCTCGTCGTTCCCTTGTAGAACCAAATGTGGCAGACCGGGGCGGCCAACTTGATGTGGCCCAGGCGTTGGCGCCGCACTCTCGACTCGATGACCTCGACGCCGCAGCGGTCGCAGACGATCCCCTTGTACTTGATCCGTTTGTACTTGCCGCACGAGCACTCCCAGTCCTTGACGGGGCCGAAGATCCGTTCGCAGAACAAACCGTCTTTCTCGGGTTTGAACGTGCGGTAATTGATCGTTTCGGGTTTCTTGACCTCGCCGAACGTACACTCTTTCTGCTCGAGCGGCGTCTTGCCGCACTTGCAGTTGCCCATCCGGTCGGTCTGGCGGCAGTGGCGCCTGGACCATTGCAGAATCAGTTCGGGCGAAGCGATGCCGATGCGGCAAACCGCGTTGAGATTGTTGAGGTCCAATCCCCCCGTGTCCTCCGCGGCCTGGAGTAAGGATTCAATCTGGTTCTTTGGAAAAGCGGTTTCCATCGTTCGCTCCTTTTTCCCTCATGCACGTTCCCGCCGGACCGGATTCCCGCGGCCGGACGCCGACATGAAAGCCCTCACTCGTCTTCGTCGAGGTCGTCGGATTCTTCCTCGTCCTCGTCGAATTCGCCGTCTTCGTCTTCGTCGCCCTCGTCGATGTCGAAGGTGTCCATGTCGCGCAGATCGGCTTCGCCGATCTCGACTTCGTCAAACTCCTCGTCGTACTCGGCGACGCCCCGGCCCAGGTCGCTCGTGTTGATCAGTTCCATGTTCAGGCAAAGGCTCTGGAGCTCTTTCACCAGCACGTTGAACGACTCGGGCACCCCGGGCGAAAGGGTGTTTTGACCCTTGATAATGGACTCGTAGATCTTGGTTCGGCCCACCACGTCGTCGCTCTTGACCGTGAGCAATTCCTGGAGCGTGTTGGCCGCGCCGTAGGCTTCGAGCGCCCAAACCTCCATCTCTCCGAACCGCTGGCCGCCGAATTGCGCCTTGCCGCCCAGCGGCTGCTGCGTGACCAGCGAATAGGGGCCGATCGAGCGCGCGTGCATCTTGTCGTCCACCATGTGGGCCAGCTTCAGCATATAGATCGAGCCCACGGTAATCGGGCGGGCGAACGGCTCGCCCGTAAGGCCGTCGTGGAGCATGGTCTGTCCGGTCTCGGGCAGATCGGCCTCTTTGAGCAGCTGGCGAATTTGCTCCTCGCCGGCGCCGTCGAAGACGGCGGTGGCCGCGACGTAGCCCAACTCCGTCATGGCCCATCCGAGGTGCGTTTCCAGAATCTGCCCGACGTTCATACGCGAAGGAACGCCGAGAGGATTGAGGATGATGTCCACCGGCGTTCCATCGTCAAGGAACGGCATGTCTTCGATCGGAAGAATCTTCGAGATCACGCCCTTGTTGCCGTGGCGACCGGCCATCTTGTCGCCCACCGAGATCTTGCGCTTCGTGGCGACGTAGACCTTCACCAACTTGATCACGCCCGGCGGCAACTCGTCGCCCGTCTTGATCCGGTCGATCCGGTTCTTCGCCGTTTCCTGGATTTCGGTGTCGCGCGCCATCGTGTCCTGGAAGAGAACCTTGATCTCGCCGCCTGTCTTTCCGTCCACCGGCAGCATGCCGGTTTGGAGCGAGCGACGGACGTACTCCAGGACCTTCTGGGTCACTCGGCCGCCCGGCTTGAGGATGACCGAGCCGTCCTCGTAACTGACGACGGGGTGGTGGACGTCGGCGAGCAGATCGGAGAGTTTCTCGTTGAACTCCGACCACACGCGGCTGAGCCGCTCCTCGCGCTCGGTCTCGATCCCCGCGACAATCTCCTTGTCCTGGCGGTCGCTCCGGGCCGTGCGTTCCTTGCGCGAGAACACCTTGATGTCCACCACGATGCCCTGGGTGCCGGGCGGGCAGCGAAGCGAGGCGTCGCGCACGTCTCCGGCTTTCTCTCCGAAGATGACGCGCAGGAGCTTCTCCTCGCTCGTCAAGTCGGTTTCGCCTTTCGGGGTGACCTTGCCGACCAGGATGTCGCCGGGGTTCACTTCCGCGCCCACGTAGACGAGTCCTTCTTCGTCGAGCTTCGAAAGCGCTTCTTCGCTCACGTTCGGTATGTCGCGCGTGATTTCTTCTTTGCCGAGCTTGGTGTCGCGCGCGTCGATCTCGAATTCCTCGATGTGGATCGACGTGTGCAGATCGTCGCGCACCAGGCGTTCGCTGACGATGATGGCGTCCTCGAAGTTGTATCCGCCCCAAGGCATGAACGCCACGAGCAGGTTGCGCCCAAGCGCCAAAATGCCGTTGCTGGTGGCCGGTCCGTCGGCCAGCACCGCGCCTTTCTTGACCTTCGTACCCGCCGTCACGACGGGACGCTGGTTGATGCACGTGTTCTGGTTCGAGCGGCGGTATTTGATCAGCGGGTAGTAGTCCTCGCCCCCCATGCTCGTGCGAACGATGATTTCGGTGCTCGTGGCGCGGACCACCTCTCCCGCGTTGCGCGCCGTGACGGTGACGCCCGAGTCCTGAGCCACGCGCCCCTCCATTCCCGTGCCCACCACGGGCGGCTCGGTATAGAGGAGCGGCACGGCCTGCCGCATCATGTTCGAACCCATCAGGGCGCGGTTCGCGTCGTCGTGCTCCAGGAAGGGAATCAGAGAGGCCGACACGCTGACAACCTGCTTGGGCGAAATATCCATATACTCGATCTTCTCGGGCGGGAGCTGAACCACGTCGCCTCGAAAACGGCATTGAACCAGACGTTCGGTGAACGAACCGTCTTCGGAGAAGGGAGCGTTGGCCTGAGCGATCTGGTAGTCGTCTTCGATATCCGCGGTCAGGTACTCGATCTGCTGCGTCACCTTTCCGCCCGACACCTTGCGGTACGGGGTCTCGATAAACCCATACGGATTGATGCGGGCATAGGAGCACAGCGAGCTGATCAACCCGATGTTGGGACCCTCGGGCGTCTCGATCGGGCAAATGCGGCCGTAGTGGCTGTGATGCACGTCGCGCACTTCGAAACCCGCGCGGTCGCGCGACAATCCGCCGGGGCCGAGCGCCGAAAGACGGCGTTTGTGCGTCAGTTCCGACAGCGGATTGGTTTGATCCATGAACTGGCTGAGCTGCGAACGCCCGAAGAAATCCTTGATGGCCGAGTCGACCGGCTTGGCGTTGATCAGGTTGTGGGGCAACATGTTCTCGAGATCGATGATGCCCATGCGCTCGCGCGCGGTCTTCTCGACCTCGGCCAAGGCCAGACGGACCTGGTTCTGAAGCAGCTCGCCGACGGAACGAACGCGGCGGTTGCCCAGGTGGTCGATGTCGTCCACTTCCTCGGTTTCGGCCACCAGTTTGAGCATGTGCTTCATGATCTTGACGATATCGTCGCAGACCAGAATACGCTGGTCCGCCGAGCCGTCGAGCCCGAAGCGGTGATTGATCTTGTGGCGTCCGACAAGTCCCAGGTCGTAGCGCTTCTCGTTGAAGAACATGTCCTCGACCAAGCGATGCGCGTTCTGTTGCGTCACCGGGTTGCCGGGGCGCATCTTCCGGAAAAAGTCGATGACGGCGTCCTCGTGGGTCTTCGTCTTGTCCTTGGCCAGAGTGCAGAGCACGACGTTCGTGTCCTCGTGAGGCACCTTGAGCGCCTTGACCTTGGCGATTCCGCACTCGGCGCACCGCATGAGAAACACCGTGCCGATGCGCTCGAAACACTCGCCCAGGATCTCGCCCGTGCGATGGTCTATCACGTCCTCGGACAAGAAACGGCCCACAATGTTCGAGTACGCCTCGGCAACGCTCAGCACGACCTTCTTGATGCCCGCCTGATCGATTTGATCGATCAGCTTCTTGGTGACCTTGGTTCCGGGCGAAGCGATCTTCTTGCCCGTTTTGGAATTGACCAGTTCCTCGACCACCGTCTCGCCCACGAACCGGGGCAGGTCGGCCAGTTTGGTCGCGCCCTTGCGGAAGTCGTCGAGGGAGATCGTCTCGATCTCGAAGAACTCGGCGCCGATGTCGTGGTCGCGCGACAATCCCATCAGCCGCAGGAAGGTGGTCGCCGGGATTTTGCGACGCCGGTCGACAATCACGCTCATGACGTTCGAAATGTCGATCTCGAACTCGATCCACGCCCCCCGATACGGAATCACGCGGGCCGAATACGTCGTCTTGCCGTTCGGATGGATCGAGGAGGAAAACGAAACGCCGGGCGAGCGGTGCAGCTGACTCACGATCACGCGCTCGGCGCCGTTGATGATAAAGGTGCCCTGCTCGGTCATCAGAGGCACCTCGCCCATGTAGGTTTCCTGTTCCTTGATGTCGCGAATCTCGATCTGCCCGGTTTCCTCGTTCTGCTCGCGAACGATCAACTGGAGCTTCACCTTGAGGGGAACGCTGAACGTCATTCCCCGCTCGGTGCACTCGCGGATGGAATACTTGGGAACGCCGAACGTGTATTCGAGGAACTCCAGCGTCGTCGGCGTCGAGGGCGACGTGATCGGGAAAACGCTCGCGAACGCCTCCTGAAGACCCAGGTTCTCGCGCTCGGAAGGCGCAATGTCCTTCTGCAAGAAAGTCTCGTACGAAACCTTCTGCGTTTCCAGCAGATACGGCACGTCCATCACCGACGGAATCGTCTCGAAAGAGTACTCGTTGCCGTCTTTTGAGACCTTCTTAAGATGGGAAAGGATCGAGGACATGAATGCTTTCCTCCTCGGGTGTGAGGCGGGGCCTGGCCCTGCCATCTTCCTAATCGATCGACCGCGTCGGAGTCGAAGGACCCGGCCCGCACAAGGCGGGCGCGGGAATCGTTCCGAAAACTCGAACCCCGGCCCGTCGGGCCGAAGGTTCGCTTCCAATCGCGCTTCGCGCGTCGAACAACGGATGCGCCCCGCCGGGCGCGAGACTCCGGGCGCCGGGCCGGCGGGGGAAACTCGCCGACCCGGTGCACCCGGATGAAATCGTCTGCTCGAGTCGAAAAGACAATGCTGCCGTCCAGGGGTCGGCCGGTCCTGCGAGCAACCGACCGTTCGCCCCTACTTGATCTCGACTTTGCCGCCCACGGCTTCGATCTGCTGCTTGACCTTCTCCGCGTCGGCCTTCGAGACGTCCTTGACCAACTCGGAAGGCACCTTGTCGGCGACTTCCTTGGCTTCCTTCAAACCCAGACTGGGGTTGATGACACGGATCTCCTTGATGACCTTGATCTTCTCCGCACCGGCATCGGTCAGCATGACGGTGAACTCGGTCTTCTCCTCGGCCGCTTCCGCGCCGGCGCCGGCCGCGGGGCCCGCCGCGACGGCCACGGGGGCCGAAGCCGAGACGTTGTACTTCTCGCAGAAGGCCTCGACGAATTCGTTGATCTGGACCAGGGTCCAGGTATCGACGGCGGCCAGGACTTCTTGGGGTGTCAGGTTTGCCATGATTCTATGAAACTCCTTTGCGTGCTGTGTTCTTTCGTGTTCCTTCGCGCCCCGTTTCCGGGACGCTCCTTGCGGAGCCGGGCCGGCGCGGCCTAGCTCTCCAACTGCGTCGCGCGATCCCTGAACGCATAGACGATCTTCGTCATCGCCTGCTTCATCGCCGTAGCCATCTGGCGAGCCGGCGCGAGCATCGTGGTCGCCACCTGCGTGAGCAGCTCGACGCGACCCGGCAGTCTCGCTAGGGCGAGGACCCCGGCCAGGTCGATCCGCGCTTTGCTCAACAGGCCGCCGCGCACCTTGAGATTCTCCGCTTCCTTGGCGAACGCCGCGCAGACTTTCGCCGGCCCCGACGGCTCGTCGTAGCCGAAAGCCAGGGCGACCGGCCCTCTCAAGAGGTCGTCGAGAGCCTCGCAGCCCGCCTCGGCCAGCGAACGCTTGGTCAGACGGTTCTTGACCACTTTGAGATCGCTTCCCGTCTCGCGGAGTCGACGGCGCAGGTCGGTCATCTGAGCCACCGTGAGTCCTTTGTAATCCACAAGCACGACGGACTGCGCACGGCTCAGACACTCGGCCACTTCTTCAACGGTCTTGATCTTTTCAGGTGTAGCCATGGATCGTGTGATTCCCTCCTTTCCTGTCCTCGACGCGATCGGAAGACCCGAGAGGTCACCGCCGGTGCTCTTGCCTCTTGGGCCGGACCGCGCCGATTAGGAGGAAACGAAGGGAATCCCGGGACTCCGCCCAAATCGAACGAACGCCCCGAAATCGCTTTCGATCCACCCTCTGCGGCGAGTCGCGCCCAGCGCCCCGCCGCCTCACAGCACGGACTCCGTCTCGGCAGGCGCTCCTTGATCCATTCGGAGGCATTACCCTGTCGGCCGCGCGCTTCGGGTCGCCCCGGATCGCGCGGCCCGTCAGGACCTGCGGTCTTCGACAGTCGAGTTCATATGATCGAGGTCGCGGTATGCGACCTTGTTACAACACATCCTCTCTGCGACAAGACGACGGTTTCGACGGGACCCGAGGGCCCGCCGTCTTCGTCACGTCTCGTACTGGACTCTGATCCCCGGCCCCATCGTGGTCGAGATCGAGATGGAACGGACATAGGCGCCCTTGACCGAGGCAGGGCGGGCTTTGAGCAAGGCGTCCAGGTACGCGGCCGTGTTTTCGGTCAGCTGCCGATCGGTAAACTTCATCTTGCCCACCGTGCTGTGGGCGATCCCGCTGCGGTCTACGCGGTACTCGACACGACCCGCCTTGAGCGAAGCGACCGCTTGGGCCACGTCGAAGGTCACCGTGCCGGTCTTGGGGTTCGGCATCAGGCCGCGCGGACCGAGGACCTTGCCGAGCTTCCCCACTTCGCGCATCATGTCGGGCGTGGCCACGCAAGCGTCGAACTCGATCCATCCGCCCTGAATCTTCTGCGCCAAATCGGCGGCGCCTACCGCCTCGGCGCCCGCCGCCTGCGCCGCTTGGGCGTGTTCGCCTTGGGCGAACACGGCGACCCGCACGTTCTTGCCCGTGCCGTGGGGCAGCTCCACCGTGCCGCGCACCTGCTGCTCGGCGTTGCGAGGGTCTACGTTCAAGCGGACGTGAATTTCGAGAGATTCGTCGAACTTCGCGAAACTCGCCTTGCGGGCGAGAGTCACGGCTTCGGTCAGTGAATACTTCGTCGCGGGGTCGATGAATGCTACGGACTGCGAGTACTTCTTGCCTCTCTTCATTTCTTACCTCCGTGGTTCAGGCGACCCGAACCGGCGCTCGCGCCTCCCGGTTCCCGGGTCTCCCACTCTATGATGTCTGGCCGATCGACGATGTCTGGCCGATCGACGATGTCCGGCCGATCGGCCGAATCGATCCGATCCGCCCTCCGCCTACTGTCTACTGCTTCACCCCTCAACCAACAGACCCATGCTGCGCGCCGTGCCCGCAACGATGCTGGTCGCCGCCTCGATATCGTTCGCGTTCAAGTCGGGCATCTTGAGCTTGGCGATATCGCGCACTTGCTTCATCGAGACCTTGCCCACCTTCTCGGAACGAGGCGACGCCGACCCCTTGGCCAACCCGGCGGCCTTCTTGAGAAGAACCGCCGCCGGAGGGGTCTTCATGATGAACGAGAACGTACGGTCCGAGTAAATCGTGATCTCGACCGGGGTGGTGAGACCCGGTTCCAGGTCCTTCGACTTCGCGTTGAAGGACTTGCAGAAATCCATGATGTTCACGCCGTGCTGACCCAAAGCGGGCCCGACGGGCGGCGCGGGATTGGCCTGACCGGCCGGGACCTGCAGTTTGACTTTTGCCAGAACTTTCTTCGCCATCGTTCACTCCCTCTTCATTCGCGCCCATCCGTGCAATTCGTGGGCTGTTCCGGCCCTGCCGGGCCTATCCTGCTCTGCAGACGCCTCGTTTCGGCGAACTCCGCAATCCGAAATCCGCAACTCCACCTAGGCGCCTTCCACCTGCAATACGTTGAGCTCCACCGCCGTCGGACGACCGAAGATCGAGACCATCACCTTGAGCTTGCTCTTCTCTTCGTCGATCTCTTCGACCGTTCCCACGAAATTGGCGAACGGCCCCTCGATCACCTTCACCTGCTCGCCCTTGCGGAAACGGATCTCGGGACGCGGCTGATCGATCTTCTCCTCCGAGATGTTGAGAATGTTGTCCACCTCGGCCTGCGAAAGCGGAATGGCGTTCGTCCCGTCGCCGACGAAACCCGATACGCCGTTGATCTTCTTGACCAAGTCGAACACCCGCTCGCTCGGCTCCATGTGGGCCAAGATGTAACCCGGCATCAGGTTGCGCGAAATCGTCCGCTTCTTGCCCCCCTTGATCTCGACGAGATTCTCCTGGGGAATGATCACTTCCGCCACGTCGTCGCGCAGATCCTCGAGCGTCACGAGGTGCTCGATGTTCGTCTTCACCTTCTGCTCGAATCCCGAATAGGTGTGAACCGCAAACCATTCCTTGGCCATGGCTTCACGCCCCCCCGCTCGGGATGATCAGATGCAAGACGAACGAGAGAATCTGGTCCCACGCCGTGACGATCGCCGACAGAACGACCACCGCCACGAGAACGACGATTGTCGAGCCGAAAAGCTCGTTCTGGGTCGGCCAGGTGACTTTCTGCATCTCCACCTTGACCTCGCGCAGGTACTTCTTGGTCGCGAGCCAGAAGTCGGCCACCTGTTTGCGTTTGACGATCCCCCACACGATCGCGAGCGCCGCGATTGCAAGCAATACGTACTTTGCCATGGATTTCGATCCTTGAAACTCGATTTCGCCCCGCAGCGACCCCGCCGACGGCCCGCACGCTTCGCCCCACCCGTGCAACTTGGCAGACCAGGAGGGGCTTGAACCCCCAACCCCCGGTTTTGGAGACCGGTGCTCTACCAGTTGAGCTACTGGTCTGCACCGTGGGACCGGCGTCTGGGCCGTCTCGGCCGGCGATAACAAAACATGCCACTCCCAACGCAAACTTCCCCTGTTCGCGCTGGAGTGTGTTTCTTAACGCTCCCTCTTTCAGTCTTCTACGCCCACTCTCCTCAACCGGGATCCTCATTGGAATGAGGGGAATGGTATGTCAAACACCGATCTGACCAAACGCCTCTCAAACTGTCAATCCTTTTTTTCCCGGTTTTTTCAACCGCCGAACTGCTCCTTCAGCGCCCAAAGGCCCAGGGCGGGATTCGAGACGTAGAAGATTTCTTCGCCGTCGGGAAGACGGTTGAAACCGTCCTTCAAAGCGGCGGGGTTGTAACGTTTGAGCATTTCGTCGAGATCGCCATACCGGAACCCGGCGCCCTCGATTTCCTCGCGGGTCAACTTGCCCGGACAATACGTGATGTTGAAACGCCCCTCCGACGAACCGTGGATCAGGTGGGCCGCCGCGCTCAGGTTGTTCGCCAGGTCTTCGTTCTCGGCCACGAGCTCCAGCGTGCGGGGCGCGCCGCGATAACCGTACTTGCGCAAGAGTTTGTCGATGGTCGGGTCTTCGCCGAACTCGCGCACCCCCGGAGCGAGAACAATGAGGTCGCCCCCGTCGGCCATCGCCATGCGGGTGCGATAGATCGCTTTGTTCCCGAGCCAGGTGGACTTGAACTCCCCGGGGTCGAGATAGACCACCGTCTTCTTCAGCGGCCGGTCCAAGAGATCGAGGTTCACCTCCTGACAGAGCGTCGCCCCGCGCCGGAAGCACGCGTTGTCGTCGCCCGCGTAGAGGCCGCGCGTGACGAGCTTTCCCGAGGCGTCTTTGGCGCGGACCGTCAGGACGTAGGCGATCGGCAGGTCGCTCGCGAAATGCTCGGCCATGTAGTTGAACACGTCGCGCACCGGCGACTCGGCGCGCCCCATGATGGTTTCCATGTTGCACACCGCGCCGATATAGTGGGTCTTGTTGATCGTGTCCGCGCCGCCCGTTCCGACGAAAACGTTCTTGTTCTGGTTGGCGATGCCGATCACCTCGTGAGGCACCAACTGACCGACCGAGACGATCCGGTCCCATTTCTCCTCGACCAGTTTGCGGGCGATTTCGCAATAGACGGGGAAATCGAGCTTGCCGTCCGTGATCTTGCGGACGAACTCGGCGGGCACCTCCCCGAGCCGCTTGAGTCCGCCGCGCCAATCGTGCGGCTGGAAGGCCGTGTGCGGGATGCCGGGAAACATCTCGTCCAGTTCCTCGTCGGTCATCGGGAAGTGGGTCCCGATCGCGGGCATCACCTCGACGTGGGCCCGGTCCCGGAGCTTCTCGTAAAGCATCACGGTGAGCTCGCCCGCCCACGAGTGAAGGCGCGTGAAATCGGGAGGCAAAAGAATCACGCGCTTGAGATCCCCCATTCGGTCGAGCATCGAGTCGAGCAGCGCGCTCGCCCTCGCCTTCTCGATAACGGTGTCCGCGGAACCTTCGCAGAAGTACTCCATGACGTTCTTCCCTGACTTTCTTAGAGTTATGGCCACGATCGGCGCCGACTGGCGGCGGGCGGGACGGGACGGATCGCGTCATCAAACATGCACACTCCATTATAGTTCTTCAAGGCAAAACAATCAAATTGTGCCGCACAAGGCTTTGTGGTATCTTCCCGCGCAAGAACAGGGCGTTCCGCCGGAAAGCGATTCCTTTTCAAGAGTCCGAACAGTCTCTCGGTACGAGGGGGGATGAGTGAAATGCGTGTTTCGATCCAGTGGGTAGCGGCGTTCTTGTCGATTCTTGTCGGTCCGGTCGCCGCGCAGGATTCCGGCCCGTCGATGTTCGCCGATCCGGCGCTGAAAGAAGCGCTCTCGGCGATTCAGGCCAAAGGCGCGGAGGTCAACGACTACACCTGCGTCATCGAGATCCGGGAGAAAGGAACCCAGGACGGGACTCCGTATGAGAACGTGGGTCGCGAGGAACTGGGCTTCCGACGTCCCAACTCGTATTACGCCAAGGTGCAGCGCCTTCAGGACAACGACCCGGCCGTCGCCGGCAGTCTTACCCGCATTATCGGCAATAGCGAGATACAGTCTCGATACATCGTGAACGCGCCCGGCTCGGGGCAACACGCGGTCAAGGACCCGGACAACGCCATGACCGCCGAGGAGAAAGCGAAAGCCATCCGGGACCACGAGACGCCTCACATCGATCGCTACGACTTCGCACGGCTCCGCTCGGCCGGACTCCCCAAGGAAATCGCCGCAATGCTCGATTCCGCGGCGCTTGGCGTTCGGCCCCTCACCTTTCTCGACGACTACAAGGATCGGTTCGAGCACGACGGCATCCGGCTGGTGTCGCAGGACGACGCGTCGTGGGTGCTCGAATGCAGAATGAGCGGCGACCTCGGAGACGAGGACGACGAGGGCCAGGTCGCCACGGTGACGATCGACAAGAGCGACGGCATCGTCCGCAAGATCGAGTTCGCCTACAACGGGAACCCGGACCGGTCCAAAACTTACACGGTGAGCGAAATCAAGGTCAACGCGGGGTTGCCCGACACGGTCTTCGACTCGACCCCGCCCCCCGGAATCCCCGTGGCCGACAAGGTCGATGAGATCGTCTCGGGAATCCAGACGGCCACGATGGACGCCCTCAAGGCGATGAACCCGACTCTGGCCGCGATCCAATGGCAGGAAGGCCCCACCCGGGCCGACGTGGGCGGAATCGCCCATCTTCAACTCCCCGCCGGATACGTCTTCGCCAACGGCAGCGACACCGCGACCTTGCTCGAATCGTTCGGCAACCTGGTGACCGACGAGCCGCTAGGGATGTTCGCGCCCAAGACGCTCGATTGGTTCGTCGTGTTCTTCTTCGACGACGTCGGGTACGTCAAAGACGACGAGAAGGACGAACTCGACCCCGACGCCATGCTCAAGAGCATGCGCAACAACAACGAGACGGCCAACAAAATGCGCAAAGAGGCGGGACTCGAAACGCTCGAGCTCGTCGGATGGGCCGTCGAGCCGCGATACGACGAAGCCACCCACAACGTCGAATGGGCCCTGAGGCTAAAGGACGAAGCCGATCACATCACCGTCAACCACCACACCCGCTACCTCGGACGCACGGGCATCATGAACGTGACCTACGTCGGCGATCCCGAGTCGCTCTCGGACCGCCTCCCCGTTTTCAAGGAGCGGATGCGCGAGTTCGCCTTCGCCCAGGGCAACCGCTACGACGAATACCGCGCGGGCGACCGCGTGGCCCAGTTCGGCCTGTCGGCCTTGGTCGTCGGCGGAGCCGCGGCCCTGGCGGTGAAAACCGGCCTGTTCAAGTATCTCTGGAAACTGATTATCCTCGTGGTTGCGGTTCTCGGAGGCGGGCTCAAGGCGATCTTCGGACGCAAGTCCACGAAGTAGCGAACACGCTCGACTTCGGGTCGGGACCGCGCCATGAGCGACGAACAGACCCTCCTCCTCGTTCTCGTCCTCCTGTACCTGTCGGACTGCCTGGTCTGGGTCCGGCGCGGCGCGGCCGCCTTGGTCACCCACACCGGTTGGGGCCGTTTCCGTATCGCCGGGATCGAGATCCTGTCCAACCATCGCGGCCGGGCGATGGCCCTGAACCCGCTCTCCCCTCTTTCCACGGCGTTTGTGTGTCAGGGATCGCCGGTGTCGCTCTCGCCCGACGGCGCTTGCTCCCATGCCGCCCAGGGAATCGACGACCTCGGACCCACCGGGAGCGAACCCGTCTCGGTCGCACCGTGGAAAGACGCGGCGGACACTCGGACCCAATCCAACGATCTCTTGATCGGCGCCGAGCGGTTCGCCCGATGCTCGAGCCGCGGCCTCGCCCTCTCCCTCGCCCGAAGAATCTCCGAGATCGCCGGCCTTCCCGAGACCGAACGCGAGGAAGCGATCCAGGGCGACCTCGCCCGCGCCCTCGATTCCGGGCGGGTCGCCGAACGCATCGAGGAGACCCGGAACGCGACCCGCGTGTTGCGCCCGCTGTGCGCGGTCTTGTTTCTGTTCCTGTTTCTCGTCTCGCCGGTCGCGGTATGGCAACACGGTTTCGCCCGCGCCATCGTCCCGCTTCTGGTTTTCGGTCTCCCGCTCCACGTCGCGGTTCTCGCCCTCTTCTATCGCGCCCATCTCCGGCTCCATCCCGCGGTGCGCGAGGAACGATGGCAACACCTCGTCACGATGCTTCTCTGCCCTCCCATGGCCGCGCGCGCCGCCGACATCGTCTCGCGCCACGCCCTCGATCTCTTCCACCCGATCGCCGTCGCCCGCGCGCTGTGCGACGCCGACGACTTCGCCGCGTTTGCGAAACAGCTCCTTCTCCATCTCCGATATCCCCTCGGCGCGGAACGCCTCGAACCCGAAGCCCGCGCCGTCGTGGAATGGTCCCGCGAGACGACGGTCGCCGCGATCGAGACTTTCCTGCGCGACAAGGAAATCGACCCGGAAGCGCTGTGCGAACTGCGCTTGCCGCCGGACGCCGCCTACCGAGCCTATTGCCCGCGGTGCCACTCGGGCTTTCTGCGCGACGACGGCGAATGTCCCGACTGCCCCGGCGTTCGCCTCGAACCCGTCGAAGAGGGGACACGAACCGGAAGCGCGGCCGCCCAGGGCGGCGAGAACGGTTCGTGTACCCCGACCCAAGGAGTCGCCCCATGAGCGAACACAGCAATCTCCTCATCGTCGGAGTCTGTATCGTCGCTTTCATCGGAGGTTACGGACTCGTTTCGATGATCGTCGACTTCATCCGCAAGCGATTGGGATCGTCCGACCGCCCGAGGATCGACCGCCCCGGATCGCCCCCCGCGCCCCCACCCCCGACCGACCCGTCGCGTTCCCCCTGGGCGCCGCCCCCCTCCCAAAATCGCCCCCGCGATTCCGATTCGCGGTGAAGGGTGGCTGGGTGCGACCCGCCAATCTGAAAACGCCACCACCGACTTCATGTCGGTGGGGCGATGACTATGCTTCAGAAGGGCGCCAATTGCCTTTCTTTCCCTCCGCTCCTCTTCCTCCCTGCCGTCGGCAGGGAGGAAGAGGAGCGGAGGGAGGGAAAAACGCTCCACAACTGGAGCAGAACCATCGCTCCACCGGTGTAAAACCGGTGGGGGCGAAGAATCGCGGCGAAGAATCGCGGCGAAAAATCGCGGCGAAAAATCGCGGCGCAAAACGCCTTTTCAAAATAGCGGGTCGCACCCGGACGTCTCCATCCTCTGTCACGCCCTGCCGCTCTCCGCGCCGGGCCATTTCGCAAGAACCTCCCCGGACGGCTGCGCGCCGATTCCTCGCCCTTGAATCCCGCCGGGGGTTGGAGTAGGGTAATCCCGAACGTCGGCTCTCCTTTCCTCCCCCGGATTCGCGCCGCATCGCCCGAGCGGAAGGGAAGCCCCGTTTCGATCGGTTGCACAGTGCCAACCCCGGCGGAGGGTCACAACCTCTCCGAAAGGCGAGAACATGGCGACCGCCAACCGTAAATCGTATGCCCTCCTGGGCGACACGCCCGTTCCGAAGAAGGCACGCGGCGACCTGTTGAGATTCCGAGCGACGGCCAGAGTGCTCGCCGGGGCCGCCGCCGAAACGGTCGAGCCCTTGACCATCGGCATATTCGGGGAATGGGGCACCGGCAAGACCAGCCTGATGCAGCTGGTGCGCGACGAACTCCTCCGCGACCGGCACTGGAAAAAAGAGGTCGCGCCGGTCTGGTTCAACGCCTGGCAGTACGAGAAGGAAGAGCATCTGATTCTCCCCCTCCTCGCGACGATCGACAGGGAACTTCAGAAGAGTGCTTGGACGCAATTTGCGGACGGCGCGAAGAAGGTGCGGAATCTCCTTCGGGCCATGGTCTATGCGGTGAACGGGACGTGCGAACTCGGCCTCCCCGGCGTGGCGAAGGCGGAGGTCGGGGTCTCGCTCGACAAGAGCATCCAGCGCTACGAGGATCTGGAGAAAGCCGAGTGCCGGTTGGCCACCGGTTTCTACTTCGAAGCCTTCGAGCAGTTGTCGCAGTGCGCCAACGACAGCAAGTTGCCGCGCGTCGTCGTCTTCGTGGACGATCTGGACCGATGCTTCCCGGACGCGGCGGTCAAGTTGCTCGAGAGCGTCAAGCTCGCTCTTCATCAACCGGGGTTCTCCTTCGTGATCGGTGTCAACCAGGCGATCATCGAGGCGTTCGTCAAGACGAAATGGACGAAGGACTACCGCATCGGCGAGCATTTCGACAACTACCTCGACAAGATGGTCCAGGTGAAAGTCGCGGTCCCCGCCCGCGCCTCCGGCGAGAAGACCATGGGCGACTACGTCGCCGAATTGGTGAAGCAGAGCGGCGTGGACTTCTCGAGCGAAGACGCGACGAGCGAGGACGTTCCGCGCCTGATCGCCGAGGCGGTCAACTGCAACCCTCGCTCGATCGTGCGGTTGTTGAACCGCATCCTGGTGGCCCAACGGACCCAGGAGATCGAGATAGAGGAGAGCGGTGAAGAGAATGGGGAGGAGGAGAGCGCGGAGAAGGAGAAGTACGATCCCCTGGCGCTTCTCATCCACTATGCGACGGACGAGCCGCGCTTTCGAGACCTTGTGTCGGTCCTGGATATCCCAGTGACCCTAGGGCAAGGGGAAGAAGACAAGAGACCGATTCCGAACAGCACCGAGGAGACGCCAAGATGACCGAGGAACCCGGGAAGACAGAGACGATCGGGACCGTTCTCGCCGAGGCGCTCTCGACCTCGTCCGACGACCACCAGGCGACGATGCTACGGCTCGCAGAAATCCGACTCAAGAGCAGACAGGATGTTCTCGCCAAGGCCGTCGCCGTCCTCGACGAGCACCCGCATCTGTGCCGTCTTCTCAAGTCCGATACCGGCCTGAGGTGGTTGAAAGAAAGAGAATACCGCGAGGGATTGGGACAAGTCGCCGCTGGCACGCTGGGGGAAGGCAAGGCGAAGGCGGAAGAGAAAGAACCGGCCCCCCTCGGGCAGCGCGCGGCCGTCGACAGCCTCCTGAGCAACATGGTTGCGATTCCCGCCGGCAAGTTCACGATGGGGAGCGATGAGAAGAACGACGAGAAGCCCCCCCACGAGGTGGAGTTGGGGGCGTTTCAGATCGCCGCCATGCCTGTCACTCAGGCGCAGTACGAAGCCGTCATGGGAAGAAACCCCTCGCACCTCGAGGACCGACCGAACAACCCAGTCGAGTCCATATCGTGGAAGGACGCCATGGAGTTTTGTAGGAGACTGTCGGACCAGACCGGGCAGAAGTTCACGCTTCCGACCGAGGCGCAGTGGGAGTACGCCTGTCGGGCGGGGAGCTCGACGCGGTACTGCTTCGGCGCTTCGGCAAACGAGCTGAGCGACTACGCGTGGTATGGCGCTAACTCGGGAGGAAGTATCCACCCGGTCGGGCAGAAGACCCCCAACGCCTGGGGATTGTACGACATGCACGGCAACGTCTGGGAGTGGTGTCTGTCGCTGTACAAGCCGTACCCTTACAAGGACGACGGTCGTAACGACCTATCGGCCGACGGTCCCCGGGTGGTGCGTGGCGGCTGCTGGCTCATCGATGCAGACAACTGCCGCTCGGCCTGTCGCTACTACGTCAATCCCGACTACCGCGCCGACGCTTTCGGGTTTCGGTTGGTGCGGACTCAGAAGTAGGCTGTACGCTTTTTGCCTTTTGCCATACGGCCGCCTCCACGACTCACGCCCGTATGCATTCGAACGTACGCATCGGAGGCCCACGAATCGCGCGAACTTGTTCATGGGAACGTCCCCGCAACCCAAGGGGGCTTTAGCCCGACTCCGGTGCGGCTACGCCGCCATGAGGGAATTCGCGCGATTCGTGGGCGCCACTCTTTTCTCGTTTCTCCACCAACGTGCTTCCCGTCTTCTCGACTTTGCGCTACACTCTCTCCTAGCGCTGCCGGGAGGTGTAGAATGTCTTTGTTCCGCAAACTCGTCTTCACGGGAGGACTCTGGTTCACTATGACCGCCGCTTGCGATAGTTCTTCGGGCGTTTCCCCCGCCGACCATCTTCTGCCGTTCGCCAACTCCGTCGGGATGCGGATGATGCCGGTCGGGCCCGGCTCGTTCACGATGGGCGAAATCGAGCCCGTCCCGACCGACGAAAAGACCTCGGGTTGGATCCGCAACGGCGTGTGGGACGACACGCCCGTCCATCGCGTCACGATCGCGCGGATGTTCCACGTCGCCGAGGAGGAAGTCACGATCGAGCAATTCCGCGCGTTCCGGCCCGACTACGCCGGTCCCGAAACCTACGCCCCCTACGCGGCGGGCGTGAGCTGGGACGACGCCGTCGCCTACTGCCGGTGGCTCTCCGAGAAAGAGGGCAAACCGTATCGCCTCCCGACCGAGGCCGAATGGGAATTCGCGTGTCGCGCGGGAACCGACACCCCCTTCTGGTCGGGCGACAAGCCGCCGCGCAAGGGCAAAGACCTGAACCCCTGGGGCCTCAAGAACATGCACTCGGCCGTCCCCGAGTGGTGTCTCGATTGGCACGGCGAGTACCCCGCCGAGGACCGGACCGATCCCGTCGGACCCGGCGCGGGCTGGGCGCGCGTCGTGCGCGGCGGAGGACTGGCGACCGTTTCGCCCGACGACGCCGACGCCCCGCCGGCCCGGTACGCCGACATTCCCTTCACCGTAAGTTCGTACCATCGTTCGAGCCTGATGCCCGATTGTCCCGCCCCGGGACAGCGTCCGCCCCATCTCGTCGGTTTCCGAGTGGTCCAGGCGCCGATGCCGACGACCGAGCCGCTCCCCCGCGAGGCGGGATTTCCGCTCGAGTGCGTCAAGCAGCGTCCGATCCGCGCCGACCAGGGGCCCGACCCCGAGAAGCCCTACTTCAAGGTCCGCCCCATCCTCCCGATGCCGGCCGAAAGCAGCGCGCCGAGCGCGATCGAGGCGGTCGGCCACCACCCCGCCGTCTTCGCCAAGCTCCACAGCGGAGGACTCACGATCTGCCCCAACGGCGACCTCCTCGCCGTCAGTTTCAGCTCGGGCCGAGGACAAACCGAGCACGATCCGAACACGACCTTCGTCGTCGCGCGGCTGCGTCACGGCGCGGCGCAGTGGGACATGCCTTCGCTGTTTTGCGACCTCGCCGGACTCAACGACGAATCCGCCCTCCTCTGGAACGACAACGGGAAACTCTGGTTCTTCGGAGGCGGACGGCACTTCGACGGCGTGCCGTTTCGTTTCACCGCGTCCGACGACAGCGGCGCGACCTGGTCGCCGCTTCGCGTGCCGGTCCTCAAGGGCGAAGTCGGTCCCTTCGAAGCCCAGCCGATCGACAGCGCCTTCCGCGGACCCGACGGCACGATCTACTTCGGGTGCGACGGACCCGACCGCCAGTCGTTCCTCTGGGCCAGCGCCGACGAGGGCCGAACCTGGTTCGACACGGGAGGCCGCACCGCCGGTCGCCACTCGACGTTCGCCCTCTTGCGCGACGGACGCATCATGGCGCTGGGAGGCAAGAACACCTCGATCGACGGCTATATGCCGGTCTGCTTCTCCTCGGATTGGGGAAGGACCTACACCGAGGCGGTCAAAACCCCCTTCGCCGCCCAAGGGAGCAACCAGAGGCCGACTCTCCTGCGCCTGGCGAGTGGCCGGCTCTTCGCCGCCGGGGACTTCCAACTCCTGTGCGTCGTGGACACGCCCCCGCCCCGCGACATCAAGGAGCGCGGCGCTTACGTCGCCCTGTCGGAAGACGACGGCGCGACCTGGCGCATCAAGAAACTCCCCCTTGTCCGGCCTCACAACGAGTGGCGGGGGCGCGTGATCCGAGGCCGCAAGCCCCAACACGGCGAAGGCACGCTCGGCTACAGCGCCGCCGTCCAATCGCCCACCGGCGTGATCCACCTCATGACGTCGAAGAGCGACCAGGCGCAGCATTTCGAACTGAACGAGGCCTGGATCCTCTCGGACCTGATGGAAGAAGCGAACGCCGACGTCGGCGATTGGCGTTCCGGCGCGGCCGCCGAGCCCCAGCCCCACAAGGAAACGTACCCCGACGGAACCACCCGGGCCACTTGGGGGAGCCGGATCGGCGCGAACGACGAATACGTTCTCGAGGGTCCCGAAACCTGGTTCTATCCCGACGGATCGAAACAGTACGAAGTCGCCTACGAAGGCGGACGCAAGGTCGGACGCGAAACGTATTGGGACGCGCAGGGGCGGAAGAAATGGGGGTGGGACCATCGTCCCGACGGCACGAGCGTCTGGACCCAGTATTGGTGGAACGGAAACAAGAAGTCCGAATCGACCTGGAAGAACTTCCGCGCCGAGGGCGTCGCCACCCTCTCGACGCCCGACGGACGAGTCCTCCGCGAAACCCGTTTCGCGAACGGGCGAGAGCTGGAATAGCCAAGCAAGCGGATACCGGAACGGAAAAGCCCCGAAATTCCGCTATGCGAGACTTCGGGACTTTCCTGTGTTTTGGATCCGGCGGCGCTCTACCCTATGAGGCGCGAATACAGGACGGCGTTCCCCTTCTTGCCGGAAACCGAGATCGCGTCCATTTCGCGCAGACAGTAGGTCATCTTCTGGGCAAGGGCGAGCCGAATCTCGAGAAGCGCGGCGAGGTCGCGCGTCGTGAACGGGTCGGGAAGACCGTCGGGGAGAGTGCCGGCCAACTGCGCGGGAGTCTCGAAAGCGCGGCGACCAACCACCTCGATCAAGCGCCGTTCGCACGTCGTCCAGCCCTTGCGCCGCCAGACGCGGCCGGGTTGGTGGCGGCGGACCTCCTCTTCGCGAATCAGGACGACTTCGAACGAGAAGTTCGGGTGGACGAGAAGACGCGGAACATGCACCAGTTCCGTGAACGCGTCCTCCACGCGACCCCGTTTGGGCGATTTGCGCCGCCCGAGCACTGCCCCCTCGCCGTCCGTTCGCACAATCCATTTCTCGATCGCGACGGGATGAACGAGCCGCACGCGGTGCCGCGCCAGGAGCCGGGTCAGTTTGCGCCGGATCGCGGCGAGATTGCGCGTTTGAATTTCGACAAGAAGCCCGTCGCTCGCGCGCACGATATCGACCAGCGACCCGTCGACGTGGACTTCCGTTCGATCTTCGGGACCCGCGTACCACGCCTTGAGAGCGGCATGGAGGGGTTTTTCGTTGAGCGTCGCGAACCGCCGGCGCGATTCGGCGTTCGTCTGTCCGACGCTCCCCAGGTCGAGTTCGGCGCGGGGGTATGGAGATCGTTCTTCTCGCTTCCGGGTCATGTCCAAAGGTATATCAAGCGAGGTGAAAGAAGAGAAGCGTGGAAAGCAGAAGCCCCGGAGTCTCGCGTGGCGAGACTTCGGGGCTTTCGTGTATTAGATCCGGCGGCGCTCTACTCTCCCACACCGAAACAGTGCAGTACCATCGACGCGGTGGGGCTTAACTTCCGTGTTCGGAATGGGAACGGGTGTTTCCCCCACGCTATGGCCACCGGAAACCGGAAGGCAATCAATGAAACGACAGACCAGACTTTCCGCAACGCTCTCGCAATCGAAATCGGGATCGCTATCGGGATCGAACCCGAAACGAAGCGAGCACGACTACGAGTACGAGTGAAGAAGCAGTAGAAACCCATTTTCGCCTGAATTCCGACCAGGCAACCTGCAAAGAAGCGCCAAAGGGCGCGAATTAATGCAAGAGAGTAGTGTTAAGCCGCACGGACTATTAGTACGGGTCAGCTCAACGCATTGCTGCGCTTACACCTCCCGCCTATCAACCCGGTCGTCTTCCGGGGTCCTTTAGAGAGCGCAAGGCTCTGGGAGATCTTGTCTCGGGGTGGGCTTCGTGCTTAGATGCTTTCAGCGCTTATCCCTTCCGGACGTAGCTACCCGGCGTTGCACCTGGCGGTACAACCGGAACACCAGTGGTCCGTCCATTCCGGTCCTCTCGTACTGGGAACAGCTCCCCTCAAATCTCCTACGCCCACAGCAGATAGGGACCGAACTGTCTCACGACGTTCTGAACCCAGCTCACGTACCGCTTTAATTGGCGAACAGACAAACCCTTGGGACCTGATACAGCCCCAGGATGCGATGAGCCGACATCGAGGTGCCAAACCGCGCCGTCGCTGTGAACGCTTGGGCGCGATAAGCCTGTTATCCCCGGAGTACCTTTTGTCCTATGATCTTCCACCCTTCCACTTGGAATGGTCGGGTCACTAGAGCCTGGTTTCCCATCTGTTCGACTTGTAGGTCTCACAGTTAAGCGCACTTCTACTCTTACGCTCTGCGCACGATTGCCGACCGTGCTGAGTGCACCTTTGCGAGCCTCCGTTACACTTTAGGAGGCAACCGCCCCAGTCAAACTACCCACCTGACAGTGTCCCTCGACCGGATCACGGCCGCAGGTTAGAGCCACGACCTAACAAGGGTGGTATTCCAAGGTTGGCTCCATGAGGACTGGCGTCCCCACTTCACAGCCTCCCACCTATCCTCTACATGCAAGGCCAAGAATCAATATCAGGATGTAGTAAAGGTTCACGGGGTCTTTCCGTCTTGCTGCGGGTAACCAGCGTCTTCACTGGTATCTCAACTTCACCGGGTCTCTGGAGGAGACAGAGCTCAGATCGTTACGCCATTCGTGCAGGTCGGAACTTACCCGACAAGGAATTTCGCTACCTTAGGACCGTTATAGTTACGGCCGCCG
>JAFGFN010000014.1 GCA_016931035.1 Candidatus Sumerlaeota bacterium
CACAAAATGGGAACGTCTTTTCCCTGGGTTTCACCCGGGGCTATTCGAATTGTTCCCCTCCGGGGAACCTGTTTTGGACACTACTGATAAAGGATGAAGAAAAAGGGATGAAGAGGGAAGACGGCGGGACAAACAGCCGAGTCTACCCCCAGTCCACTTCGTCCACTCTGTCCACCTCGTCTACTCCCACCCAAGGGAAGAACGAATGACCGACCAAGCCTCCACAGGCCTCGGACTGGTCCAAACGCAAAGCCTCGAGCTCGGCGCCGAACCCCTCGTGCTCGACAGCGGGGTGTCGTTCGGTCCCATCACGGTCGCCTACGAAACCTACGGGACGTTGAGCGAGACGCGGGACAACGCGATTCTCATCTGCCACGGCTTGTCGGGTGGGGCCCACGCCGCGGGCCGGCTCGAAGGCCAGGAGAAACCGGGGTGGTGGGACTGTATGATCGGCCCCGGCAAGGCTTTCGACACGGACCGGTATTTCGTCGTTTCGCCCAACGTTCTGGGCAGCTGCTATGGGACCACGGGGCCCGCGTCGATCGATCCGCAAACGGGCAAGCCTTACGCCCTTCGGTTCCCCGTGATCACGGTCCGCGACATGGTCGAGGTGCAGCGGCGTCTTCTCGACCATCTCGGTATTCGGAAGATCCTGTGCGTGGCGGGCGGCTCGATGGGCGGGATGCTGGCGCTGCAATGGGCCGTGGCGTATCCCGAGCGGGTCCGCTCGGTGGTGGCCATCGCCTCGACGCACCAGCACTCGCCTCAACAAATCGCGTTCAACGAGGTGGCGCGCCAGGCGATCATGGCCGACCCGGCTTGGGCGCAGGGGGATTACTACGGCACGGAGGGACCGCGTCTGGGTTTGGCCGTGGCCCGTATGGTGGGCCACATCACGTATCTCTCCGACAGCGGGATGAGCCGCAAGTTCGGGCGTCGTTTGCGCGACCGCGAGCGCTACGGATACGATTTCAGTCTCGATTTCGAGGTGGAGAGTTACTTGCGTCACCAGGGCCAGAGTTTCGTCGGGCGGTTCGACGCCAACTCGCTTCTTTATCTTACCAAGGCGCTCGACTATTTCGACTTGGCGAGCGGACACGAATCGCTGACCGAGGCGTTTCAGCCGTCGCGCGCGTTGTTTCTTCTGATCGCCTTTTCGTCGGATTGGCTCTACCCGCCCCAACAGCTCAAAGAGGTGGCGCGCGCGATCCGCCGGTCGGGCGGCGACGCGACGTACTACGAGATCTCGAGCGACTACGGCCACGACGCCTTCCTGCTCGATTACGCCAAGCAGACCCCGCTCGTCGCGTCGCTTCTCGAACGCGCGCGGGCCGACTTCGGCGAGATCGATCCTGGCGAAAGCGAGGTGGGCGATGCCGCATCGGGCCCCTAACCGGATCGAGAGCTACCGCTGGATCGTGGAACACGTCGCCCAGGGCGGGCGTGTGCTCGATATCGGATGCGGCGACGGCGAGCTTCTCGCGCTCCTGGCCGCCGAACGCCAAGTGCGCGGGACCGGGATCGAGCTCGCGGAGGACTTGGTGGTCAAGGCCGTTCAGCGCGGCCTGTCGGTTCACCACGGCAACGTGGAGGAAGGACTCGATCACTACGGGGACGAAACGTTCGACGCGGTCGTTCTGAGCCTCATCATCCAGGAGGTGGGCGACCCGAGGCCCGTCCTGTACGAGACGTTCCGGGTCGGCAAGCGCGTGATCGTCGTGTTCCCGAATTTCGCGCATTGGCGGGCGCGATGGCACTTGGCGGTCCGCGGCCAGGCGCCGCAGACCTCGTCGCTGCCCTATATGTGGTACGAATCGCCCAACCGCCATTTCTTCAGCGTCGCCGATTGGGAACTGTTTTGCTCGCAGGAGAAGTGGCGCGTGATCGACCGGGGATTTCTCGCGCAGGGACGGCGGATCGGGTTCCTGCCGAACCTGCGGGCCGAGGTCGCGATGTATCTGATGGAGAGTTCGAGAGTTCCGGGTTCACAGGTTCCAGGTTCGGGAATTCCGGGTTCGCAGATTTCAAGCGCTCGAAACGACACCTGATCCCGGAACTCGGGACTCTTGAACCTGGAACCTTGAACCTTCGAACCTGGAACTTGGAACCTTCGAACCTGGAACCGAAGAAGGAGCACGACATGGCCAGGCTATACTCAAGCATCGACGAAACGATCGGCAACACCCCGCTCGTGCGGCTGGGGCGCACGGCCGAGGCCGCCGGAGCGGTCGCCGACGTTTATCTGAAGCTCGAGTTCTTCAATCCGCTCGGATCGATCAAGGACCGCATCGGCCGCGCGATGATCGACAATGCCGAGAAGGCCGGCCGCATCCAGCCGGGCGAGACCACTCTGATCGAACCCACGAGCGGCAATACGGGGATCGCGTTGGCCTTCGTCGCCGCCGCGCGCGGCTACCGACTCATCCTCACGATGCCCGAGACGATGAGCGTCGAGCGGCGGCGGCTCCTCAAGGCGCTGGGCGCGCGGCTGGTCCTGACCGACGGGGCGAAAGGGATGCGCGGCGCCATCGAGAAGGCCGAAGAGCTGGCCGGCCGCATCGACGGGAGCCTCATTCCTCAACAGTTCGAGAACCCGGCCAATCCCGAAGTCCATCGCCGGACGACCGCCGAGGAAATCTGGCGCGATACGGGCGGCAAGGTCGGGATCTTCGTCGCCGGAGTCGGGACGGGCGGGACGATCACCGGCGTCGGCCAGGTTCTGAAACACCGCAAGCCGTCGATCCGCATCGTCGCCGTCGAACCGGCCGGATCGCCCGTTCTGTCGGGCGGCAAGCCCGGCCCGCACAAGATCCAAGGCATCGGCGCGGGCTTCGTGCCCGGCGTTCTCGACATCGCGGTGCTCGACGAGGTGATCCAAGTGACCGACGACGACGCGGGCGAGACCGCGCGGCGCGTCAACGCCGAAGAAGGCATCCCGATCGGAATTTCGAGCGGCGCGACGACGTGGGCCGCGCTGCAACTGGCCAAGCGCGCCGAGAACGAGGGCAAGATGATCGTCGCCATCGCCGCCTCGTGTTCCGAGCGCTACCTTTCGACCTGGCTCTTCGATTCTCTCAGCCTCGAAAGCGACGAGGTGTAATCTCTCCAAGAATCTACTCACTCCGGATACTCAACCAGTCCGTAACACCCCTCCAATCAGGTGTCTACGTGGCACGGAAATCATGATTATCGGATTATCGCTATTCGATAATATCTGCTTGACAAGCCTGTGGCAAACGGGTTATGCTCCAAGCATGGAGGAGGAACGGGAGTGAAGAATGGACATAGAGTTTGCCCGAGACGATCTCTCCCGGATGGAGACCGATCCGTCTTTCAGATCTGCATTCTCCAAAGAGACCGTCCGAGCCTACCGAAAACGGTTATCTGTTGTTCGTGCCGCCAAAGATGAGCGCGACTTGTATGCATTGCGGTCGAACCACTTCGAGAAGCTCCACGGGAAGAGAGAGGGGCAATGTTCCCTCCGTGTAAATGATCAGTGGCGGATTATAGTTGAGATCGTTCCAGGGACTCCAAAGAACACGATTCGTGTTCTGTCGCTTGAGGACTATCACTAGAAGGAGAAAGTGGGCGCGACCATGAGTAAAAACGCGCGAATCATTGCCGTATCGCCCGGAGAGATCATCCGGGATGAGCTCGATGAACGAGGCTGGACTCAGGCTGATCTTGCCAGAATAACGGGCAGGTCCCTAGCTGCTATCAACGAAGTCGTTACGGGAAAGAGAGGAGTCAGTCCGCAAACGGCTCTCGAACTGGGCGAAGCATTCGGAACAAGCCCTGAGTTTTGGATGAACATTGAGTCCGCCTATCGCCTTTCACTCGTGGACGACCCCAAAGGGCGTATACGCGCGCGCGCCCAAGTGTATGAGATTGGGCCGATCAAGGAAATGATGAGAAGGCGGTGGATCAAGACTACATCGAATACGACGGAGTTGGAGGATGAGGTCAGAAGGTTCTTTCATCTTGCGTCCGTCAACGACAAGCCCAGGGATCTGGCAATGGCAGCGCGCACGTCGTTACGCCCGGGAGGGGGAATCACACCAGCGCAACGTGCTTGGGCGTACAGGGCTGCTCATCTGGCTCGAGAAGTTCGTGCAGCGAAGTTCAGCGAGAAAGGGCTTCTCGAAGGTCTTGACGATCTGAAGAAGTTGGCCGCATTTCCGGAGGAAATTCGCAAGGTGCCCGGGCTTCTCTCTAGCATGGGAATCAGGTTCCTTGTTATTGAGCACTTACGCGGGACAAGGATTGATGGCGCCTCGTTTTGGCTCGACAAAGATACCCCCGTGATCGTGGTCTCGATGCGTTACGATCGCATCGATTGGTTCTGGCACACGCTGTTTCATGAGATCTCGCATATTCGCCATCACGATACGGGCGCTGTTTCAGACGGTCGCGAGATTCTTCTAGACACCGATCTCGTTGGCGAAGATGCGATCGGAAAACGAGGAAATCTAGAGATGGAGGCGCGAGCCGACGAGGAGGCAGCTGCTTCTCTGATATCCAAGAAGGACATAGAGTCTTTCATACTGAGAGTCAGGCCGTTCTATAGCAAGACCCGGATCATCCAGTTTGCTCACCGCACTCGGATTCACCCGGGAATCATCGTTGGCCAGCTGCAGAATAGGGGAGAAATAGGATACTCTGCCAACCGTGAAATGCTTGTGAAGGTTAAGCACTTATTGCTTGAGGAAGCCCTCACTGATGGCTGGGCCAAGGTGGTAGCTGCCTGAGGGTTAGGAGGGCAGTATGCGCAAGAGGAAGAGCGAATACAGGCAAGACATCGTGAGGAAGTACAGAGAGGCTGGTCAGAGATGGCCCGCCTCCGCTCGGATGATTGTCAAGTGGGCGTATGACATGGGTTTGTGGAGACCTAGGCCAGAAGACGTCCTTTCTCAGGGTGCGCGTGAGTTCTCTGAGGCCATGCGTGAAGATTGTTTCGCGGATCCGCAAGGACGACAGGTTCGCCGACTTCACGCTTTTAGGGAAGAGGGAGAACAAATGTCGCTCTGGACCGACATAACTGACGGAGCGCCCACACAGCTTCTGCGTGCCTTCCAGCAGCGCAGAAGACAGATTCTCGGTGGCTGCCGCAGGTTGAAGAACGACGCGGACAGCTACAACGAGAATAGGTCCGCAGTTGATCCAATTCAGTTGTCCTTTGACTTTATGGAAGATCTTGTGGAGCTGGAACAGCCGGTAAAGTACCCTGGGATTCCCGAGATCGTCGCAAATGACCCGCCCGTTTCTTCGCGCCGGGTGGACGCCGCATCCTGAATCTCGAGATCCCATATGAGTAGACCGCCAGAGTCTCGCCGCTCGAAGTTCGAGTGGCACGCCTTCACTCTCATCGAACTTCTGATTGTCGTCGCGATCATTGCGATTCTGGCCGCGATCGCCGTCCCCAACTTTCTCGAAGCCCAGACGCGCGCCAAGGCCTCGCGCGCGCGAAACGACGTGCGCCAGATCGGCGTCGCGCTCGAATCGTATCGCACCGACGGCACGGCCTACCCGACGATGCTCGAGCCGGGTTTCGCGGGCGGCGTCGCCCCGCTCGCGGGGTCGGACCTCAAGTGGTGGTACGTTCCGAACAGTCTCAGCACGCCCATCGCCTATTTGACGAACGCCGATCTGCGGTGTCCGTTCGGCGGGGACTTGCCGAGGCAGGGCGATTTCCCCGACGCCATTTGGGGGCGCTACAGCTACGAAAACGTGGCCGAGCTCGCCTCGAAAGTCTCCGATTTCCCCCTCCTGGACGGCAAGTACGGCCCATCCGCCGACCCGCTGAACCGCATCGGCGCGTGGAGGGTCCTGTGCATCGGCCCCGACCGCGCGTGGAACCCGATGGCGCCCTACGATCCGACCAACGGCTCGGTGAGCGGCGGGAACCTCCTGCGCTCGCAACGCGACCCCGAGGGTCGTGGGTCGGAGCAGTGGTGAGAGCGATACATCGGATAGGATCCACATGAAAAGCGGGATGCGGATGTGTTAGGGTGAAGGGGTGTTGGAGGCCCTTTTCCGATGTCCTTCCCGCTCGTCGCGCCCCGCGTTTTCGAATCGCTCCCGTGGCTCCATGCGGGGATGACCGTGCGTGGCGATTCGCGGCCGGACGAGGATCGCCTGGAGTTGGCGCGGCGGCTCCCCGGTCTCCTCGGCTTGTCTCCCCCTCCGGTCGTCGTTCCTGAACAAGTGCACAAGGATGTTGTCGTCGAGGTCGGCGATCGGGAGGACTCGACGGACCGCGAAGTCCGAGACCCCGACAAAGTGAAGGAAATCGCCGGAGCGGACGGCCTCGCGACGTCGCTCGCCGGGGTGGTCATCGGCGTTTTCAGCGCCGATTGCGTCCCCATCGTCCTCGCCGATCCCGATTCGCGCCGGATCGCGGCGATCCATGCCGGGCGCGAGGGAACGCGCCTGGGCATCGCTCGCCGCGCGGTCGAACGGATGATCGCCCTGGGGTCGGACCCCGCGAGGCTCCTCGCCTGGATCGCGCCCGCGATCTCGGGCGAGCGCTACGAGGTGGGCGAGGAGATCGCCCGGGATTTCCGGGAACGTTTCGGACAATACCCCGGCGCCGTGCGGGGGCGTCTTCTGTCGCTGGGCGAAATCGATCGGCGGCAACTGATCGATTGCGGTCTCGAGGCCGAGCGGATCGAACTCGATCCGCGTTGTACATTCGAGCGGGCGGATTTGTTCTATTCCTATCGCCGAGACGGTTCCGGGACCGGTCGGATGTTGACGTTCGCGGTTCGGACAGGGTAGAACGGATCTCGGGTCGAGAGAAAGGAGACGGTCCTATGCGCCATGTCTTTTTCTTCCTGTTGTTTCTGATCGTCGTTCTCTTCATCTGGGCGAATCTTCCCTCTCGGACCCCAACGCCGGGCGAGAGGGACGACCTGCGCCGGATCGACATTGCGCCCGAGTCGCAACCGACACCCACGCCCTACGTCGCGACGCCCACGCCGTACGTCGCCCCCCCGCGCGGACCTCGGCCGAGCGCGCCGCAAACGGTCAGCCGCGCGAAACTCGATCTTCTGATGAGTCTCGCACGAAAGGCGGGCGTCACCGTCCAGATCACGGGAGTGCAGGGGATGAACGTGAGCGCCCGGGTCGAGTGGATGGGCGACGTGGCGACGATCGGGGCGGACTACCTGGAGATGACTATCCGCGAGGGAGTCGTTTGGGATTTCGAGGACCGGGGCGGACGGCGCTGGTACGACCCGCAGGCCCGGTCGCACTGGACTCAGGACTACCTTCTGAAGCTCCGATGAGCGCGGGACGGCGAGACGTCTTGGCGGTCCCGCGTGTCTCGAGTCTGCCCGGTTGCGACGGCCGGATCACGCCTTCTGTTTGAGGAGATCGCGAATCTCGGCGAGAATTCGTTCCTCGTTCGTCGGCTCGGGCACCGGCGCGGGTTTCGCTTCTTCCTCTCTCTTGAGCGAGTTGATTCCCTTGACCACCACAAAGAGGGCGAACGCGACGATCAGGAAATCCACGAAAGCCTGGACGAACTTGCCGTAGCCGATCGCGACCCCGGGCGCTTCACCCACCGCCTCTTTCAGCGTGATCGCCAGATTCGAGAAATTCACCCCGCCGATCAAGAGGCCGAGAGGCGGCATGACGATGTCCCCGACGAGCGACGAAACGATCTTGCCGAATGCCGCGCCGATGACGATGCCGACCGCCATGTCCACGGCGTTTCCACGCACCGCGAACCGTTTGAACTCACCGAAGAATCCCCTGAAGACGCCCATGATCCGACCCTCCTTCGAAGGTGCTCGTATCGGGAGAGCGATCCCGCAAAGCGGAACGCATCGATACCCGATCGGTGCGTCCCGGCAGTGCGGTCGTTCACCCCGCTGCTACCGTGGAACGGAAACGTGCGCCGACGGCATCCCGTGTCGAAGACCGAAACGCGGTTGCCGTCAATCCATGAAACGGAACCGGACCAGAGTCCACAGGGCGCGGAAGCCGTCGCGCCAGGTGATCTTCTTGCCTTCCTCGAAGTTCCGGCCGCTGTACGAGATCGGCACCTCGTAAACTCGGAAGCGGTTCTTGAAGACCTTGGCCGTAATCTCGGGCTCGATATCGAACGTGTTGCAGCGCAGGCGGACCTTGTCGAACACTTCGCGCCGGAAGGCCTTGTAACAGGTCTCGATGTCGGTCAGGCAGGTGTTGTAGAGGATGTTCGCGACGAACGTGATGAACTTGTTGCCATAGTAGTGCGTGGCGAGAAACGCGCGCCCTTCGCCCTTGAACCGCGAACCGTAGACGACGTCGGCCTTGTCGTGCAGGATCGGGGCGAGCACGCGGGGATAGTCCTCGGGATCGTACTCCAGGTCGGCGTCCTGGATGATGATCAGGTCTCCGGTGCAGTATTCGAGACCGGTGCGAACGGCGCGGCCCTTGCCTCCGTTCTTCTCGTGGAGGACGACGCGGAACCCTTCGCGATCGGCGTACTGGGCGAGGATGTCGCGCGTACCGTCGGTCGAGCCGTCGTCGACCAGGACGAGTTCCTTGCGCATGTCGCCGAGATCGACGGCGAGAACGCGCGAGACGATCTTTTCGAGCGTCGCTTTCTCGTTGTAGACGGGCATGATGACCGACAGGAGCATTGTTCCCTCCGTTTCAGGAATCGTTGAAACCGATCCACGCTATGACACGATCCCTCGCCCGGTCAATCTCTTTCTCGACCGGTCGCGAGCGAATCGAAAGAGATCGTATGCTTCGCGACAAGCGACCGGATACACCAGGCCGAGAATCTCGTAGCGATAGCGGTTGTTCTCCCCCGACTCGAAAAGACAGCTGATGACCGTGGCCCAGAACACGGTGGCATAGACGAAAAACAACGCGAAGCGTTCGGCGGGGTCGGGGGTCTTCTTCCGGGCGACGCGCCGCAGGCCGATCAGGAAAAGCGCGATCGGGCCGTACTTGACAAGGAAGAAGTCCTCGATCGCTTCGGCCGCGCGAGTGGTCCTCGCGAGCACGGTGTCGTCATGGAGCATGAAGTGGTGGATGAAGAAATCCCTCGTCACGGGGCTGAGGAAGCTCTGGAGATCGACCCACAGCGCCTGGAGGAATTTCGACGGGAAGTGCCTGGCGATCGCGATCGAATCCGAGACGAGCACGCCGCAAACGTCGAGATAGACCCAGTGGTTGGCGTTGATCGGGGGAGAGTCCGAGTCGGGATGGTCCGAGGACTTGAAGTAGTTGTCGGTCGCCGGAACGCCGTAATCGCCTCGCGTCGTGGGGCAGTACTTGAGGAACACGTCGCCCGAGCTGTACTCCTGGTGAAGAGACAGCACCGAGATCTCGCCGCTCTCGATGAGCGGCACGAGTTCCCAACGGTCCAAGCATCGAACCGCGACCTTGTGAAGGCCCGACCCGGTCCACGTCGTCGTGCCGAAGAAACCGAAGACCACGAGGTTCTTGAAGCAAACGAGCAGGATCAGCGCGAGAGGAACGACGGCGAGGCGAACCACCTTGCGCCGATCGGCCTTGGCCGCCATCGACGCCGCCACATACACGATGGCGAACGCGTAAAGCGGATGATAGATGCTTCGGAGCAACGCCAGGGCCGAAAGGCTGAGAAAGAAGACGCCAAGCCACACACCGGGGCGAAGACGCGATCGCAGCGCCGCGAACAGAGCGAACGACAGCAGCCCGAGGCACAGATGCGGGTAGAAGAGCATGTTTTCGTAGAAGACGAACTGCGGTGTCGAACACAGGGCCAGTCCCGCGATCCACGCGAACCATCGATTCACGCGGAACGTCTCGAGGCCCTTGGCGATAGCAATCCACGTTCCGAGGGAGACCAGGAGGTTGACGCCGTGGAAGACAAGGACGTACGCGTCGCCCGAGATTTTCAACACGATTCCGGAAAGAAGGTTCAGGAGCGGCGGCTGACAATGCAAATACCACAGACTTTCGAGCAGGCGGGTCTTGAGGAGGAGCGGGTCGAGAAATTGGTAGTAGAAATCCAGCGGCCCGGCCCAGAACCGCAGGCCGAGGGCGTAGTAGAGAAGACGGACCAGAGCAAAGAACGGCAACAGCCGGATGAAGGGGCGAAACCGATCTCGACAATCGTGAGAGAAAAGCCTCGAAGCCACGCCGGTTCGGGCTCCTGTAATTCGGTGCGAGTGGTTACTTCACCATCGCAGAGGGGATGTTCGGACTCTTCGGATTGACCTCGATCGTGCGGCGCGAAGGGGAAATCACGAGGTCCATGTCTTCCATCGGCACGGTCCCGAACAGCACCGACTCGCCGATCACCAGAGCGCCGGTGAAACACGTTCTGTTCTGAAACCGAATCTGGATCGGGCCGACGTAGGGCACGACGTGCGGTCTTTCGTCCGCCGTCGTGACTTCTCTCTTCTCGATCTCCTGCAAATCCAGCTGAACCGCCACGTGCTCCGGAATACAGATCGTCATCGCGCCCGTGTCCACCATCGCCCGGACGGACAAGGGACGCATCTCCGGTTTCCTCGGGTTGGACAACTCGATTTCGGCGCTCACCGTCCCCATAGCCGAATCCTCTTCCTATTCGGTCCCGCTCGCATCCGATGCGACGCTGCCGAAACCCTTGATCCCGCTCATGTTGAAGTGGAAGTAGCGCCGCGTGTCGTCGCTCTGCGAGAGAATGGGGAACGCGCCGTCCACGCCGACCTGGACGCCCTTGAGCGCCAGACGAAGCCCGAGGCCCGTGCTCGCGCGGGGACTGCTCAGGCTGAACGCGTCGTGGCTGAGCATGCCGGCGTCGAGGAAGAACACGCCCGTCAGGTTGTCGAAGAGAGGATAGCGGAGTTCGTTGCGCGCCAGGAGCTTGGTCGCGCCGCCGAGCGCGACCCCTTCGTCGTTCGAGTCCTTGGGTCCCGCGCCGCGGAACGCGAAGCCGCGCAGGTCGCGGGTCCCGCCCAGGTAGAGACGTTCGGTCGGACCGATGCGGTCAGCGTCGACCGGCATGATGGCGGCGCTCAGATCGGTGGCGAAGAGGAGATTCTCGCCCAGGCGTTTGTACCATTCGTACGATCCGGCCAGGACGGCCAGGGGCCCGTCGGCGTATCCGCCCTCGAAGCTGACGGCTCCGAGGTGGCCTTCGAGTGGCATGTGCGATCCCGGGCCGAGTTCGCCGTAGCGCCGGGTGTCGTGGGTGAACTTGAGGCGCAGGGCGCCGACCGGGTAGGCGCGGTTGAAATCCTCGTCCGTCGGATTGTAGCCGTTTTCGTCGAGCTGGGCGTACTCGAAGCGGGCGCGGAGATACGACTTCCACTGTTCGTCGATCGGCATCCCGATTTCGACCTGGGCGCCGGTGTTGGTTTCGTCGTAGCCGGGGCGTTTGGCGGCGGTGCGATGAATCTCGGTGAAGAGCGAATTGTCGCTGTCGCCCAGGTAGCGCTGGAAGTAGGAGATCGCGCCGTTGATCTCGCGCGTCCCGACCATCAGGTTCAGTCTCAGGTCGCCCTTGCCCAGGAAGTTGCGCTCGGTGTAGTTGCCGAACACGTAGCCGCCGAAGGAGTCGGCGTAGCCCACGCCGAGGATGATGTTGCCCGTCACCCCTTCCTCGACCTTGACCACGGCGTCGCGTACGTTCGGATCGCCCGTCGAGCGGCTCTCGATCTTGACGTTCTCGAAGATCCCGAGGCGGCGAAGGCGCTCGATCGACTCTTCTTCCTTGCGTCGGTCGTAGACCTCGCCCGGCGCCAGGGTCACTTCGCGCTGAATCGTCTCGTTGCTCACGGGCGGGGCGACGCCGTTGTAGATCCGGCCGAACCACGAGGCGTTCTCGTCCACCAGGAACTCGCTGCGCTCGACCAGGACGCGCCCGACGCGCACGCGGGGCCGCTCCTCGACCCTCAAGGTCACGTTGACGAGTCCCCGGTCGCGGTCCAGATCGATCTCGTCCACGATCTCCGTGGTCAGGTACCCGGCGTTCTCGTACAGCCCGCGAGCCCGAGACAGGGTTTTCTGATAGGCGTCGGCTTCGAAGTAGTCGCCCTCGATCTTCTGGAACGGGGCCTCGATCTCCTCGATCGTGAACGAGGCGTTGCCCGCCACCGCCACCTCGCCCATCCGGTAGCGCGGGCCTTCGACGATCGAGATCGCGGGCGAAACGGAACGGTCGGACTCGTCGTACTGGAACGCGCCGCGCTCGACCTTGGCGTTGAAGAATCCTTCGCTCAGGTAGAACTGGCGCAGACGTTCGAGATCGTCCTCGAAGGCGCCTTCGTCGAAGTAGTTCTTGACGAACCCCCACGACCCTTTCGTTTCGATCATGAGGCGCAGACGGGTCGAAGAGTAGCTGGCGTTGCCCTGGATCGAGAGATCCTTGGTCTTGACCTTTCGGCCCTCGTTAACGAAGACCTGAAGCACTTCGCCCCCGTCGGGTCCGCGAACCAGGTCGGCGCGCACCTCGGTGCGCATGTAGCCCAGAGTCCGGTATTCGCGCTGGACGGCCTCGCGGGCGGTCGATACGGCGCCGCGCGTAATCACGTCGCCCGGCCGAACGCGGACGAGTTTCTCCAGGTCGCGGGTCTTGATGCGGGAGTTGCCGACGAATCGGATCGCGTCGAGGACGGGATTCTCGCGCAGGATGAAGGTGAGGCGAAGCCCGCCGTCGGCCCTCGAGACGGCATAGCCCGCCTCCATGGCCTGTTCGGCGAGCCGCTTGAGGTCGCTCCGAACCTTGCGGGTGTCGAACTCGGTTCCCTCGCGGCTCTCGATCCGGGCCATGAGCTCCTCGGCCTTCAGGTTCTCGAGCCCTTCGAACCGGACCTCGACGAGGGTCGCGCCTTCGACGGCGACCGAGTCGGACGGTTGGCCTTGGGCTGTGGACAGGGTCAGGAGGAGAACGAGGGCGCACAGGACGAGCGCCCCGGACAGACGCGGGGTGCGCATAGGACACGACAAACGGGACACAGGGCTCACCTTTGGGCCTCCGCTGGCGACCAAAGAGTCGAAAGTAAGGGTCCCGCGCCGACGTCGGGCCGGGGCCTAAAGCCCCGGCGCTCAGAGGGAAACGTTGCCGAGAACTGTCTGTGCGGCGCACCCGACGGCAATTGGAGAAAGCCTATGGCGCGCGCCGTCCAAATGCAAGGGAAATATCCCTCCTCGAAGGCGCGAGGGTGCGCGGCGCGATGAGTCGGTCCGTCGCTCGTCCGCTCAGTAGAGCATCCACACGTTCGCATCCACGAATGTCGGTGGCGCCCCATAGGTCGCGGTTCCGGTTGTCGGGCCGTCAACGGGGACGTCTTGTTGGGCCGGCGTGACCCAGTCGCCCGCGTCCCTGAACTGGATGGCGTAAGTCGTTCCAACGTCGAGGCCGGACTCATTCTCGCCGCTGTTGCGCCACGGACCCACCCCCAGGACGCACCACTGTGCGCCGGCCGAAACGGCGCCCGCCGGAAGAAGCGTCATCGAGATTCGACCTTGATATGTTGCCGCGAGATCCGTCGGTTGGTCGTTCGTGACGGTTTGGCGCGCGGGCGTAGTCCACCCGGGCGCCGGCGTTGCGAGATCCTTGAACCGGATGGTGCAAGTGGTTCCAACGTCGAAGCCGGACTCGCTTTCGCCGCTGTCGCGCCATGGGCCCACACCCATGACGCGCCACTGCGCGCCGTCCGAAACGGCGGCTGGCGGATCGATCGTCACGCGAACCCTGCCGACATATGTCTGGTCGATCTGGGTTGCCTGAGCGGGATTGACGACTATGTTCCGGTTCGGCGGGATACACCACCCAGGGGCGGGCGTCAGGGCCTCCTTGAACCGGACCGTGTAGGTCGTGGGCGAGAGATCGGTTTCCGTATATCCGCTGTCGCGCCAGGGGCTCCCCGTTTCCGCGAGTCGCCACATTGCTCCGCCCGCAATCGCCTCCGGCGGACCAAGCACGACTTGAAGCGAGCCGGGCGGTGGCGTGTAGGTCGCGGCCGAACCGCTGAGAGTCGTCGTCTCGCCGCTGTTGATCGTGACGGGGACATTGGCGGGCGCGTTCCAGCCGCTCACGCTCTTGAACTCGACGGTGTGCGAACCGGAGGGGATTCCGTTCTCGGTTTCGTCGCTGTCGAACCAACCCGCCGTGCCCACGCGACGCCATTGCGCGCCTGCGTCGACCGCCTCTTGGGGGCCGATTGTCACGTGGAGCGATCCGACCGCGGGATTCACCGTGAGAAGCCAGTCCTCATCGTCGCTGCCCGTCCCGTTCGTGGCGCGAATCGTGATCAGATGAGGACTGTCGACGGTTGTCGGGCTTGGCCACGAAACTTGGCCGCTCGACGGATCGATCGTCATCGAGGGCGGTCCGTCAACCAACTGCCATGAGATCGGTTGAGTGCCAGCCGACAGAGACGGGAGTGGACCGGTGTACGAGCTGCCCTCGTGGGCCGAATCGTCCGCAATGTCATTCACGACCGGCGCAACACCGGGACTCGGAATCGATATGGTCGACACAAAACCGGTGCTGCCCCATCGAAACTCCGACGCGGTCGAACCGTTTCCTCTCAAGCGGAGAATAATGAAATCGCCTGCCTGCGCCGAGGGATTCACTCCGGTGGAAAGCGAACCTGTTGCGGGATACCAGTAGCCGTTAGTCGGCGTCGTCTTGTTGAGCCATTCAGCAAGAACGGTCTCCGCTCCGCCGGATGTCCGGTGGATGATCTGCACGTCATAAGAACGGGGCGGATAGGCGTATGTCCAGATGAAATAGGAGTAGTAGCCCCCGTCGATATCTCCGCTCAGCGTGTAGGACAGGTCGCAGGTAGAGCCATAGGCCAGGCCAACCCCATAGGCCGTATCGCCCGTTGGGGGCGTGGTGTTCAGGACACCTGGAGTATCGCGAAGATAGAGCGTCGTGTTGCCGAGAGCGGGCATCGCCAACGCAACAACCAGGAGGACTATCATCGCGGAAGACGGGGGTGTTTTGAATCTGCCGGAAAACAAATTGGCCCCACATGCTCGACGAGTCGGCCCGTTGCTCGTTCCACCGTACATAACTGTCTCTCCTTGGGTTCTCAACCAGGACGAAATACCTGGATTCTAGCCCGAATTTCTCACAGTAGGGGTTGCATCAGGCCGCGTTCTGTGGTATAAGTACTTTGTTATCAGCAATGTACAAACCACGG
>JAFGFN010000144.1 GCA_016931035.1 Candidatus Sumerlaeota bacterium
CTCGTGGAACTCGAACTCGCCCGCCGCAACGACGACTGGGACGAAATCTGGGAACTGGACAACGTTGCCTAATCAAGATGCGCCCGGGCGTTTGTTTCGCAGAAACGTCGAGCGAGGCGGTCAGGATCGGCGGGGCGCGTCGCTCGGTTCGAGGGGGCGCAGGACGAGGCGTTCGGTCTCGAGGGTGGGGCGTCGAGTCACCGCGCGGAATCCTCCCACGAGCGATATGGCTCTCGCGTTAGGTTGATGTTGGCGTAGCGCGGGTCGCGGGTGACCTCGCGGTCGCGGTCGATCCAGTCGGGGAACTCGATGGGATGGTCGAGCGAGGCGAGTTCGACGTCGGCCACGATCAGCCCGGCGTTCTCGCCTTCGTACACGTCGATTTCCCAAACGAGTCCCGCGTGAGGGACGCGGTATCGCACCTTGACGAGGGGAGGTTCGCGCGTAAGGCGGGTGAGAGAGGCGATTTCGTCGGCGCTCAGGTCCTCGCGCGCAAACTCGAACTCGACGCGTTCCTCGGGCGAGAGGTGATTCTTGACGGCGATGACGACGCGGCGCCCGTCGACGACGCGCAGGCGCACCTGGGGGTCGCGCGAGAGATACCCCTGGACGATCCGCTCGCCGTCGCGCAGCGCTGGCAATCGGTCGCGATGCACCAGGAACTTGCGTTCGATTTCGATTCCCATCTTAGGCCCAGTGGGTTCAACGGTCTTATGAGCCCGAAGGGCTCACCTACTATGCCCAAGGCTTCGCCTTGGAACGGCCAAGGCAACGCCCTGGCAACGGCGCCGCAATTCGTCTTCCGAGCGCTGCAAGGGCGATCTACTGCAAGAACGCCGATGTTTTCCTCGACGTAGATCGCCCTTTCAGGGCCGGCTGATTCTGTCATGGTTCCTTTTCCCAGGGCGTTGCCCTGGGCTTCAATAGGGTCGCGCCTTCGGCGCTATTCGCCCGTTCATCGAAGATCTCGCCGCACAGATACGCTCCCTTGGATCGGGTCTCCACGCATGACGGACCGTCGAGCAGTCCCTGTATCAGCCCGGGCCTCGTTTCCCGTGGATTTGGCGCGTGCGTTTGATGAATTCCGATTGATCTTTCGCCTCGCGCTGTCCTTTCGCCGTCAAACTCTCGAGAAGAATGCGTCCGATCTCGGCGGTCTTGTTCTCCCAGGATTCGGCTTCGAGCCGCGCCGCGTCGAGCCGGGCGACGCGCCCCTCGCCCCGGTCGAGAATCGCCTCGCACGCTTCGATGAACTCCTCGTGCGACTTGGCGATCCACGCGCAGTCGCTCCAGGCGCGAAGCGCGGGGATGTCGGTCGCGACGGCTTCGCGTCCCGCCGCCAGGTACTCCTTGAACTTGAGCGGATTGCTGTGCGCGACCCAGGCGTCGAGTTTGCGCGGCAGCATGCAGAGATCGAACCCGGCGAGGTGGTTGGGCGCCTCTTCATACGGACACGCCGGCAGGAAATGGACGTTAGGCAGCGCGGCGAGCGCCTCCATGCCGCCGACGTCGGGCCCGACGAAGACGAGATGCCACTCGGGTCGGCGACGCGCGATCTTCTCGAGAAGGTCGAGATCCTGGAAGAGCTCCAACGTTCCGAGATACCCCAGGCGCGGACGCGGGATCGACCCGACGGATTCCGGAACGGCGCAGTCGGATCGGCGGGCGCGGGCGAAATGCTCGACGTCCACCCCGTGGGTCACGATTCGCGCGCGGGCGTCGATGTTGATGCGGTCGCATTCCTGGGCGAGAGGCTGCGACACGGCGATGGCGAGATGGGACCCGCGGACGCACTGCTCGAGCAGGGGCGCGATCGCCCCTTGGTCCGCTTCTTCGTAAGCGTCGAACTTGTCGCTCGCGTGATAGACGACCAGCCGTTCGTCCAGACGCCCGACGAGGGGCGCGAACGTCGGGAGGCCGACCCAGAGGATCGGGGTGCGGATCGAGCAGAGCCGCATCGCCAAACGCACCTGGCGGATCAGGAACCAAGAGTTGATCTTCCCCGCGAGGCCCGTTCCTCCGCCCGGCAGACTGATTGGGCTATAGACGTGAAGGTTGGGGCCGACGCGCCGCAGCCCTCGGGACCAACTCCGGATTTTGCGCGCGAGCCGCTCGCGCGATCCCGTCTGCGCGGCCCGCGGCATTCGCATCCCGATGCTGTTGACGAACAGGACGCGGTTGAATTGCGCGAGGCGCGTCATGATCTGACGGCGCGAGCGCATCGGGTGATACCACCAGTCCTCGCCCGCGAGACAGACGATCGACTCGGCGATGAGAGGAAACGAAGCGGAGGCGTTGGTTTCGGTTTCCGGCATATCTGGGTCAACTGTAGCGTTGCCCAGACTCCGCATCAAGAGGGGAAAACCGAGTTCCCCTGTTTTTCATGGTTTCTTCTCGCGGCGTCGGATATACCGGAAGAGCAGGGTCGGCGCCGATCCGACCCTTCGCGAGAAGGATACGAAACGATGCGTCCCGACCTCCCCATCGTCGCGATCAGCGTGGGCGATCCCGCCGGGATCGGACCCGAGATCGCGGCCAAAGCCCTCGCCGAACCGGACCTCTACGACTGCGCCCGCCCGCTTGTCGTGTCGGACCTCGGCGTGATGCGCGAAGCGATCCGATTCTCGAATCTGTCGCTCGACGTCCGCGCGGTCGACGATGCGTCGATCGACGATCCCTCGGCCGGGAAGTACGAGCCGGGCGTTCTGGACGTTCTCGACATGCGCAACGTGGATCTCGCGGCGCTCGAATATGGCACGATCGCCGCCGAGTCGGGACGCGCCGCGTTCGAGTGCGTGCGCAAGGTTATCGAGCTGGCTCTGGCCGGGAAGGTCCACGCGACCGTGACCGGGCCGATTCACAAGGAGTCGATCAACCTGGCGGGATTCCACTACGCCGGCCACACCGAGATCTACGCCGACCTCACCGGGACGAAAGACTACACGATGATGCTGGCCGACGGGCCGTTCCGCGTCGTCCACGTCTCGACCCATTGCGCGCTGCGCGAGGCGTGCGACCGGGTGAAGAAGGAGCGGGTCCTGAAGGTCATCGAACTCGGTTGCGACGCGCTCAAGAAGCTCGGGATCGCCGGCCCGCGTATCGCCGTGGCGGGTCTCAATCCCCACTGCGGCGAAGGCGGGCTGTTCGGACGCGAGGACGTCGAGGAGATTCGGCCCGCCGTCGAGGAGGCTCGCGCGCGAGGGATCGAGGTCGAGGGGCCGCTTCCGGGCGACACGGTGTTCTGTAAAATGAAAGGCGGCCAGTACGACATGGTGGTCGCCATGTACCACGACCAGGGCCATATTCCCGCCAAACTCGCCGGCTTCGAGTATCGGTCCGACTCCGACGCCTGGACGGCGATGTCGGGCGTCAACGTGACGCTCGGACTGCCGATCGTCCGCACGTCGGTCGATCACGGCGTCGCATTCGATCGAGCGGGCCAGGGACGCTCGAACCCGCAAAGCATGATCCAGGCGATCCGCCTGGCCGCGCAGCTGGCTCGAACGGAGATTCCATGACGGAGGTGCAACCCGTCAATTTGAGAACGCCACCGCCGACTTCATGTCGGTGGGGCGCTGATTATGCTCCAGAACGGCGCGAATTATCTTCCTTTCCTCCCCCCCTCCCCTCTTCCTCCCTGCCGACGGCGGGGAGGAAGAGGGGAGGGGGGGAGGAAAAAACACTCCGCAACTGGAGCAGAACCATCGCTCCACCGGTGTGAAACCGGTGGTGGCGGAGTATCCCGGGGCAAAACGTCTCTTTGAAATGGCGGTGTCGCACTCTATGACGGACGGTCTCTCCATCCGGCGCGTCTTTGCCGACGATCTGACCGGCGCCTGCGAATGCGCGGGTCTGGCCGCCTCACGCGGTTTCCGAACTCGCGTCCGTCTTGGCTCGGGGACGGGCGGGCCCGGTCCGTCCGACGAAGTCGCCGTTTACGATCTCGATTGTCGAACGCGGAGCGACGAAGGAGCGGCGCGCGCCGTTCGGGAACGATTCGAGAGCGATCCGACCGGCCCAGTCTACTTCAAAATCGACTCGGTCTTCCGAGGTCCGATCGGCGCGATGTTGCGCGCCGCGGCCGAATGCCTGGGAGTCGAGCGCGTCCTATTGTGTTGCGCTGTCCCTTATACGGAACGTTGGACGATGGACGGCGTGCATACGGTTCAGGGCGTCCCGCTCGATCGGACTGTGTTCGCGCAGGCGCTTCCCGGTCCGATTCGTTCGGCCCACCTTCCCACGATTCTCCAGAACCAGGTGGGCGAGCGGGTCGTCTCGGTGCGTTGCGACGAGGTCGCGGGCGAATGGCCGGAGGGGGCGCGTTGGGCCATCGCCGACGCGCGGAGCGAGGACGACCTGCGCGCGATCGCCCGCGCGTGGCGCGACCAGCCGCTCAGCGCGGGCGCAGGCGGATGGTGGAAAGCGATTCTCGACGAAGCGGGGGGCGATTCTCGTCCGCGCGTCGAATCCGCGTCCTGCCTCGCGTGGCGACGCCCCCTCGTAGTCAGCGGCAGCACGAATCCCGTTTCGCAGGACCAGATCCGGCGTTTGCGAGAGGCGCGTCCCGACGTGGCGTGCGTCGCCCCGCCCGAGGAGCGGACCTCGCCCGACGAGGCGATGCGCGGACTCGTCGAGCGGACTCTGGCCGCCCTCGAATCGAACGCGCACGACGGTCTGATTCTCTCGGGAGGACACACGTCGCGCGCGATTCTCGAAGCATTGGGGATCGACACTCTGGAGGTCGTCGGACAAATCGCCGGGGTCTTGCCCGAGGCCCGGGCCGACCGCCCCGGCGGCGCGGGACCTCTGAACGTCGTCGTCAAGCCCGGCTCCTACGGCGCGTCGGACTTGTACGAAAGAATCTTCGTCGGAGGAGTCTCAGTCTGACTCCCCGAGAGACCAGTCTCGGCAAATCGAGAACGGTGGGCCTGACCGCGTTCTTTTGCGTTCTTTTGCGTTCTTTTGCCGTTCCTATGACCCCGTTCCAGTAGTGTCCAGAACAGGTTCCCCGGAGGGGAACAATTTGAATAGCCCTGGGTGAAACCCAGGGAAAAGACGTTCCCGTTTTGTGCCGACTCCGAAGGA
>JAFGFN010000145.1 GCA_016931035.1 Candidatus Sumerlaeota bacterium
ACACCCCCCGCGCGACCGCAAAAAACAAAAACCACCCCGCGTCCTACGCCACCCCTCGCTTTCCGTTTGGCGTGAAGGATCTCGGTGCCCTGGCGTTTCCCGGCAATTCGCTTGACTTGCCTTAGAGGGTACGGTATACGGTCTAGTCCTTGTGTCGCCGAGGGAGAGAAATGCACTGCTGCCCGGAGCTGCAAGGGGCCGGGACGCCGGCGGTTCAGGGGCCAAACGGGTGTGGCGAGATAGCTCAGGTGGTTAGAGCGGTGGATTCATAACCCACAGGTCGGCGGTTCAAATCCGCCTCTCGCTACCAATCGATTTCAAAGGACTTCGGTGCGTTCTGCGCCGGAGTCCTTTTCGCTTATGGCGCTTCCTAACGCGCGGGTCGGACACGTTCCCCCTCGAGGGCGAGAGACTCGGGGCCTTGGCCTACCCAGCTCGAGACTCGCTGCGGCCGTTCGGAAGAAGGAGCATGCGCCCCGGCCAGTGCCGACGGTTGGATGACGACGGCCGACGCGAAAAAGGCATACTCCCCTCGGAGCGATTCGCGCGATAGACACTCCGACAACGGAGAGAGAGGCACGGCGCGGCTGAAGTCGGGCGTCGCAAGAGGATTGGTTCTCCGAGAGCTCCGTCCTTTCCCGAGGACCCATGCGATCGTGCCCATCGTCCCGTTGAGACGTTCGTATTCGGCGATGCGTCGATATCCGGCGCCGTAGACGGGATCGGTTCGTTTCGCGAGGCGTGCGTGGGCGGCGTTGAGTCGATTCTTGAGAAGCCATTTCGACGCGACCCACTGGGCAAAGCCCTCGGCCAGGACCTGGTCCGTGAGATCGACGCCGTTCTCGAATTCCCAAAGGTGCGCGTACTCGTGCGCGGCGGTTTCGAGAAACGCCGTGACGGGAAGATGATCGAGGATCAGGATGACAGGGCGCGGAGAGTCGGGCAGGGGGCGGGTGGCAAACACGCCCAGCTCTCGCAGGCGGGTCTCGTCCCGGTCGAACGATCTCGAAGAGGCGGGCGCCTCGGTGTGGCCCGACACCAGAGCGATCGACGCGCCGTCGGCCAACGCGAGGTCGAAGGGCGTCCGCACGCTCAGGCCGTGGCGCGAGGCCAGATAGCGGATCGTTCGCTCGAGGAGGTCCTTGGCTTGGTCCATGTCGCCGACGGCGCTACGGGTGCAAGGGCCGCACGTGCGTCGGCCGTCGGGCAGGATCGCCCCATCGCCGGCGAGAGGCCGGCCGCAGAAGTCGCACCGGTCTTTCCGGGCGATGCACGTCTCGCAGAACTTGCCTTCGAGAAACTCGATCTTGTAGTATTTCCCGACAATCAGGGCCCCGCACGCATCGCAGCGTTCGGCCTTCTTGAGACATCGAGCGCAAAGCAGATGGCCTTCGACCTCCCGCAGGTCGGGGTAGGGTCTGCCGCACGCCTCGCACTTGGGTTTCTCTTCCATGCATTTCTTGCAGAAACCTCGAATCGACGGATCGTCTTTGGCGGGATAGTAGGTCCCGAGCAGCACGTCGCCGCAATTGGCGCAGCGTCCCGCGCGTTCGGCGCAGATCTCGCAAACGGCTTCGCCCAGGTAACCGTAGCGGCTTCCCTTGAAGGGCATTCCGCAACCCGGGCAATGGGGATAGCGGGCGTAGCAGTCCGCGCAAGCCGCTCGGTCCTCGACGCGATAGAATTCCCCGTGGACGGCCCTGTTGCAGATCTCGCAACGCGGACGTTTCTCGTCTGGCGCGCCGACAGCGCTAGGGAGAGACACTGCGCAGACGACGGCGAGAAGAAAGAGAGTCGATGGCGAGGGAAAGGGGGATTTCAGGGTGTCGTCTCCCGGGACACGGTTGGGGTGTTCGCGAGTGCCGCTCGGCCGCGCTCGGACTTCGGCTCGAGGCGTGCGCGTTCTCTATTGTACCCGGCAACGCGCGTCGCGTTCAACGGCATCCTAGCCTTCGATGGCCTCGCGGACCTCGTGCCCCAGGCCTCGCAAGTTGAAGGGCTTCTGGACAAAGTGGACGCCCTCTTCCAGGACGCCTTGGAGGACAATGACGTTGGACGTGTATCCGGACATGAACAAGACCTTGAGTCCCGGTCTTACGGCGTGAATCCGGTCCCTCAAATCGGTCCCCTTCATTCCGGGCATGATCACGTCGGTCACAAGGAGGTCGATCGCCACTTCGGGCTTCTCGGCCAGCCTGAGCGCCTCGTCGGGGGACTCGGCGACGAGGACCGTGTATCCGAGCGTCTCGAGCATCTTGGCGGTCATCCGGCGCACCATTTCGTCGTCCTCGACGAGAAGGATGATCTCGTCGCCGGAAGCGACCAGGTTTTCCTCCTCTTCCCCGACCGCTTCGGCCTCTTTCTCGATCCTGGGGAGGTAGACCCGGAATGTGGTTCCCTTCCTCGGCTCGCTGTACACGTCGATCAGGCCGCTGTTCTGTTTGACGATTCCGTAGACGGTGGCCAGACCGAGTCCCGTGCCTTTGCCCACGTCCTTTGTCGTGAAGAAGGGCTCGAACACGTGAGAAAGGGTCTCTTTCTCCATTCCAATCCCCGTGTCGCTTACGGTCAGCAGGACGTAGCGGCCGGGAACGGCGTCGAGGTGGTTCTGGCAGAAGGCGTCGTCGAGAACGACGTTCGCCGTCTCGATAGTCAGAGTCCCCCCGTCGGGCATGGCGTCGCGGGCGTTGACGGCCAGGTTCATCAGGATTTGGTCGAGTTGCGAGTTGTCGAAGTTGACCATCCCCAGCCGCTCTTCCGGCAGGAAGCGTAGAAGAACATCTTCCCCGATCAATCGCGCGAGCGTCGATCGGGTGTCGCGGATCAGATAGTTGAGGTTGACGGGCCTGGGAACGATGATCTGTTTTCTGGAGAACGCGAGGAGTTGGCGGGTGATGTCGCGCGATCGCGTGGCGGCCTTTTCGATTTCCTTCACGTCGTCGAGAAGCGGATTGCCCGGAAGAAGGTCGGCCTCGAGCAACTCGGAATAGCCAAGAATGACGTTGAGCATGTTGTTGAAATCGTGGGCGACGCCGCCCGCGAGTCGGCCGACGCATTCCATCTTCTGGGCCAGCGCGAGCCGGGTCTCGAGCCTCTCCTTCTCCTCTTCCGCGCGCTTGCTCTCGGTCAAATCGGTGACGAAGGAGAACGCGAATCCCTCGCCCCGGAATTCGACGAACGTGGTGGTGACCTGGACGGGGACGATCGTGCCGTCCTTGTGCCGGTAGAGGCTCTCGACGGTGGCGGAGCCTCGGTCTCGCAAGTCTCGTCGATGCTCTGTCCAGTCCTCGGGACGCAGCCGTCCTTCGATCTCGAACGTGGACATGCCGCGGATTTCTTCCTGCGTGTACCCAAGCAACCGGCATCCGTAGTTGTTGGCCCGGACGATCTTCGCGTCCGGCCCGACCAAGTAGATGGCGATGGAGGCGCGGTCGACGCAGACCTGCGTCATGCGCAGCGTGTCTTCCATCTCCTTCTGTTCCGTGATGTCCTCGACGCAGCCGAGGATCCCTTTGATCTCGCCCGAGGCGTCGCGCATCGGGATCTTGCTCGTGCGAACCCAGCGACGCACTCCATCCGAGGTCAGGTACGGTTCCTCGAAGAAGAGCTTCGGGATTCCGGTCTCGATGATTTCGGCGTCGTCCTTGCGATACAGCTCGGCGTACTCGCCCCAAGGCATCTGCGAGTCGTCCATGCCGACGATCCGATCGAGCGACTCCAGACCCGCGTCCTTGAGGAAACCGCTGTTGCAGCCCAGATATCTCAGGTCGCGGTCTTTCCAGAAGACGCGAACCGGAATCGTGTCCAGAACGTCGCGGAGCATCTGTTGCGATTCTTTCAGGGCTTCCTCGGCGGCCTTATGTTCCGTAACGTCGCGCGAAATGCCCAGGATGCCGACGATGTTGCCGTCCCGGTCTCGCAGGGGCATCTTCGTGGTGGACGCCCACGTCTCGCGGCCGTCGGGCCACGTCTCCTTCTCCTCGAAATTCACGAGAGGGCGGCCCGTGCGAATGATCTCCTGTTCGTCGTTGTACGCTTGGCGCGCGTGTTCCTCGGTAAAGAAGTCGAAATCGATTTTGTCGACCGCCTGTTCGGGGCTCTCCAGGCCAAACCGAGTCGCCTGTGCCTTGCTGATTCGCAGAAACCGGCTGTCGCGGTCCTTGAAGTAGATGTGGTCGGGAACGACTCCCATCAGGAAAGTCATCAAGTACTGTTCTCTGGCCAACGCCTCTTCGGCTTCTTGTCGGGCGGCGATCTCGCCTTCGAATTCCGCCGTGCAACCCTCGATGTGCTCGAACAGCCGGTTCATCTCTCCGGCCAATCCGGCGAAAGGATCGTCGTCGTCTCCGGGCGCGATGCGAACGGAGCGATCTCCTTGCGAGACCTTCTTGATCGCGTCGATCATGGCGCGTATGCGATCGGTCTTGGGTCGACTGGCCATGTCTATCGCTCACGAGCGAAAACGTACGTATCGGAGCCGGGTACGCCCGACGCCGCTAAAACCTGCTCGAAGCGTCGTTTCCGCTTCGAGCCGACGTTGAGACGGGGAACCGGATCCTCCGTTGCGGCAAAGCAGCAGACGCCTTTCGTCGGCCAGGCGCCGGACACGTCTGCTCGTTTGCAGCGGAGAAACGCGAAGGACCTCGAATCGGGGTCCTGTCCCCCCTCTCGCGCAGGGACAGCCGTGAACCTCCTGCTCTCCCTCACTTAGGAGTATCGACAGGATTCGTGCCCGGGATGAGTCCGCACAAGTTCGGCGGTCTTCCGCGTTCCACGTCATTCAAAGGCGAAATACAAGGCAAACGCCGCGGCGGCGCCGTACATCAACGGATGCACGTCGCGGAACCGCAGAGAAAGAACCTTGATCGCGACATAGGCGACGAATCCGTACCCGATGCCGTGCGAAATCGAATACGTGAACGGAATCGCGATCAGCGTCACGAACGCCGGGATCGCCGTGTCGAACTTCCCGAAATCGATGCGGGCGATCTGGGCGCACATCAGGAAACCGATCAGGATCAGGGCGGGAGAGGTGGCCGCGCCGGGAACGAGGCCGATCACGGGAGCCAGGAAGATCGACAGGAGAAACAGAATGCCGACGAAGACGCTGTGAAGTCCGGTCCGCGCCCCCTCGGCGACACCCGCGGCGGACTCGATGTAGGAGGTGACGGAGCTGGCTCCGAACGCGCCGCCGATCGAGGCGCTCAAGGAATCGACGATCAACAATCGGCGCAGTCCGAGGATTCGTCCGTCGGGCGCCTCCAACTCGGCCTGTCCCGCGATGGCGGTGGCCGTCCCCATCGTGTCGAAGAAATCGACCAACAAGAACGAGAGAAGAAGCGGCAAGAGAGAGAGTTTCATCGCGCCGCGCCAGTCGGCCTGGAACGCCGCCTCGAAACTCGGCGCCGCCATCCGGAAGGAACCGAAATCGACAAGGCGGAACGGAGGAAGCGCCGCCACGATGGTCGTCAGGACGATGCCGGCGACAAAGGCGCCGTGGAAACGGCGCGAGACCAGGAAAGCCGTAACGAGAAGACCGATGCCGGCGACCGCGGCCTGAGCCTGTGCGAAACTGCCGTTGGTGATCGGCGGGCCATCGGGAAGACCGCGGACGACAATCCCTCCGTTGATGAGGCCGATCAGAGCGATGAAGAGCCCGATCCCCCCGCCGATGGCGACGCGCAGGTCGCGCGGAATGGCCAGGAGCACGCTTTCGCGCAGCCCCAAGAGAACAAGGACTAGGACAATGATCCCTTCGAGGACGACCAGGCCCATGGCGATCTGCCAAGAACCCGCTTTGGGAACGACTTGGTAAGCGAGAACCGCGTTCAACCCCATCCCGCTCGCCAGAGCGAGAGGGAAATTCGCGACGAGTCCCATCAGGATGCAGCAGATGCCGGCGGCGGCGGCCGTGCAGGCGATGGCCGAATGGAACGGGACGCCGGCGGCCCTTAGAATCCCGGGGTTGGCCGCCAGAATGTAGGCCATGGTCAGGAACGTGGCCAACGACGCGCGCAATTCGGTCGGGACCGTCGTGCCGCGCTCTTTGAGGTGGAAGAAACGGTCAAGAATCGCCATCGTTTGGATCTCCTTTTCTAGAGATGAACCAACCGAACAGCCAACTCTCTCCTATCCTTGGAAGTGCTTGCGAAGGAACTCGACGTCGAGCTCGGGATAGACCGGATAGCGCTTCAAGAGCGCCTGGACGCGCTCGCGGGCCTGGTCTTTCGCCGCGGAATCGATCGTGTACTTGGCCTGGCTCGTCTTGCCGGCGCTCGGCCCCTTCTCGATTGTCGTGGGGCGCGTGCTCGCGAGGACGATCTTGAGAATCGAGGCGATCTCCTTCATCTCCGCCTCGCCCATGCCCAGTGTCGTCACGGCGGGCGTCCCGATCCGCAGGCCGCTCGTGTACCACGGGCCGTTCGGATCGTAGGGAAGCGAGTTGCGGTTGAGAGTGATGCCCGACTCGCGCACGGCGCTCTCGGCCTGACGTCCCGTGAGGCCGAACGGCCGAACGTCGATCAGCATCAGATGGTTGTCGGTTCCGCCGGTGGCGAGGGTCATTCCCTCGTTCACGCAGGCCGCGGCCAGGGCGCGGGCGTTCTCGACGATCTTTCGCGCGTAGTCGCGGAACTCGGGCCGATTCGCCTCGATGAGGGCGACGGCCTTGGCCGCGCTGACGTGGGGCAGCGGGCCGCCGATCACCAGCGGACACCCCTTGTCCACATGCTCGGCGAACTCCTCTTTGCAGAGAATCAGACCGCCGCGCGGGCCGCGCAGGGTCTTGTGGGTCGTGGTAGTCACGACGTGCGCAAAGGGGATCGGATTCGAGTCGCCCTCGAACACGCCGCCGGCGACCAGACCCGCGAAGTGCGCCATGTCCACCATGAGAACGGCGTCGACCGCGTCGGCGATCGCGCGCAGACGGCGGAAGTCGATCGCGCGCGGATAGGCGCTGTAGCCCGCCAGGAGGATCAGAGGACGGATCTCTTTGGCCATGCGCTCGATCTCGTCGTAGTCCATCAACCCCGTCTCGCGGTTCACGCTGTAGGTGGTCGCGTCGAACATCTGGGCCGAGACGTTGAACCGGTAACCGTGGGTCAGGTGTCCGCCCGAGTAGTAGTCCATACCGAGGAGCTTTTGATTGCCGACGCGATTGCGAAGCCGGTTCCAGTCCTCCTGCGAGAGATGGGTCGGATTGGTGTCGCCGATCTCTTCGAGCGCGGGAACGCTCACGCGGGCGTTCAGGATCGCCCAGTAGGCGATCAGGTTGGCGTCGGCGCCGCTGTGGGGCTGGACGTAGGCGTGTTCGGCGCCGAAGAGTTTGCACGCCTCGGCGCAGGCGAGCGACTCGACGGCATCGACGTTGTCGCAGCCCGCGTAGTTTCGATGGCCCGGGAACCCTTCGGCGTACTTGTCGGTCAGGAGATTTCCCATCGCCAGCTGCGTCGAGAGCGAACAGTAGTTCTCGCTGGCGATGAGCTTGAGGTTCGACCGTTGATCCACCAGTTCCTGAACGATCGACCCCGCGACCGCGGGCGAGACCTTGGCGATCTCGGTCAAGTTGGCGATATACCCCAGGAACCCGGCGTCGATCTTGTCGGGCGGAGTCTGGGCCAAATAAGATGCAATCGAGTCGGATATGACCATCTCTCTCTCCTTCTCTCTCGTGCTCGTAATCGTGCTCGTACTCCTACTCATACTCGAACGATCCACCTATCGTTTCGACAACACGTTCTTCTCGTAGTCGCGCGCCGCGTCGAGCCACGCGGGGCCGACGGGCACCTCCTGCTTGAGGCAGTAATAATCCCAGACGGCTCCGAAGGGCAAGGTCTTGAGTTCTTCGAGCATCGCCAGACGCGCCGTGAAATCCTCGTCGAGTTCCAGCCGCCGCAGCTCGTCGATCGGCTCGAGCAGCGCCATCAGAAGCGCCTTGATCATGCAGCGCGTCCCGATCGTCCACGCCGCGACGCGATTGATGCTCGCGTCGAAGAAGTCGAGCCCGATGTGGACGCGGTCGAGGAATTCGCCCCGGACGATTTCCTGGGCGATCGCCTGGAGTTCGTCCGACAGGACGACGACGTGGTCGCTGTCCCACCGCACGCCCCGGCTCACGTGGAGGAGAATCTCGTCGAGGAACACGAGGGCCGACGAAATCTTGTCCGAGATCACCTCGGTCGGATGGAAATGCCCCGCGTCGAGACACAGTAGCGTCCCGCTCGACACGGCGTACCCGAGGTAGAACTCGTGCGAGCCGACAACGTAGCTCTCCGAACCGATGCCGAAGAGTTTGCTCTCGACCGAATCGAGCTGGAGCTCGGGATCGAGCTCTTCCTCGAAGACCGCATCGAGCGATTCGGCCAGCCGCAGGCGCGGCGAGACCCGATCGACCGGAGTGTCCTTGTAACCGTCGGGAACCCAGACGTTGACGACCGACGGCGTCCCGAGTTCGCGGCCGAAATGTTCGCCGATCTTGCGCGCCGCCTTGCAGTGGTCGATCCAGAATCGCCGGACCGATTCGTCGGCACTCGCCAGGGTGAAGCCGCTCTCGGCCATCGGGTGCGAGAAACAGGTCGGGTTGAAGTCGATCCCGCGTTCCGCCGCCTTGGCCCAATCCGTCCAACGAGCGAAGTGCTCGGGAGCGAGCTCGGTCCGCTCCACCCGCTTCTTGCCCGTCTCGGAATACATCGCGTGCAGATTCAGGCGGTGCGAGCCCGGGATGAGACTGTAGGCCGCGTCGAGATCCTGGCGCAGCTCGTCGGCATTGCGCGCCTTGCCCGGATAGTTCCCCGTGGCCGCGAGGCCGCCGCCGAGTTCGCCGTCGGGCACTTCGAATCCGCCCACGTCGTCGCCCTGCCAACAATGGAGACTGATGGCGATACCCGACAGGATCTCCATCGCCTTCTCGGTGTCCACTCCCATCGTGCCGTAGCGTTCGGACGCGATCGTGTAGGCCGCTTCGATTTGCTCGGTAGTCATTGCCCCATCCCTCCCAGAAGTTCGGAGTACAGGCTTTGGCCTGCCTCTTCTTCGTCGAACCTATCGCTCGGGCGTCCGGCAGGCCGAAGCCTGGACTCCCAACAAACGAACTCGATCTACGACGCCGCGGTCCGGCGGTAGGCCTCCACTTCCCAATTGTCGATGAAATCGGCGGCCGCGGCGCTCATGTACCGGATGCCGCCGAACGCCTCCGCCAGCTGCTCGATCAACGCGCCGTCCAGAGCGAGATCGAGGGCGCGGGCCGCGCTGTTTTCGCTCGTCCCTATACCGAAAACCCCTTCGGGCGCGCAAACCACCTGGGGCAGATATCCGTATCCCTCGCGAAACCGTTCGACGTTTTCCTCGGTCGCCTGACCGAACATCGCGTGGGCCTTCATATAGACGACGTGGTCGGGCGTCATCGGGCCGCCGGGCGCCTTGAAAGGGCCCGACGCCGCGACATAGACCGTCGCGTCGTCCGGACGCATCTTCTGAAAGAGAAGACGGATCTCTTCGATCGTCTCGGGGGCGGGATCGGGACCGACGTCGATCGTCGCGGGAATTCCCGCTTTGCGATATTCCTCGTCGAGCGCCCCGAGGATCGTGTCGTGGGTCTCGCGGACTTCTTCGTAGGTGTCGCCCGCGACGAACAGGCCGTGGTTTTGCATGAACACCATCGACGGCTCCTGCCCGTTTTCGGCGGCGTATTCCTGGATACGGCGGCGCGTGTACATCGACAGCGTGTAGCCCGGATCGGTGTATTCGATCCAGAGCGCGTCGGGAAAAAGGCGTCGGCAGACCTCTGCGCCCTCGACGGCGCAGACCATCCCGTTGACCGGCTCGGGATGGGTGTGGACGACGAACGTCGCCTCGAACGTGCCGTGGAGCGGCGCTTCGACCGACGGACGCCCCTTGGACTCGGGCCGCACGGCGGCCATCATCAGGTTCTTGACCATCGCCTCGCGCTCGACCGGGTCGTCGGGCGGGGAGGCGGAGAAGATCTTCGCGAGCTGGGTCCGGTCGATGGCCACAAACGACTCCGGTGTGACGTTTGGGAGGGCGAGACCCGAGGGCTTGATCCAAAGCGTGTCGGGGTCTTTGGCCGACGTGTTCCCCCCGCCCGCCTTGACGAACAAAGGCGTTCCGTACTCGTGCGAGATGTTTGTCAGAGTCTCCAGCAGCTTCATACCGCTTTCCAAATCCTCTCTAGTCAGGGCCCGAGAGTCCTAAGAACTCTTCCTGGTCGGGACCGGTCCGTTTTCTCTTGTTCTCCGTCCCCTTCCTCTCCGTCCTCATGGTTTTGGACGAGAAACGCCATGAAACCACAAACGACAGCATTCCTTCAATCCCAAATGCGACCTCGGGTCCAGTTCGATTCCCGCGGCGGGACGCGGCCGCCTGAACGCCCCTCGTCTACGTTGTGACCCCGATTCGGTTTGCCAGCGTTCACGCAATTGGGTGGTCTCGTCGTCGAGATGCATCCCTTGGAAGGACCGCGAGTTCGATGCCCGAATCCGAGAACACACCGTCTTCCCAGGAACACCCCCCCGCACCCAACGGGCGAGTCGCATCGCCGAGGCCTGAGTCGGGTCCGCAAGCCCCCCCCTGTGAACAACCGATGTTTCGCGCGGCGCCTCGCTCTCATTCTGCTCTTGGCGACGGCGCTAGCGTTGCCGCAAATCGGCTGGCGGAGCCCCTGGACCGATGAGTTCACCACGCTCGAAGTGAGTCGCCTCGGATGGGAGGCCATCGCTTCGAACCGTCTGGCCGCCGGGCACTTTCCGACCTGCTTCTGGGGCATGAGAGCGTGGTCCGCCGTCTTCGGAGATTCGCAGTGGTCGTTGCGCTTCCCTTCTCTTCTTCTGAACCTCGGATCGATTCTCGTCCTGGCCTTGTTCGTCCGACGCGGCGCAGGCGAGCGACCCGCGCTCTGGGCGGCGCTCCTCTACGCTCTTCATCAGCGGTGCGTGTGGGCCGGTTTGGAGGCGCGTCCGTATCCTCTCGCCATCTTCATGGCGATCCTGATGGCCTATGCCGTGGTTTGAGCCGTCGAGAAGTCCAGCCCCGCGCGCCGCGCTCTCATCATCGTCGCGGCGATGGCGATCGGCGCGGTCGGGTTCGCGTCGCTTCGGCGCAGGACCGTGTCGCGCGCGGCGCTCGTCGTTTGGGCGCTCGTTCTCGGGTCGGTGACGATCGCTTACGAACTCGATCCCGGAGACGGTGTCAAGCAGGCGGTGGCGCGGGTCGCGCGCCGTTCCGAGCCCGACGACGTCGTGATCGCGTACGGTCCCGCGCGTCACTTGCGAACCGCCCTCGATTACTACGGCCCCTTGAGGCAAACGGTCGAGATCGTCGATCGGGGAGAGAGGGACGTGGGGGAACTGACGGGCCTAGTCCGACGACACGCGCGTCCCGGTGCGTGCTTGTGGCTCGTCCTTTACAAGGAAAAGACGCCGCGCGGGACGCGTCCCGCGATTCTCGAAGCCGCTCGCGCCCTCGGTCCGTCCTGGACGCAGAGCGAACGCCTGCGAATCGGCGAGGTCACGGTCTATCTCTGGTCCGACAGCGCCTCGACCGCTCCGGCTCGGGTGAACGATCGGACGGACCGGTAGGACGCCGTCGGCGGGTCGATCCGGCAGACGTCGGCATAGGGGCAGTATCTGCATGCCGTCTCGTTGCCCGTCCGCAGGGGGCGAACCTCGATTCGGCCCTCGAGGATCCGATCCGCAAGGCGGCCCGCCTCGCGACACGCGCGGTCGCACAGTCTGTCAAGCAGTCCCGGTTCGAGCCAGTCGCCCTTTTCATACGGATTGCCGTCGTTCTTGAGTCTCACATTCACGTAGTCGGACTTCTCGCCCGGTTCGAGCGGACCGAAGAAAGCGAGCGTCCCGATGTCGAATGCGCCGCGGGCCCGGATCGCTTCGGCGGCGGGACGGGGTTCGGCGTCGGGATCGGGAGCGACGGATACGGATTCGGCCTCGCGCCGTAGAGGAAGGAAGAACATTCCGGCGGGACGCGCGCGTCCGCGCCAGGACGCCTCGACCGCGGCGAGATAGAGCGGGAGTTGGAGCGAGAGCCCTTGGATCACGTCGCCGGGCCGGAGCGGCCGCGCCGAGCTCTTGAAGTCGATCACGCGGACGAAGATTCCCGCGTCGGCGCTCCATGCGAGGTCGATGCGGTCGATCTTTCCGTGGAGCGCGATCCTCGCGTCTCCTTCGAGCGGAATCGGGAGCGACGGCAATCGCGACCCGCGGTCGCCGAACGTCTCTTCGGCCGCGACCTGGAGGAACGCGTCGTCCCTCCCCTGCCGGACGAAAGAAACGAGGGCCGCGCGAAGCAGGTTGCGCGTGCGATCGACGAAGAAGCGGGTCTGGGCCTCTTTGAGCGGCGCGTCGGCCAGAAAGCCGCCTCGCCGGCGCTCGATCGCTCGGTCGAGCGCGCGCCACGCCTCCTCGATCGACACCTTGCCCCAATCCAGAGCGCAGTCGCGCAGCCCCTCGGGCGTCGGTCCGGGGGCGACGGCGCCTCGCTCGCGTCGGAGAATCTCGAACGTCTCGCTCAAGAGTTCGTGATGGAACAAACCGACGTCGAGCGGGGCGATTTCGAATCGCTCGCGCTCCCCGAGGCGCAAGCCGTAACGCGCGAAGTACTGGTAGGGACATTGGGCGAACGATTCGAGCCGCGAGACGCTGATCGGGCGCGACGCGTCGAGCAGGGCCGGAACGTCGACCGCGGGTTCGAGTCGCTCGGGATGCCGGTCCGTCGCCGCCGAGCCGAGCGATCGATCGAGACTCTCGGCGATCTCGGGGCGATGGACGATTCGGTTTCGGAAATCTCTCCAAGCGCGTCGAGTCTCTTCTTCCAGACCCGAGCCGGGATTCGCCGCGCGGACGACCCCCTCGACGGCTTGGCGCCAGGTCTCGACCGAGTCGAGCGACTCTTCGAGCCATCGCGGTCCGATGCGAAAGACGGCGGGAGGCGGCGCGCCCTCGGTCGCGGCGTCGAGAAAGGCGTGGACAAACGAAGAGGGCTGCAGGGTCCGCCCCTCGTCGTCCGTCGAAGCCCAACTGATCCAGAGTCGCCGAGAGGCGCGCGTGAACGCGACGTAGCCCAGGTAGCGTTCGCGCAGAAGATGAATCGACGAGGGGGGCGCGAGATCGAAACCGGTCGAGTCGGACAGCGCCTCGCGCTCGGCGTCGTTGAAGATCGCGTCCTCGCCGCGCGGGAACGGAAACGCGCCTTCGTTGACCCCGAGGACAAACACGCTGCTCAGATCGGGTTGACGCGAACGTTCGACGGTCCCGACGAGGACCTGGTCGAGCGAAGGCGGAACCAGTCCGAGCGAGAGTTCCGAGAGGGCCGTCTCCGCGACCGAGACAAGATCGCGCAACGGCATCGCCGTGTCGCCCAGAGTCCGGGCCATCTGTTCCAGAAGTCCGGCGACCGCTTCCCAGGCCTGAACGTGTTCGTCGGCCCGATCGAGATCGCCTTCGGCGCGCGCCGTCTCGGCCCATTGTTCGAGCGTGCGGGCGCAATCGAGCTCTTCGAGAAGTCGTCCGAGCGCCAGAGCGAACTCGCGGGCCGGGAGGTGACGGGTCTCCGATCCTGGGTCCGTCGGCGCGGCGCTCGCGGCGGCGCGAGCGAGGAATTCCTCGAGCGAAACCAGAGGGGCGAGCGCGCGGCGGCGAACGGCATCCGAGGGGAGAGACTCGGGCGAGTCGTCTCCGTTCTCCAACGTTTCGGGTTCGGCGGCGCGAAGACCCGCAGCGGCGCGCCAGGGACGTTCGACCCACCATTCGCGTCCGCGAACGCCGCGGGCCAGAGCGTAGTTCTCGATCGCATCGACTTCGCATCGTCCGATAGGGACGAGATCGGTCTTGAGGCATTGGACCACGTCCTCGCCGCTCCAGCCGTCCGTCGCGACGCGCAACGCCGAGCGGACAAGCTCGACCAGGGGATGGTGCGACATGCCGCGCCGCCGGTCGATGAAGTACGGAATGCCGTGCCGCGTAAACACGGAACGGATCGAGGACTGGTACGGCTCGAGGTCGCGCACGACGACGGCGATGTCGCGATAGCGTTCGCCTTCCTCCCGGCACAGGCGCCGAATCGCGCGCGCCGCGGCCTCGACCTCCTCGCGGCGTCCCGTCGCCTCCGCGCAAACGAGCGGCGGCAACGGCGAAGGCAGAGTGTCGATTTCGACGGCTTGGTCGAGCGCGGAGGATCGAGCCGACAGCGCCATCATGCCCGATTCGACGAGGCGGGTCTCTAGCCGCGCCAGCGTGGGACTCGAAACGAACCGGGGCGCAACCACGTCGCCGTCTCCGTTCGGGCGTCCAGGGGTATTCTGCTTCGCTCCTGCCGGAAAAAGGACCGGTTCGAGGATATCGAGGCGGAGTTCGAGCGCCGCGCCGCGGAGCTTGAGATACGTCTCCTCGGTCTGAGAGAAGAGACGCGTGGGGTCCGGCGCGACGGAGACGGAGGAGGACGAAATCGAATCGAGTTGCGCGGGATCGAGAAGAAGCGTCGCGCGAACCGCGTCGGCGCGACTCAGGATGCGGCGCAGCACGTGCGCCTCCTGGGGCATGAACGAAGCGAACCCGTCGATCCAGACTTCGGCGCGGTCGAACAGGCTCGACTGCTCGATCCGTTGGGCGAGACTGTCGAGGAAACGGTCGGGATCGTCGAACCGAGAACCGTACTCGGCCTCCCAAGCGCGGCCGAGCGTGACCAGATCGCGCAGTTTGAGGGCGAGGAGAGGATCGGCCGCCCGAGGAGGACGCGCGGGATCGCGCGCGGGATCGCGCGCGGGATCGCCCGCGGCGTCGGAGAGACGCGATTCGAGCGCGAGCGCCTCGCGTTCGACGTCGTCGATTGAGTGGCGGAACTGAGCGAGCTCGGTGAACGTGCGCGCCAGACGCGCGATGAATCCCGCCTCGCGCGCCGATTTCGAAAAGAGCCGGAGCGAATCGGCGTGGCGCGCGACGAGGGCGCTCAGGAGCATCCTGCGGCCTTGTTCGTCGAGCCAGGGGCGGGGCGCGCCGCCCGTTTCGCTCAGGACCCGCTGCGCCAAGCGCTTGAAGGAAAGAACGTGGGCCCGCGCGAAACCGCGGATGCCCGGTTGAAGAAGAAGCGCGCGTTCGGCTTGCGCCGTCGCCTGTTCGGGAAGGAGCCAGACGATCGGGCCCGCGCGGGGCGAGGGATCGTCGCGAAGGCGCGCGACGATTTCATCCAGACAGCGCCGCGTCTTGCCGCTTCCCGCGCGTCCTAGGTAGAACTGCAGCGTTGTCGCGCCCTCGCGCTTCATCGTCTCGGTGTCCTCGTGGGAATCCCGCGCCGGTACTGCCCGTCGGACCCATCATCGGCGAATCCGGGGGGAGAATGCAAAGTCAATAGTGCGAGTGAGGAGTTCTGAGTACAGGCTTCAGCCTGCTCTCGCGCCGACGGAGAGCAGGCTGAAGCCTGTACTCAGAACAATGCGGAGTCCGGCGCAATAGATCTGACCGCTAGGCGCGGCGGGAGCCTTTTCCCATGATGACGCGGAGCGTTTCGAAGAGGCCCTGGACTTCGAACGGTTTCTGGATGAATCCGTCGGGTTTCTCGCCCTTGAATCGGCTCATGACCTCGGACTGCCCGCATCCGCTGACGATAATCACGGGAACGTCGGATCGCACGCGGCGCAGTTCGACGAAGGTCTCCTGGCCGTCCATGTAAGGCATCATGTAGTCCAGGAGAACGCAGCCGATCTCGTCGGCGTGTTCCTTGAAAAGAGGCACGCCTTCGCGTCCGCCGGAGGCGGTGAAGACTTCGTAGCCCGCTCGTTCGAGAATCCGTTTCCCCGCGCGGATGACGGCTTCGTCGTCGTCGATCAGGAGGATCGAGCCATGGCCCTCGGCGACGAGCGCCTGCTTGGTCTCGCGTTTGTCTCCCGCAGCGTCCTCGGGAATGGGGAAGGCGGCGGGGAGGAAGACCTGGAACTTGGAGCCCTCGGCCGATCGAGACACGACCTTGATCGCTCCCTTGTGTCCGCGGACGATTCCGAGCGACGCCGCCAACCCGAGACCGCGTCCGGTGAACTTGGTGGTGAAGAAGGGATCGAAGATCTTCTTGACGGTGGCTTCGTCCATCCCGCATCCGGTATCGGCCACCTCGAGCGAGACGTACTCGCCCTCGGGAAGATTGTCGTCGATCCACGTCGAGGCCAGCATCTCTCGCGTGCAGTGCGCGACGCAGGTCGAGACGACGATCGTCCCGCTTTCTTTCTTCTCCTCGACGGCTTCCGAGGCATTCGCGACGAGACTGCCGACGAGTTGCTGGATCTGAGTGGCGTCGGCGCGCACGAGCGGGATGTCGCCGGCGAGGTTGTACTTGACCAGGGCCCGGTCGCAGACCGAGGTCCGGATCGTGTCCGTCATGTCGCGGACCAGGTTCGACAGATCGATCTTCTCGACGATGAATTTGCCCCGGCCCGAGAAGGCGAGCATCTGCCTGCTCAAGACCGCGGCGCGCTGGGCGGCCCGTTCGATATCCTTGACGGCTTCGTAGGCGGGCGACTCTTCGGGAATGTCCTCGAGCGCCTGGTCGGCGTTGCCGAGCACCCCCATGAAGAGATTGTTGAAGTTGTGGGCGATGCCGCCCGCCAGCACCCCGAGACTCTCGAGCTTGTGGAGGTATTGGAGCCGCGCCTCGAGGTTTCTGCGCTCCCCGTCGGTTTGTTTCTGGTCGGTGATGTCGATCGACGCGGACAGGACCGCCGGAGCGTCGGAGGAGGATTCGACAAAGGGGATCTTGGTGGTTTGGAGAATCCGCGTCTTGCCCGTTGCGTCGGTGGTCGTGAACTCGGGAATGAACTTGGGTTGCCCGCTCTCGATCACTTCGAGATCCGCTCGACGCGAGGCCTCGATTTCCGCGACTGGAACGTCGAAATCTTCGTCCCTCTTCCCGATCAGGTCTTGGACGGAGACCCCGTAGGCCCGGGCGACGGCCCGGTTCGCCAGAAGGAAACGTCCTCTCTTATCCTTGGCGTAAATGAGGTGGGGCAAGAGGTCGACGACTTGGAGGAGCTTCGAGCGACTCGCGCGCAGAAGTTCGCTCACCCTGCGATGCTCGCTCATGTCGCGGAACGTGAGAATCATTCCGATCGGGTTGTGCCGTCGGTCGTGCAAGAGCGAGATCTGGAGATGGCTGGCGAAGGTCGAGCCGTCGCGCCGAACGTGCCACACCTCGCCGTCGAAGTGGCCGTCCTTCTGAGCCTCCTCGAAGGCGGCTTCCAGTCCAGGCATCTGCTCGGCCGTATGAAACAGCGATACATGCCGGCCCGTCAGTTCCTCCTTCGAATAGCCGTGGAGCGAAGCGAATGCATCGTTGGCGAGCAGAACGCGACCGACCATGTCGGTCACGACGATGCCCTCGCCGCACTGAGCCACGGCGGACGACAGAAGGGTCAGGCGCTCCTGCGAGCGCGCGCGGTCCGTGACGTCGATCAGAAATCCATGGGCGCCCCTGATCTCCCCTTCCCGAGAGACGGGCCCGATAGAGACGATGTGATGAATCTCCGAGCCGTCCTTCTTCTGGTGCGTGACCTCGACGCCGGAAATAGTCTCTCCCTTGAAGACTCGGTCCATCAAGCCCTTCGTCTTCGCCATCTCCGACTCCACCTCGGTCAGGGCGTAGTGTTGGCCCAAGACGTCTTCGTCCGTTTGGTAGCCGTGCATCGCCAGCCACGCGGCGTTGACGGCGCGATAGCGCCCGTCTCGGTCGATCTGAAAATAGCCGGTCGACGTCGTCTCGATGGCGTCGCGAATCCGCTCTCGGTCCGGGTCCGCGGGGGGCGAGGCGGGTCGGAGCAGGGACACGTCGCGGACGACGCAGAGGAGGTCGTTTTCTCCGAAGGGAACCACGCGGGCCTCGAAATCGGTTCGACCGCGAGGGAGATCGACCCCGTACTCGAAGGTCAGAAGCGTTCGTTTTTCGGGAGGCGACGAGAACAGATCGAGCGCGCGTCTGAGTATCTCGGGCGAGAAGCCGCGCTCGCGAAGACGCGACGTCGGCGCCGAGCCGGAAGGAACGGAATGGTACTCGCCCGTGGACGTGTTGAATCCCACACAGGCGCCGTCGCGCCGGATTCGGAAAACGAGATCGGGAAGGAGGGAAAGTATGGCGCGTTGAAGGGCTTCGTTGCGGCGCAGACCTTCGACCGCCCGACGACGCTCTTCGATCTGAAGATTGAGGGCGAGGTTCTCCGTCTCGAGCTCGGCGGTTCTCGCGCGCACACGGTTGTCGATGTCGCGCACCGCCGTCCGCCAAAGGACCAAGGCCCAAAGGGTGGCGGCGACCGCGCCGGCGGAGACCACAAGGAGGTGCCGCACCCACGTGACGGCCTCGGGCCGGACCCACTCGTGAACTCCCTCGACCACGGCCAAGACGATAGCCGCCAGCGGGATCAACCAGACCATGAGTCCGGTCAACCGTTCCCTAAGACCCTTTCCCGCGGTCGTCTCTGGATCGAGTTCGATCATGCAAGCCATCTCCCAAACTGGGCGAGGCAAAACGGGCGATGCGCCACGGGTCGGCGACACAGCGCGTGTCGCGACCGCGACTGCAATCCCGCGCCCAGCGGGAATCCGAACTTGGTTTTCGCCAGACTACCGCTTGTTATTGGAGTGAAAATGCCTTCAAGGACACAACTTCAGGCCCGCCCCACATCAAGTCGGCAAATCGCGAAGTAGACGACATCCCATACTGTCTATCAAACGCGTGTCTCTTTGGGCAAGGGTTTTCTCACGCTGTCCTGTAGAATTCCGTGTTTTCCCCAGCTTCTGCACAGCTCTCGTGCAGAAGCTACAAATCCAGAACAAACGTCGGGGTGTCGCTCCTGCCTGTGGAAAACGCGTTTTCCGAGGTCGCTCGGGTTGTTTGCCGCACCGCCGCCCTTGCTCAGCTCAGGATCAATCCCAACTCCTCGCGGTTCTTGTGCCTTCCCTCGGTTATGAATCGCTCGATGCTCTCGTGGGTGATTCGCATCGAGCGCGGGCCCAGGCGCACGGCGTCCAGTTTGCCTTCATGAACCATCTGATAGACCCTCTTCTTCGACACATCGAGGAGTTTCGCGACGCGATAGACTCGCCACAGATCGGGTTTGAACATGGTCGATTCCTCCGTTCTGCTTCCCCTCCCGCCGCCGGGAGCGGGTCGATCGATTGACGGGGCGTCCGCCCACGGACGCCTTGTACCTCGCAAGGGGTCGCCACGTCCCTCGATTTCCCATGCGTTTCGACTGGTTTTCGCCTGGATTCCGGTTGCTTTTTGGCGGCGCGTTTGGTAACTGCGTTGCATACCGCGTCGCTACCTACGGCACGTGGCTCGGCGGTCGAAGGGTCCCAAGTCATGGCGCCTCCGGACAACTCCTCGATTCCCCCTCTTCAGCCGGGAGAACGAGGCGCGGCGCTGGTCGGCCATCTTTCCACGCTCGTCCCTCTGTGGGGCGCCGTGGTCAACGCCTTTCTCTTCTACCTGTATCGTGAGCGGAGTCGAAACGTCTGTCATCAGGCGCTCCAGGGGATTCATTTCAGCCTGATTCTCCTTTGTGCCGTCGCAGTCAAGTATCTGCTCGACCTGTCGGCCAAATTGATCGGAGTTCTGACCGAGTCCGCCGCCTTCGCCCCGAGCGTCCGATCGATCACCGACTACGCTTTCTGGGCGTTCTATGCATTGTTCGGCCTCTGCTGCCTCGTCGGGGCGTGGCAGGCGCTCAGAGGACGGGTTCTCTCGTACCCCATCGTGGGGAAGCGCATCGCCGGAGACCTCGGGCGCAGATAGGACGAACGATGGCCGAGACCCAGCCCCGCTCGAACTCCGCACGTCGGCTCTCGATCCTCCAGTGCGCTCTTCCGCCGGCGGCTCTGATCCTGGTTCTTCTTGGGCGCTTGCCGACTCCCCCGTCCGAAACCGATTTCTCTTTGTGGGTGCGGGGGCTCTATCACCTGCGGGCGTTGCTGGCCGTCGGCCTGGTCCCGTTCTTCGCTCTCGTTGTGGGACGGCGGATTCTGAGAATTCGCGTGGGTCGGGTGTGCGGCGATCCCGATCCGCCTCTGTCCTTGTCGCTGGCGTTGGGCTGGGGAGTCCTCTCGCTTGCGATGTGGTTCCTCGGGGCCGTGGGAACGCTGACGGGATTGAATCCGTTTTCCGGTTGGATCGCGCCGGTTCTTTTTCTTGTTCTCCTCGTGTATGCCGCGAGGCACGCGGACGATGTCGCGAGCGCCGCTGTCGTTCGGGTGCGATCAGCCTTCGGCGCCGCGAATTCCCCGACCGGCGTTCTCTGGGCGCTGGTTCTCATCGTGGCCGTTCGATATGCGATCGCGGCCTTGACGCCGTCGTTTCTCTACGACGTTCTCGAATACCACCTGCCCGAAGTTCGGCATCTCTTGGAAGAAGGATCGCTGCGCCCGATCGAGGGGAACTCTTACTCCCTGATGCCCCAGGGAGTGGAAATGTTGTTCGCTTTGGGACGGTTGTTCGAGGGCGGGGCCGACGCCTTCGCTCCCAAGCTCGTCAACGTCTATCTCGGACTCTCGACCGCGGCGCTCCTCGTCGCGTTGCTTGGGCGGCTCGGTGTGTCTCGCGCAATGCGAGCGGTGGGCGCGCTCGCGTTTCTCGCCCACTGGAGCGCGTTCGACATTCTGCGCGACGCCTACGCGGACATGGCGACCGCTCTCTATGCGACGGCGGCGGTCCTTTGTTGGGTTCGCGCGCGTCAGGAACCGAATCGTCTCGATCCGCTTCTGGCGGCCGTCTTTCTCGGCCTTGCGCTCGGATGCAAATACCCCGTCATGGGCGTGGCGATCCTTCCGTTCTTCGTCGTGCTGGTCCCCCTCGTGCCGCGCGAGGCTCTGCCCGGGTTTCTCGCCCAACTGAATCGTCCTCTTCGCACCGCCGGGGTTCTCGTCCTTCTTGTCGTGGTCTTCGTTGTCGCGTATTCGCCTTGGCTCGTCCGCGCTTGGGCGATCGATCGCTCCCTCTTTCCTCCGTTGACGGTCAACGTCGGTTATCTGGGCGAGAACAGTCCCGCCCTCGCGCTTCGGCGGTTCATGGCGGGCGCGCACCGGCCCGAGATCTTCACGGCGTGGCACATGGGCGCGTTTGTGAAACGGCTCTACGCCCTGGCGGACCCGATGCCGCCGGTCTGGCCGAGCCGCCTCTGGCTCGCGCTGCCTTGCGCCGCCGCGATCTGGATTCTCGCCTCTGTTCTCGCGTTCGGTCTTCATCCCCGGCCTGACGCCACTCGTCGCGGCCTGGCCTGGTTCGCGATCGCCGGATGCTTCTTCTGGAGCAGCGTGCCGAACGCCTCGCCTCGATTCCTCGCGCCGCTGATCCCGCTCGCCATCGCCTTGGGCCTTTCCGCGCTTCCCGCGCTCGGATCGTTCTCCGACGCCCTCCGCCGAATCGCGCAAGTGGGGATTTTCTTGTGGGTCGTCCAATTGGCCGGTTGTCAGACGATGATTTCGTTCGCCGACGGCTCGATCCGGGCCGGCGTGGGGACGACGCCAAGCCGGACGGTCGCAGCCCGACACATGGGGCCGCCCGTGGAACGATTCTTTGACGCCGTCCGTCGCGAACGGGTCGCCGCCGGACCCGACGCGCGCGTTCTTCTCCTCTATGAGGCGCGGGCGGGAGCGATCGACGGCCCCGTCGTCTGCAGCACGGTTTTTGACCCGTGCCTGCTGTGGGAAGTCCTTATGTCGCCCGACGGAACGTCGCCCGACGGAACGTCGCCCGACGGAACGTCGGCGGACGGAAGCGACGTGAGGGGCGTGTTGGCGCGTCTTCGCGAACGAGGAATCGAACTGATCGCGGTGAACGAGTTCGAGTTGGTGAGACTTCTCAAGACCTATCCGGCGAGCGAGGCAAGACAAGACCCGGCTTTCGTCGATGCCGTGTCGCGCCCGGGAGCGGGATTGTACGATCCCGCTCTTTGGAAGTTCCGTCTATACTACCCGCCCTTCTACTACTCGGGTTTGAAAGGGGCGAGCGAGGACGCGACGCGCGAGCGTCTGAAACGTCTCGACCGGCTTCTGGACGTCGTGAGGCAGAGGACCGTCTGGGAGTCCGGCAACGGGGCACTCAACCTCTGGGTGGCGCGGATCGACCCGGGCGAGCCCGCGTCTCAAACAAACTCGCGTACACCCGAAGGACCTGTTCGGCCCGAACCGTCTCGTTGAATCCGGCCTCGGCCCGGCGGCGCGCCGCTTCGCCCATGCGGGCGCATCGCTCGGTGTCATCCAGCATTTCGACAAGCTTCTCGACTAGATCCGCTTCATCGCGATCCTTGACGAGAAGACCGGTTTGTCCGTCCTCGACGATCTCGGGCACCGCGCTCAAGGCGACGCCGACGGTCGGACGGGCGCACGCCATGGCTTCGAGAATCGCGCGGCAAGAGCCCTCGCTCCCAAGTCCAAGGAAGAGCGAGACGTTCATCGCGGCGTAGGTGGTCGGTAGGTCGGCCCGACCGAGGTCGGGACGAGGATCGATCTTGCGGTAGCCCGCCCAGTGAACCTGCCCGCGAAACCGCTCGTCGGCGATCTCGTCGCGGAACCATTTCTTGAGTTCGCCGCGACCGACCACGACGAAGTGGGCCGTGGGGACGCGCGCGAGTACCTGGGGAATGGCGTGAACCAGCCAACGCAGGCCGCGTCCGGCCCGCATGCGAGCCACCAGGCCCGCCACCGGAGCGCCAGCGGGAATCCCGAGCTCCCGACGCAAGGCTTGCGAGTCGAGACCCGGACGATATCTTTCCAGATCCACGGCCCCCATCACCGGGCGGATGGAACCGGCGGGCAACCCGAGCGCTTTCTCCGACGTCTCGCAGCCGGTTCGCGAAACGCCGATCAAGGCGTCGGTCGCGTTGAGAAAAAGCCACCGATGAAGCCAGTCGGCGCGCGGCGCTTCGCTCGAATGGAGCGTGCGAACCAGATAGGGCGGGCGGGTGCTGATGAACGGGTAGAACCGCAGGGTGTGGGCCGCGAGCCAGTGATCGTGGAGAAGATGACAGTGGACCACGTCGATCCGGTTTCGGGTGCAGAAACGTTTGAGACGAACGATGTCCGAGACAACGTGGAGGGGATGCAGACGGCGGTCGAGATGAAGTCCTTCGAAGAGCCGGACGCCCCGCGCCGAGGCCTTGCGCGCGAAACTGCGCCCCCCGACACAACCGAGCCGGACCTCGTGTCCGAGGCGCTGCTGCTCGAGGGCGAGGCTCGTGACGGGCTCGGCCACGCCGGTCCAGCGTTCGCTGCTGGCGAGATGGAGAATCCTGAGACGTTTCCCGGAATGGTTCATCGGTTCGTTCTTCAAAGGACGAAGGGCGGCTCGTGCGAAACGGACTCCATCAGCGTCTCCACGGACTTCTCCTGTTCGGAATCGCCCGCTACGGCGAGCCAGGCCGCGCCCTCCGCTCCGCAAACGCCTCCCGCGGCGACGAGCTCGGCCGTCGCGCCCGTAAGCAGCGACACGGCTTCGATCTCGGTGACGACTTCTCCCGGGATGGGCAAAAAGCGAGGGCCCCTGGCTCCCGGAGCGTTGAGCTGGGCCGCCAGTTCGTCGAGCGAGGTCGAAATTCGCTTCTCGAGCCCGACCGGGACAATCAGGCGCACGCGCCGTCCCACGACGGCCTTCAGCGCCGCGACGATAGTGCCGCCCTTGGGATGCCCGATCAAGAGACCGGCCCGTTTGCTCGACAGATCGACGGCGTTCGCGCCCTTCAGGATCGCGTCGCCCTCTTTCAGGTCGTCCACCACGTCGAAGATCGTTTTCCCCTTCTGCCACGCGCCGCGGACGATGACCACGTCGCCGGGGAATTCGCTCTCGTCGGGGAGACGTCCCGATTCGGTCGTGGCGAACGAAGGCGGCGGGGTGATGCCTCGAAAGAAACGTCGCCCGGCGAATCCCTCGGACTGGCCGACGTGCGCGAGCACCTCCTCGGCGACGTAACCGTTCGTCGTTCCGGCGATAATGACGAGCGTTCCCGATTCGAGCGCTCCGCGAACGGCCGGGTGCTTGACCATCGCCTTGGCGATGAGTCTCTTGCCCGCCGCGGGCGTCAGTACGAACTGTTTCACGGAATGCCCCCTTTCTCGTCGAGCGAAAACGATAGGGTCTCGAAATGAAGACGGCGAACGTCGATCCTCAGTCGCGGCGCGCGCGCGTCGTCCGGGCGCCAGACAGTGTCGCTCGATATCGGGGCGTTGTCAATGCCTCGCCGGTCGGATGCGTTTCTGTTTCCGATTGCGTTCGGATGCTCGACGCGGGAAGATGGGCGCGTCGATTCCAACTCGCACGACGTGACGGACTCATGCCCGCGAACAACGATTCCAACCTCTCCGCCGAATCCGACGACGGCGCCCTCGAGTCGCCCCAGCAGGCCGGAACAGCGACCGACGCGATCGGCGAGTCGCCCGCCTTTCTCGATTTCCAGGAGAGTCTGCGCCGCGTCGCGCCGGTCGAACGCCCGGTCCTCCTGATCGGCGAACGCGGGACGGGAAAGGAAATCGCCGCGCGACGGCTGCATTTCCTCTCGCGGCGGTGGGGCCAGCCGTTCGTCGCCCTCAATTGCTCGGCGCTCTCCCCCACTCTCATCGAATCCGAACTCTTCGGTCACGAAGAAGGCGCGTTCACCGGCGCGCGCCGCCGACGTTTGGGCCGTTTCGAAGCGGCCAACGGCGGGACGCTCTTCCTCGACGAGATCTCGCTCATCCCGATCGAGGTGCAGGAGAAGATCCTGCGCGTCGTCGAGTACGGCGCGTTCGAGCGCGTGGGCGGAAGCCGCGGCGTGAGCGTGGACGTGCGGATCGTCGGCGCGACCAACGCCGACCTGGCGCGCGAGGCCGCGCGCGGGAAGTTCAAACAGGATCTTCTCGACCGCTTGTCGTTCGAGGTCCTGTTCTTGCCCCCGTTGCGTGCGCGGGGCGAGGACATTCTGCTTCTCGCGCGGCACTTCGCCAACCGGATGTTTCACGAGCTGGGACGCGACGAGATTCCCGAGTTCAGCGAAGCGGCCGCGCAGGCCCTCGTAAACCATCCCTGGCCCGGCAACGTGCGCGAGATCAAGAACGTGGTCGAACGCGCGGCGTACCGGTCCGAGACGGCGACGATCGACACGCTCGAATTCGCTCCGTTCGAGTCGCCCTATGCGCCGGGCGAGACGGTGGACAGAGTGGACAGGGTAGACGAAGTGGACGGGAAGAGTGAACCGGACCGATCCAATGGCGAGGAAGAGGTCGGTCTTTCCGCGTTGCGCGGCCGTTCGCTCCAGGACGCGCTCGGAGAAATGGAAATCCGATTCCTGCGCCAGGCGCTCGAACAAGCGCGCTACAATCAGCGCGAGGCCGCCGACCTCCTCGGCTTGACCTACCACCAATTTCGCGGCCTCTATCGCAAACACGCCGAGGCGCTGAAGACGTAGCGATTCGCGTGGGGCCGCAGGCTACGGCTTCACTCCCGAAAACCGCACCCGCTCGATTTGCCGAAGAACGTTTCGCTCCTGGACCTGAGCGCGATACAGGTCGCAACGCAGCTGAAGGCTCATCCAGAATCCCGGCGTCGTTCCGAACTCGACCGACGAAGGCGTATCCTGCCCTCTTCAATAACCACCAGAGATTGCGGTGGGAAATCGAGGTCGCTGTGAACAAGTCGGCTGCAGACGCCGACGACATTGTGGGATTGAAGATTCTTGACTCGCAGGAAGAGGATGCCGGAGTGCGGCGCGCCCTCGAGGACCGCCAACATCCCGAAGTCCGCATCGTGAGTCAGAATCCAGCGAGACTCACGACGGGCGATCTGCAGGAGTTCGTCGTCGCTCTTACCGTGCCACCCTTGTTCCTTGGCGTCGAGCACATCGAGGCCTTGGTCTCTAAGAAACGCGACAACCTTGGGCGACACGTTCTCGTCCGCGAGGATTCGCAGTTCCCGAAACCTCACTGGGCGGCCTCCAACTCGAGATACACCTCGTTTCTGAAGGAATGGGCAGCGTATCTCAGGCAAGCGTGAATGTCCTCTTCGGTCAGGTGGGGATAGTCCTCGAGAATCTCGTCCTCGTTCACGCCGGAAGCGAGCAGGTCGAGAACGAACTCGACGGATATGCGAGTGCCCTCGACGATAGGTTTTCCGCCGAGTATCCTCGGGTTCACGACGATCTTTGCCATGTTCATGTCTCCCTCCCGCACGCCCCGATTGCAACGCCGCAAGACCGATCCCATATTCACTTTACGCCAAGCCCGTCCCCAGTCAAGACCGTTCGACCGGTTTGTGGCATTTCCCGCGACGATGACAGCCTGGTTCGGCGGCGAACGCCTTCATCCGCTCGATTCGTTCTCGCCCGCGTAGTCGAACCAGTCGAAGTCGGCGGGCGCGTCGCAGGGACGTCCGCGGCCCGTGGCATAGAGCCCGATCATCGCGCCGGTGAATCCGCCCGCCACCTCGGTCGTCAGATATCGGGTCATCGCCGTGGCCAGAACCCGAGGTTCCCGCTCTCCAGGGAGGCAGCACGAAAATCGGTAGAGCGTTTCGTCTCCGCTCATCTCGAGCCGGACCGGCCCCTCCTCGCCGACCGCTTCGCGGGCGACGATGGCCGTCAGGTCGCCGATTCGGCGTCGGACGATCGCGTGGCGTTTTCCCTCGATCCGCGCGAGGGCGATTTCGTAGTGATGCTTCTCGTTGGCAAAGACCGTGAGGCCCGCCTCTTCATTCTCCTCGCGGGGAATGAAATCGAGAAGCGTAGCGGCGCGGAATCGGAAATGTTGCTGGCGGCGACAGACGAAGGCGGGCGAGGCGACGTCGTCCAGAGTGACGGCCGAACCGTGAAGCCGCAGGTAGCCGGGCCGCTCGGTCAGGGATCGGTCCGCGGGATTCGGGTTGCGCAGCGATACCCAACTGAGATCCAGGCGCGGCGAGTCGAAATCGTCGCGCGTCGGCGCGACGGGCCAGGGGCAAAGCGGCCCGGGAGGCGCGGCGTCGACTTCGAGGCCGATCGTGTCGCCTCCGCGGACCACCGGCCAGCCGTCTTTCCAGTCGATCGGAGCCAGACACGTCTCGCGTCCCAGGAGGTGCATGTGCGGGAAACCGCTCGGAATGTCGCGGATCGCCAGGAACACCATCCACCAACTGCCGTCGTGAGCCTGGAATAGGTCCGCGTGCCCGGTGGCCTGAAGCGGTCCAGGAAGACGCCGGTTGCTCAGAATCGGGTTGTCGGGATGCGACTCGAACGGCCCCCACGGGTCTTTCGACCGCGCGACGCAGACCATGTGTCCGCGACTGGTTCCGCCTTCCGCGACCAGAAGATAATACAGGCCATCGATCTTGTAGAGATGCGGCGCTTCCATCCAGCCGCCGCCGGTTCCCGGCCAGGTTTGGCGAACCTCAGTCAAGCGTTTGCCGGTGCGAACGTCGATTTCGGATTGTTTGTTCCTGTTCGTGGTGTAGTAGATCTTGCCGTCGTCGTCGAACAAGAGAGAAGGATCGATTCCCTTCTGATCCACCCAAATCGGCTCGGACCATTCTCCGGCGGGATCGGATGCGGTCACGAAGAAATTGCCGCCGCCCGAGGTGTTTGTCGTCGTCGTGTAGAAGACGTCTTTGTGGAATCGAATGGTCGGCGCGTAAACGCCGCGCGAACTCGGCGCTCCTTCCAAAGGAAGCTGGCTCGGACGGGTCAGGCAGTGGCCGATGGCGCGCCAGTGGATCAAGTCGCGGCTGTGGTAAATGGGGACTCCGGGGAAGTACTCGAACGTGCTCGTGACGAGAAAGTAGTCTTCTCCCACGCGACAAACGCTCGGGTCCGGATGAAAACCGGGAACGATCGGATTGGTGTAGGGCAAGAACGGGTTTCCTCCGACTCTATGGGGAATGAACGCGGCATCGCCCCTTCCGTGCGACCGGCCGCGTCGATGCGAAGCGACAAGACGCCGGTGCGACTATCTATCCTGGGGCGGGACCGCATTCTCTGCGGCGAAGACGAGTCCCTCGTTGCTCAGGCGCACCGTGTAGTCGGGATCGGCGTGAACGAAGCGAACGACTCCGTCCCTCCCGACGATGAAGACCGACGGAACGGGAAGAATGTGATGCGTTTCGCCGGATTCCGCCTCGAGATCGACGCCCAGCTCCTTGTAGCGCGCCAGCGTCTGGTCGTCCACACGGAAAGCGACGCCGAAGGCCTTGGCGCCTTCCATTGTGCGGTCGGAAAGGAAAGTGTGCTCCACTCCCGGACGGCTGTACTTGCGGATGCTTTCGGGACTGTCGGCGCCGACCGCGAGGGTGGTGAACCCCATGCGTTTGAGTTTCTCAGAGGTCTTCGCGAGCCCCATCAACTGGCGCGTACAATACGGACACCATCCTCCGCGATAGTAGATGAGGACGACGGGCTTCTTCGTCCAGTAGCTGCTGAGAGTGACCGGCGCATTCTCTTCGGTCAGAAAAGCGGTGTCGGGCGCCCTCATCCCGTAGACCAGAGGACGGACAGCCTCGGCGGAGGGCGCGACGACGGGCGGGGGAGGCGCGGGCGGAGGAAGCTGCGAACAGGCGCTGGTCAATGCCGCGGCAACGAGGAGGAGAATCGCGAGGATCCAACCGGGCGTTCGAGTCGACATGAGCGGTTTTCCTTTCATTCTGGAGAGCCGGCAGGGGGATTCGGCCCTCGCCGACTCCGTGATCGGGTGTTCTCCGTGAAGCGGACTGAAAACGTCGACGGGCGCACTACTTCGGGACGGCGCGGCGTCCTTTCCACCGAGGTTCGCACGGCGCCGGAGATTCTGTCAAGAGAAGCGTAGAGAAGCCGGGATTTCGCTTGCGCGGAGAGGGAGAGATGTGGCAGAAAGAGAATGAGATATTGTGCCCCCGGGCCTGAAATCCACCCGATGTCCGATCGAGAGAACTGAAGGCGCTTCCACTGACGCACGCGCGTCGCCCACTCGACGCGCGGGAGGGAGGAACTCGTCTTGCCGGTCCGACTTCGCAACCGGCACTCGAAGTCTAACCGCTTGACTTTTCTCGTCCGTTTTGAGTTGATCCGAGATTCGTCCTATTGGCCCGTCGGCGGATGAACCCATTTTTGTGTTTCCGGACGGCAAATGAGCAGCACCTTTTCGACCTTTAGCGACTTCGCCAACCGGGTTCGGACCGCCGCCGATATCGTGGAGGTGGTGGGAGAGTACGTCGAACTCAAACGCGCCGGCGCCAACCTCAAAGGTCTCTGTCCCTTCCACCAGGAAAAGACTCCTTCGTTCAACGTTCATCCCGCCAAACAAATCTTCAAGTGCTTCGGTTGCGGCAAAGGCGGCGACGTCATCGCTTTCGTCCGCGAGATCGAGCGAGCCGATTTCCGCGAGGCCCTGGAAATCCTGGCGGGCAAGTACGGCCTCGAAATGCCTCGTTTCGAGCCCCGAGGCGTCGAGGAAGAGAAGATCCGCCACCGCCAGAACCTCGGCGAGGCCCTCGCCGAAGCGGCCCGCTACTACGCGGAGCGGCTGGCGCACCCCGACCACGGCGTCGCGGGTCGCGAGTACCTGGATCGGCGGGGCGTCTCTCGCGAGGTCGTTCAGGCGTTCAACCTGGGACTGGCGAGCGAAGATTCGCGGGGGCTGACGGACCGTCTTCGAGCCAAGGGGTTCTCGGACCGCACGATGCTCGAAGCCGGACTGGCGCGCGAGTTCAAAACCGGCTCGGGCGTCGGAGACTATCTTCGGGGAAGATTGATATTCCCAATCTTGGGTGTTCGTGGTACAATCGTAGGATTTGGTGGGAGGGTGATCGGCGAGGGAACGCCGAAGTACCTGAACACCCCTGAGACGGAACTCTTTCGTAAAGGCCATGAACTTTACGGACTATCCCAAGCCCGCGACACCTTGACGCGCCAAGGTTCCCCCGCCGTTCTGGTCGAAGGATATATGGACGTGATCGCCTGCCACCAGGCGGGGGTGACGGGGGCGGTGGCGTCGATGGGCACGGCGTTGACGGCCGATCAATCTAGGCTGATTCGTCGCTATACTAGGGAGGCTGTCTTTCTCTACGACGGAGACGAAGCCGGGATCAAAGCGATTCTGCGAGGATTGGAGGCTCTGGTAGGGGCCGGGTTGTCGGTTCGCGTGGGTTTGCTGCCCGAAGGCGAGGATCCGGACAGTTATGCGCGGCGCGAGGGTGTCCAGGCGCTTAGACAGTTGGTAAGTCAGGCTGTACCGTTCTTGGACTTCCTCTTGCAGCAAGCTCGACGCCGCTACGACATGAATTCCCCCGAGGGGACGTTCCAGGCGCTCGAACTGTTCGAGCCGGTCCTGGAGGCGATGAACGAGGAGCTGGTCCGGGAGGGCTATATCACGCGCCTCGCGCTCGAGCTGGGGCACCCGGAGGCGGCGCTACGACGTCACTTGGACAAGAAGAGTCGGAGCGCGCGTCGCCGCGCGCCCGTTGCGGCCGACGGACCCCAAGTTGGAGGCACGAATCTTGCACCTTCGGGATCATGGCAAGAGGAAGCCGTTGGCGAGGGAGGACGCCGCCCTACGCCGAGGGAAATGGGGCTCTTGCGGATTCTGATCGAGCACGGCGACGCTCGAAGCCAGATTCGCCCCCGCCTGCGCGGCGAGTGGATCGAACACCCGATGGTGCGGCGATGGGTCGAGAACGTCCTGGGCGTAGACGCGCGCGAGGCCAACGTCTGGCCTCATCTGATGGCCCAGTGCCGTTCGCCCGAGCAGGAAGGGTTCTTGCAGTCCGTAGTCTTCGAGTCCGACGAGCCCGGCGAAGACTACTTGGCGATGGCCGAGCAACTGGTCGACCGGATCGAGGCCGATTACCGGTTGGCCGAGAACCGGCGTTTGAACGCGCAGGTGGATCGGCTCTGGAAAACCAGCCGGGCCAAACCCGAGATCGACCCGATCGCGCAGCGCCAGATGGAGAATCTCCAAGAGAGAGTGCGCCTGGCAAACGAGGTGAAGCGCGTCGCGAGAACGCACCCGGGTTTGGGAAACGACTATTAGGGGGATCCAACGCCCCATGATCGGCGTCTAAGGTGGTGGACAGAGAATCCCGCCTTGCGGCGGGTCCGCGTCGAGGCCGTCAGGTCGTGCGGGACTCAACGGATGAGAGGTCGGTTGACGACACATGGCAAACGCAATGACGGGAAAAGACTTCGAGAGTCTGATTACTCAGGGCAAGGAGAAGGGGCATCTGACCTTCAACGAGATCAACGATCTTCTGCCCGACGACTTCTCCGCCTCCGACATGGAGAGCCTCCTGGACGAGCTCGAGGAGCAGCATATCGACGTCATCGGACGCGGGAACAAGAGCGGCGAGGAATCGGTCGTCGTCGAGGAGATCGAGGCGGCGCCGTCGGCCGCTCGGAAGAAACGTCCCGCATCGAGCGACATCGATAGCGTCTTTGTGCGCGTCGAAGAGGACTCGGACGACGGGGCGGAAACGGCGAAGATCGACGATCCGGTTCGACTCTACCTGATGGAGATGGGCAAGGTGCCCCTTCTGTCGCGCGACGAGGAGATCAACCTGGCCAAACAGATCGAGGAGGGACGACAGGAAATCACGGGAGCCATCTCGCAGGCTAGCTGCACCGCCGACGAAATCAAGCGCCTCTCGGTCAAAGTCGAGTGCGGCGCGGTCAGCCTCAACGACCTGTTGCGCGCCAATATCGACGAGACCAACGCGGCCGTTCGCGCCAAGAAGGTCAATGAAGTGCTCGAGGAATTCTCGGGCATTCTGGCCAACTACGAGAAGATCTTCAAGAACCTGGAGATGCTTTCCGATCCCGCGGTCACTCAGCGTCGGGTCAAGACTCTGACCAACGCCGTCGAGAAACTGCGCCTGGACATCAACGATCGGCTGACCCGAGTGGACCTGAACTTCGGCATCATCGAGGAGATCGCCGACAAGATTAAGCGCACCTACAGCAACATTCATTCGGCGCACCAGGAGATCCGCCAGATCTTCCTCAACACGATGCTCAGCGAGGCGGACTTGCGGCGCATCGTCAAGCGCACCAAGAAGAACTCGCCCGAGGCGCGCGCGCTCAAACGCAAGCACGGCCTGACGCTGGATCAGTTCACCGAGATGGACAAGCGCGTGCGAACGGCCCAGCGCACGATCAAGCGACTCGAGAAAGAGGCGAACAACCGGTTCGAGGAGCTGAGCGACATCGTCTCGAGCATCCGCGAGGGAGAGCGCAAAGCCCAGGACGCCAAGATGAAGGTGGTCGAGGCGAACCTGCGTCTCGTGGTCTCGATCGCGAAGAAGTACACGAACCGGGGGCTTCAGTTCCTGGACCTGATCCAGGAAGGGAACATCGGCCTCATGCGCGCCGTGGACAAGTTCGAGTACCAGCGCGGCTACAAGTTCTCGACCTACGCCACGTGGTGGATCCGGCAGGCCGTCACCCGCGCCATCGCCGACCAAGCGCGGACCATCCGCATCCCGGTCCACATGATCGAGACGATTAACAAGCTCTCGCGCGTGTCGCGCTTCCTGGTTCAGGAGCTCGGGCGCGAGCCGACCCCGGAAGAGATCGCCGAGAAGATGGACCATCCGGTGGACAAGATCCGTCGGATCTTCAAGATCGCGCAACAGCCGATCTCGCTCGAGACCCCGATCGGCGAAGACGGCGATTCGCACTTCGGCGATTTTATCGAGGACACCGACGCCACGTCGCCCGTCGACGTGACGTCCTACAACCTCATGCGCGAACAGATCGAGAACGTCCTCAACACCCTGACCGAGCGCGAGGAGAAGGTCCTGCGCCTGCGGTTCGGCATCGGCAACAACGACTTCCCGCGCACGCTCGAAGAGGTGGGGACGATCTTCAACGTCACGCGCGAACGCGTGCGCCAGATCGAGACCAAGGCGCTGAACAAACTCCGCCACCCAAGCCGCCGCAAAAAGCTGATCGAGTTCATGGAATAAGGGAGATACAGAACATGACAATGTTCCATATCACACTCGAGAACGCCGAGGATGGGTGGGTGGTCGCCGAATGCCCCGCGTTGCCTGGCTGCGTGTCGCAGGGCCGCGACGAGAAGGAAGCCTTGGAGAACATCAAAGAGGCGATCGCCGCGTGGCTCTGGGCGGAAGATCAGAAGGCGCTCCTGACCCTCGGCGATGACAAGAAGAGCCACTCCGTCATGGTCGCGGTGTAGCGTCATGGCGCGATTGGCGAACATTTCCGGCAAAGCCGCCGCGGTCGCCTTCGAGAAGGCAGGCTGGCGTCTGCTTGGCCAAGTGGGGAGTCACGCGGCGATGACCAAACCGGGCATCCGCGTCAACCTGTCCGTTCCGCAACATAGAGAACTCTCGGTCGGAGCATTGCGAGCCCTCATCCGCGCGTCGGGAATGACCGTCGAGGAATTCCTCGGTTTGCTGTAGCGATTGTTATGCTCGAAAAACAGGTCCATCACGGTTTCGAATGGGAAACGCCCGAGGCCAAGGCGCGATGGTTTCAGTCGCTCAGCGAGGAAGAGCGGATGGACCTGATGTGCGAATTCTACGACCTGATCGTGGAAAACCAGCCCGACATCGCGAGGCGCAAGCGTGTTTCACAAGCTCAAGGACCTGTTCAGATCCTTAGAAGAAAATGATGTCCGTTACCTGGTAATCGGGGGCATCGCGGCGGGACTATACGGGGTGCCGCGCAACACGTTCGACTTGGATATCGTCATCGAGCCCACGCAGGACAACGCGGACAGGCTCCTCAAGGCATTGGCTTCAGCCGGTTTGGGCACGGCTTCCCTCACCGACGTCCCGACCGTACTGAAAAACGAAATCACGACGTTTCAGGACTACGTGGCAATCGACGTGTTCACGCGCACGCCCGGCCTCCGATTCGACGATGCCTGGTCCAGACGCGCGACAAAAACCTACAAAGGCCAAGCCTTCCACGTCGTTTGCCTCGAGGATTTGATCGCCTCGAAACGCGCCTCCGGCAGATCCGTCGATCTCGAAGACGCGCGAATGCTCGAAGCCAGTCCGGATCTCCGCTGACTCACTCCGAAGAACACGGGCGGGACGCCCGTGCCACTCTCGGATCACGACTCCACGTATCGAATCCATGTCTGCGCGATGAAGGCGTGGCCGGCCAGGGTGGGGTGGACGCCGTCCGCCGCCCAGTAGGCGGGTTCGCGACGCCGGCACGCCTCGGCGAAGATCTTGTCGAGCGGGATCCGAAGCGCGCCGAACTCGTCCGCGAGACGATTCACGACTTCGATCTTCGGGTCCAAGTCCTCGCGCCACGTCTTGCGGTCCTCGGGATGGGGAAGAACGAATGGCTCGATCAGGACGATGCGCGCCCGCGTCTCGCGCTTCGTCCGGTCGAGAATCGTGCGATATTCCTCCTCGAACCGCTCGACCGGGGTGGGATCGTCCCGGTCGTAGCGCCGCCACGTGTTGTTGATGCCGATCATGATCGACAGCCAGTCGGGTTGGAGATCGATGCAGTCGCGGTCCCAGCGTTTCACCAGGTCCTGGGTCCGGTTGCCGCCGATGCCGCGATTGATGAATTGGAGATCGAGTTCGGGATAGAGCGCCATGAGCCACGCGGCGGCGAGCTTCGCGTATCCGGCGCCGAGCGAATCGGGATTGTCGCGTTTGCGTCCGCTGTCGGTGATGCTGTCTCCCTGGAACAGGATCTTCCGATTCTTCTTGAAGGGCGTGGCCATAGAGGTCCTTTCTTCAGACATTTGCATTCCGCCACGTTGTAACGCTCGGGCGGCGCGGACGCAAAGGAAATCCTCAGAGAAGGTCTTCGCGCGGAAGGATAAGCGGGATGTCCGTACCGGGGATCATCAGCTCGCCCGGTTCGTAGGAGAGGAGGAGCGGCTCCATCCGGACCAGATCGAGCATGGAGGGGATCACGGGATTATCGTCTTCGGCGACCGCGAGGCGCTGGGCGTAAGCGGGATCCTGGGGCGCGAAGACCTGCCACGACCAGAGGGCGCCAATCTGGGGATTGAACGCCGCCATGTGCGCCGCCACGGGAAGGTCGGGGCGCAGGATGGTTCCGGGGTCCGCGCCTGCTGGGCGCGGCGCGTCCACGGCTGTCGGGCCCGGACGCGCGGCGATTCTGGCGGCGTAGATTTCCGTGGGACTGGCGTAAGGTGCCAATCGACGAGTCGATGCCGTGTCCGGTCCCGAGTCGTCGCGTCCGGCCGGTCCTTCCGAAGCGAACAAGTTGCCCAGGACGGTTCGTTCCTGCGGGGTCAGATTGTTGTGGTGGACGACCGAGGGCGCGAGAGGCGAACCGTCGGCGTCGGCGATGGGGTGAGTTGCCGAGGTCAGGACGACTTGAATCTGACTCACACCCATCGTGTTGCGGCCCGCAAAGGCGATTTCCACCCCCTGGTGAACCAAGGCGCGCACCACCAAGACGAGTTGGTCGCGCGACATCCCTTCGAAGCGCATCGTCAGGATCGTGCTTTCGGAGAGAGGCGGCTCGGACGTGCCCGACGGCAATCCCCCTTTCATCGCGAGACGATCAGCGACGCGTTCGAGCCGATCCGAGACCCGCCAGAGCGTGCGGTCCAGGTTTTCGCCTCCGAGGCGCGACAGAGCTTCGAAGACGCGCATGGCCCGCTCGGCCCGTTCGGGCGACACAGCCCGCAGACGCGAGAGCGCCCTTTCGAGCCGGTGGAGCGTACGAGGGCCGATCCCTGTACCCATGTCGCTCGCGGCGAAGGGCGATTCGGGACCGAACAAGCGATTCAGCGCCGCAGCCACGTCGAGCGTGCCGTCGGAAAGGGGCGTGAGAGACTGTCCTGCCCGAGTCGAAGCGGCGGCGGCTCGGCCCGAAGCGATTCCGAGCGCGTCGCTTGCGATCCCCGCTCCTACTCCTAACCCGAACCGGGTGTCGAGCGACTCCCCTTGTCCCGGCAGCCCCGCGGGACCTGTTCCTCCTGCGCCGCCCAACCTGGCCGCGACGGTTCCCGCGAGGAGACTCTCCAGGAGTTGGCGCACGACGGGAGGAAACCCTTCGATCCGTTCGCTCGCCGTCAACCATCCCCGAATAGCGGTCTGCATGACGGGTTGGGAGAGGAGCGGGCCGAGGGATTCGATCACCCCGGGCCGGGCGATCCACTCCAGGACGGATGGGCGAACGGAGGGAAGCGACAAGAGGGGCGCGGCCGACTCGGAGACGCCGGGGAGCGCGAGCGCGCGCGCGAACGATTCGCTCGTCTCGCCCGCGGCAACCAGTCGAGCGAGAACGTTTTCTACGCCTGGAGTCGCGAGGATGCGCGAGGCGAGCGCGGCATTCTGGGATCGGGCCAGAGCGGCGACGATGTGTTCCGCCGCGCCGGGCAGAGACATCAGACGGACAAGGAAACGCGCATCCGTATCGGCTTTTAGCGTCATCGCTTCGAGAACTTGGCGCGCCTGGGCGGAGCCGAGCATTTGTGCTATCCGATCCGCCTCGGCGGAGAGGGTCCCCAGGAATCGAAGGGCCATCTCGCGGTTCTCGGGCGTGTCGAGGGCTTGAATAAGCGCGCCCTGAACTTCGGGTTTCGCGAAGACGATACGGGCCGTCTCGGCCATCTCGGGTAGCGCCAGGAGACGAAGCGAGAGATTCGCCTCGCGCGTCGCCGCCGGAGTAGGCTGCGAAGCCGCTTCGACCAGAATGCGGGCGACCGCGTCGCGCGCCTCGTCGCTCGACAAGACGAGTCGCGCCACGTTGTCCATACCGGACCGGGCGAGGAGTTCGAGCGCGGCCGCGCGGACGGACGACGCGGGCGACGAGGCCGGTTCGGTTCGTTCGAGAATGTGTTGGAGGCGAATGATGTGAGAGGGTTCGCTCAACAGGCGTCGGGCGATCTCCCCCATCGCGTCCTGGGCGAGGAAACGGAGGGCCTCCGTCGTTTCCGCGGCGGGACGCGCCGCGCCCGCGGCGTCGTCCGTGGAGAGAAGCATCGTGGCGAGTTTCGCGATTCGCTCGGGCGCGGAGAACGCGCGGACGATTTCCCGGGTCGCTTCGGACTGCGGTTTCGACACGGCTTGTCTCAGCGCCCGCAGGGCGGCTTCCTGTTCCCGGGCGTTCGCGTCGAACAGGCCGATCAGGCCCGTTCGCACGTCCTGCCGCGCGGCCAATTGCCGCACGGCTTCTCCCATCTCCGACTTGCCGAGGAGGTTGAGCAAGGCGGCGCGGGTCGATCCGTCGGCGAGAAGTCGGGGCGCTTGGTCGCGCGCCGCTTCGCGCAGGAAGATGCGGCCCGCCGCTTCGAGGTTTTCTCTCTCGACCAAGGTATCGAGAATCGGCGCGGCGAGAGCGCGATTCGCCAGGAGACGGGGCGCGGCGATCCGGCCTTGTGGGCTCGCCATCGCCTGGACGACGGCGGTTCGGACCTCGGGCGACTCAAGGAGTCGCTGCGCCGTATCGCTCATCTCGGGTCGCGCGAGAAGTTCGAGGGTCAGGGTCCGCGTCTCGCCGTGAGCGAGAAGTCTTGGGATTTGGGTCGCGACGTCGGAACGCGCGAGAATCTCATGAGCGATCGTGGACATTTCGGGATGCGACAGAATGCGGAGTACGGCGACGGCGTCGTTCAGCGCGGCGGGTTGCGGCACGGCGTCGGGCGTCGCCAGGACACGCGCCAGGATCGCGCGCGCCTCGGGCGTCGAGAACGCGTGTTGGGCGGTGGGCGCCATCTCGGGTCGGGAGAGGATCTCGAGGGCGAGCCGCGTGTCGACCGAGATCTGGGGCGAGGCGGAACGCACCGACGCGGCGAACGCTTCGGCCAGAGCTTCGCGCGCCTGGGGCGTGGCGAAGATCTGCCGCGCGGTCTCGATCATCCGAGGTTGCGAAAGGAGGCGCAGAATCGACGAGACGTCCTCCGATGGAACGGACCGTCCGGAAGAACCGGTGGATTCGAGGGTCTCGACCACCCGAGCCATGGTCTGCTCCAGGCGCTCTCTCGCCTGCGGCGACTCGAAGACCCGCGCCGCAATCTCGCCCATGCCGGGACGCGCGAGAAGCCGAAAGACCGCCGATGCCTCGTGCCCGCCTCGTTCGCCCTCGCGGGCGCCCGCTTCGGCGAGGACGCGAGCGAACGTCTCGACGATCTGGGGCGTCGGCGCGAGGCGCGGTAGAACGGATTCGGGGGCGACGACGCGCGGGTCGAGCGAGGCCAGGGTCTCGATGACCGCTCCGCGCGAGGCGCCCGACTGAAAGAGGCGAGCGAGTTCGACGGTCGCGTCGGGACGCTGAAGGAACTTGGCCGCCGCGTCGCCGATGTGGGGACTCGACAGAATCTCCAGAACCATCGGGCGCGTTTCGGGGTTGCGCAGAAGGGGGACGAGGCGTTCCTGCACGTCGCCGCGGGAAAAGAACCGGGCGACAAGCGCGGCGTTGGCGGGCTGCTCGAGCGCCTTGAAGACCGCCTTGGCCGTTTCGGCGTTGCCCAGGAGCCGCGGCAACGCCTCCCAATCCTGATGAGTCGCCAGCATCCGGGTCGGAATCGCGCGCCCCTCGGGAGAAGCGAAGACCTCGCGCGCCGCCGCCTCCATCTCGGGACGCGCGAGCAACTCGACAACTGCGGACCGGGTCTCCGGATGACCGGCCAGTCTGGCAATCTGCGCAGCGAACCCGGGACGCGCGGCGAGAGAACGAGCCGTCGCCGAGTCGGCGTGCTCGGTCAAGAGGCGGAGCGCCGCCCGCGCTTCGGCCGGAGAAGAGGAATCCGAGACGCTCCGAGGTCCGGTCGGCGCTTCGGAAACGATTCGGAGGAGAGCTTGGATCGTCTCCTCGGAGTTGACGATGCGTTTCGCCGCTTGACTCGCGCCGGCCGAACCCAACAGGCGCAACGCGAGCGCGCGCGATTCGGGTTCCAGAAGCAGGCTCGAGACGCGAGCCTGGACTCCGGGACGCGCGAGAACCTCGCGAGCCCCTTCCGCGGCGTCGGGGCGAGACAAGAATCTGAGAGCGACATTCTGTTCTTCGATCGCGCGCGGCGCGGAGGAAGGAGGCGCGGTCAGGATTTCGCGCATCGCCTCGCGAACCTCGGGGCTCGACGAGAAACGGGCAAAGGTCTCGCGCGAGGAGACTCGATCCAAGACGTCGAGCACGTTCGATCGGATCTCGGCGTCCCCGAGCATTTGGATTAGCTGCCGTGTCACCTCGGGACGGGCGAGAATCGTTCGCGTCGACGCGGTTTGTCCCTGTTCGGCAAGGAGCCGGAGCAAAAGATCGCGCGATTCTCCTCTCTGAAGCAAAGACACGACGCGGTCCTGAACGTCGTTTCTCGCGAGGAGTCGCGCGGCGACGACGGCCTTGGAGGGCTCGGCCAGGGCTTGGAGAATCGCCTTGGCCGTCTCCGTTCCTTCGAGAAGCCGAGCGGCGGTCGGCAATTCCTCGCGTGACGCGAGCAGACGATCGACGACCGCGCGCCCCTGCGCGGAGGAAAGAAACGTGCGCGCCACCTCCTCCATTTCGGGTCGAACCAGCAATCCCAACGCCGCCGCGCGGGTCTCGGGCCGGACGGCCAGACGTTCGATCTGAACCGCCGTCTCGGGACGCGCGGCAATGGTCTGGAGCGTTGCCGCGTCGGCGTGTTTGGAGAGCAGACCGAGCGCCAGGTGGACGTCGGAAGTCGAGGCGGGAGAACCTTGCGTCTGCGAGGCGATCTGGAAGAGCGCCTGCGCGCCCTCGGGCGTGTTGACAATCTGTCGAACCGCCGCGTCCGCGTTGGCGGAGGCGACCAGTCGCAGCGCGGGCGTCTGCGTTTCGGCCTGAAGAAGAAGTCGGGCGATCGCGGACCGAACCTCGGGCCGGGCGAGAAGGTCGCGCGCCGTCTCCCCGGAACGAGGGGACGCGAGCAATCTCAATGCCGTTTGTATCTCGTCGATGGCGCGAAGCGAATCGGCGGGACGCGCCGTCAAGATTTCGCGTATCGCCTCGCGGACTTCGGAGCTCGCGAGGAGCCGCGCGGCCGTTTCCCGCGATGCGGCGCGATCCAGGAGATCGAGCACGTCGGATCGCACAATAGGATCGCGAACCAGTTCGGAGAGTCGGTCGGCCGTCTCGGGACGAGACACGAGCGCCCGCGCGATCTCGGGATTGTCGAACACGATTCGGGCCGCTTCCGACGGCGCTTGTCGGCGGACAATGAGATCCAGCGTGGGGTCGCGCGTCTCGGCGTCGGCGAGAAGCGATCGAAACGTATCCTGAATAGACGGCTTCGACAGGAGTTCGCGGGCTACGGCCTCCATCTCGGGTCGAGCCAGAAGTCTCAACGTGTTGGCGCGATCCTCGGACCGAGTCTCGGGCGACTCCAGGACTCGAGCCAAGGCGGACGCCAGGCGCTCGGCCGTTTCGGCGGAGACAAACCGTTGAAGGGTTTCGGGAGCCGTCTCGGAAAGGGAGAGGGCACGAATCGCATCCAGAACGTCTCGCCGCGCGACGAGCGTCTCGCTGCCCGCGGCGCTTTCGACGATCAGCCGCGCCATGGCGGGGGCGGATTCGGAATCGGGCGGAACGATTCGCGACGGCGTCGAGGCTTCGGCGCGGGCGAGGAGCCGGTCCGCGAGAACGCGCGTTTCGGATTCGCCCGCGAGACGACGGACCTGCTCGACGACTTCGGGGCGTTCGAGAATTCTCGTCGCGGCGGCCGGTTCCTCGCTTTCGGCCGCGCGGTTCAGGGCGTCCAGAAAGAGCGAGCCGGTCGAGTCGAGCGAAAGCAGACGCACGACGTTCTCCCGCACCTCAACAGTGTCGAGAAAGGCGGCGATCTCTCTACTCGAGCCGTTCTCGACGACGGCGCGCAGGACGATCTCCGCCGTGGCGGAATTCCGGGTCAGCTGCGCCAGAGACTCGAGCCCGGCGGGATCGCTCAACGCCTGACGAAGCGAGTCGGCGACTTGCGGTCTGGAGAGAATCCTCTCCGCCGCGTCGCCCAGCTCCGCGCGCGCAAGAACCCTGAGCGCGTCGTTGCGGGTATCGGTTCGGGAGAGGAGGTCCTCGAGCGCCGCCTGGCCGTCGTCGGTCGCGAAAACCGCTCGAGCCGTCTCGGTCATCTCGGGTCGCGCCAACAAGCGCAAGGCGGTTTGGCCAAGGACGGAATCCCGAAGGAACTGAGGGATTTCTCGTTCGACCTCGGGCCGTCTGAAAAGATCGACCACCTCGGACTTGAGGGCCGAGTCGGAGAGAGCGGTCTCGAGAACGACGTCCGCGATGGGAACGGCGCTCGGCGCTTCGGGCGAACCCGCGGTTTGCGGGAATCCAGCGGAGGACGCGACGGGACCGATGGATTCGCGGGCAACCTCCCGGGCCAGAATGCTGAGAATGCGAACGGCCGATTCGACGTGGGGGTAGGGCGAGATCCGAACCGGGTCGGTCTCCCCCGTCGTTTCCCGCGAGTGGATTTGAAGAGAAGCGGCGGAGTCGCGCGTCGGAACGGGAGGATCGCGCGAGGCAACGAGGGACTCCGTGGACGGCGCGGTCTTCTCCATGCCGTTCAGCGCCGCGGCCTGGCGAAGGGCGGCGTAGAGCCGGTTGCGGATTTGAGAAGCGTCCACGCCTTCCATGGCACGTGCCCCTCCATCGGGGTCTCTCGGTCGAGACCGTCCCGAAATAGTCTACTATTGATTTATCGGCACTTGTGCGGGAGGGCTGAAAGCGATAGATGAGGGCCTCCGCACCGCCCCGGGGGACAGTCCGCGCGACCTACTCCAAGTAGGTTTTGCGGGAGGTCGGGATCTGCGGCTTGGCCAGAGACTCGAATAGACGGACGTAGCCTTCGGTCGAGAGTTGCTCGGGACGAATCTCGCGTGAGTGCCCCAGATCGCCGAGCGCCTCCTCGATCCGTTCACGAGTCAAGATGCCGCGGCTCCCCGCGGCCAGCGAGTTGACGAGCATCTTGCGCCTTTGGCCGAAAGCGGCGTCGACGAACGCGAAGAAGGCGGCGCGCTCCGCGGGATCCGAGATCAGAGGGCCATCGGGACGAGGACGCAGACGCACCAGGGCGGAATGGACCCGGGGCGGGGGAAGAAAACTGCCCGGCGCCACGGCGAAGAGCTTCTCCACGTCGTAGCGCGTGCGCGTCTTGACCGCCAGAATCCCATAGTCGCGCGAGCCGGGGCAGGCGGCGAGCCGGTCGGCCACTTCGCGTTGGACCAAGAGGCAGATACCCGCGAAGTCGAGTCGAGACGCGAGAAGACGGAACAGAATGGGGGAAGTCAGACGGTACGGAATGTTGCCCGTGACCCAGACCTCGCGGTCGCCCCGCGCCGCCAGGAGCCCTTCGAGATCGACCCGCATGAAGTCGTCGTAGACGAACGAGACGTTCGGGCTCGCGGCGAATTCGCGACGATGGATCGGGGCGAACCGTTCGTCGAGCTCGACCGAGAGCACCTGTCCCGCCCTGCGGGCCAGGAGTTCGGTGAGATTCCCCACGCCGCACCCGATCTCCAAAACGATGGAATCGGACGAGACCAGGGCGGCATTCGCGATCTTCTCGAGGATCGATTGACTCACCAGGAAATGCTGTCCCAGCGATTTGCGCAGGCCGAGACCCGCCTCGCTCAACAACCGCGAGATCCGGCTCATCTTCTCGCGGCTTCGTCTCCGCTTCTCGATCGTCATCGAGCGGCTCCCAATCCCACCTGAAGCAGGGCGAAACCCGAGGCGTCTTTGACTCTCTCGGCGCTCAGACCGAGGATTTCCATCACGATCACCTCCAAGACGAGAAAGCAGGTGGCCTCTTCGCGCGGACATCCGACCAGCGCGCGATCGCCGCGGCCGATGGCCGCGTGGAAATGCAGCTTGGCCTTCCCCTCGTGAGGGAAGATCGTCCCGACGCCCACGATCTCGCGCGCGTCGTCGAATCGCTCGATCTGTCCCTCGATGTTCTCGAGTGCGTCGGGATCGACCGGACCGCACACGACGCCCGCGCGTCGGAATCCTCCCACGGCGAAGACCGAGGCGGATTGGACGTTCTCCTTTTCCGCCAGTGCCTCGATGGCGTCGTAGACCCGTTCGCCGTCTTCGAGCCGGACGACGAAGACACGCCCGACGCTCCCCTGTTCGTATTGCATGGTTCGACCTCCTCGCGAGTCCCCAGCCCGCATCTTTCACAACGGCCCATCCCCAAGACCTATCGGGGATAAGATCGAAATCGCTATCGGGATCGGGATCGCTATCGAGAAACCGCAAAGAACCGATCCCGATTTCGATCCCGATAGCGATTTCGACGCGCGACGTTCACGGACGGCATTGCCGGACCCGCCCCTTGATCCCAAGAACGCCGGAAGAACCAACCATGAATTCTCGTCCCACCTGCGTCCATGAGAAATCCGGGCCAACGGCGGTCTCCGGCAGCCGCTCTTTTCGCGATTGTGCCCGCCCGCGAGGGCCTTTTCCAGAGGTTTCTCCGCCTTCCGCCCGCGGGCGGGGCTCCCTGCCATTTCAGAAGAGATTCCTTCCCTTCGATAGCGAGACGTCTCCACCGGCTTTATGCCGGTGGAACGGCGATTATGCTCCAGATCCGTACTCGTTGCCCCCGCTCTGCCCCCCACCCCTTCCCGCCGGTTGACGGCCTGAGGCCGTCAACCGGCGGGAAGGGGTGGGGGGCAGAGCGGGGGCAACGAGTACGGATCT
>JAFGFN010000146.1 GCA_016931035.1 Candidatus Sumerlaeota bacterium
GCCTCGCTTGCTATGGAATCGAACCCCTACTACCCAACTTCCGGACTCAGTTTCCCTCAATTCTCGGTGCTCAGTCAAGATGCGCCCTCGGAGCGCGGGACGAAATTCTCTTTTCGATCGCCGCGCGCCATGATATGTAAAGACTTGCCCCGGATGGCCCGAACGAACGTCTTGGGATTTCGGGGATCGCATCCGTTCGGACAGAGAGAATCCCGAGGGTTGGGTGCTATATGAACCGGATTGAACGTTCCCTAGAGTCGATTCGCAAGCCTCGCGTTCTAGTCGTCTTGGCGCTCCTTCTCGCTCTGACGGTTCCCGACGGCGCGGCACAGACAAGCGGGATCGCCTCGAAGGTCACCAAGGCGAAGCGCGCGGACGAGACCGGGGCGACCGAGACGGAGGGTACGGAAGACGAAGTCTTCAAGACGCCGGAGCTCAGCCAAACGACCATCGAGGGCGTGGCGCCCGAGAACGTTCCGCTCTACCGCCGATATCCGCCCGATCGCGTCGTGGTCGGGGAAGTGGGCAACGAGATCTTGACTCGCGCCGAGCTGGATCGCCTGGCGCTGAGTAAAGCCTTGATGGTCTCCGGGCGTCTGTGGGTGGCGGGGGAGGACGAGGAAGTCGCCAAGCGCCAGGAAGAGAACCGTCTCCTGCAGGCGGAACAGGAAGTGCTTTACGAATGGGCTTCGGTCAAGTGTCTTGCGCATCTGGCTCGTCAGAAGGGCGTTCGCGTGAGCGAAGAGGAAGTGGACGAAAAGATCGCCCTGGTTGAAGCCGAGGGCAAGGCTAAACTCGGGAGCGAGAATCTGGAGAAGACTCGATCCGCTCTGGGAATCGCCTCCGACGAGTTGCGGCGGGACATGCGCGAGGCTTTGCTTATCGACAAGTTCGTTCTCCAGGATATCGAGAAGACGTTCACCGACCAGGGGCTCAAGGCGATGTACGATGCCACCCCCGCGCGCTACGCGACCCCCAAACGCTACCATGTGTTGCGAATCCTCAAGAAAACCTCTCCCACGATGTCGCGAGACGAGCGACGGGACGTGAGAAAGGACCTCTACAAGATTTGCAAGAAACTCGAGGACGGCGACGCCGAAGCGTTCAAAGAAGTCGCGCGGAAGGAGACGCAGGACGAGAGAACGCGCGAGAGCGGGGGCGACATGGGGTGGCTCGACGCGTCGAGCGTGGGCGAACGGGCGACGATCGAAACGATGCTCGCGCTCGAGTTGGGCCGGGTCAGCGACATCGTGGAGACGCCCGGCGGTTTTCTCGTTCTGATGGTGACCGAGATCGAGGAAGCGACGGGGCAGACCTTCGACGCCGCGGCCCGCAAACGGGTCATCGACGCCCTGGTCTTCGAATACAGACGCGAATTGGGACCCCTCGTCATGCGCGACCCGTCGCTTGGCCTCAAGGTTCGGCTCAACTCGAGCGGCCTGAGGGTGCTCGACGAAGCCATTCCGGGCCGTACCGCCGCGACGCTCCCAACACGGTCGGCGGGCCGCTGAGGAACTTGCGGTCACTGCGACGACACCCCGTTTCTCGACTCCGGGGACTTCGCCCCTCGGCGGTATCGACTCGACATCATCGCGTTCGAACGCGATGAACCCACAAACAACGAGGAGAAAACACACGATGGCATTCGACAAGGAGTTCCTTCTGTCCGGTTCCGCCGCCCAGGCGATCTACGAGGAGATCCGGGACTTGCCGGTCTTCGACATCCACACCCACGTCGATCTGAAGATGATTCTCGCCAACGAACCGGCGGCGGACCCCTGGATGGCTCTCTGCCACGGCGATCACTACGTCTCCTCGATCATGGAATCGCTCGGGTCGATGGATCGTCAGACCTTCTTCGATCCCAAGACCCCGGGCTACGACAAATGGCTCGCGTACGCGCGGATTCTCCCGCACCTGCTCGGCAATCAGATCCGCGACTGGATGCGGATGACGTTGGCCGAACTTGGGATCGAGCGTCCGCTCAACGCCGACAGCGCCCAGGCGATCTGGGACGAACTCTCGGCGACGCTCCAGGCCGATCGCTGGCGCCCGGTCAACCTGTTCAAGAACTCGAAGATCGTCCTGATGAGTACGACCGACAACCCGGTCGATTCGCTCGAACCGCACGTCGAGGCCGAGAAAGTCTTCGGCAAGGGATACTGGCTCCCCGCCTGGCGGCCGGATCCGTTCTTCAACCTGCGGCCCGGCCTGATCAAGACGCGGTCGTGGATCGAATGGATCGAAGAGCTCGAGAAAGCGAGCGGCGCATCCGTGATGGGCAATCTCAAGGCGTTTCGCGATGCGCTGGCCCGGCGCCACGATTATTTCGTCGCGCGCGGATGCCGTGTCAGCGACTACGGCGTCACGCTCCCCTACGGCCACAACGTGACCGAAGGCCGCGCCGTCGCGATCTTCGACAAGGCGTGTCGCGAGCAGGAAATCGACGATTCCGAAGCCGCCGACTTCCAGGCCTACATGATGCGGTTCTCCATCGGGCTCGATTTCGAGAAGGGCTGGGTGTCGCAGATTCACTTCGGCGCGCTACGCAACATGCGCGACCTCGCCGTCAACCTGGGCGGACTCGACTCGGGCTGCGACACGACGGGCGGTTGCCGCGACGCGAGCCAACTCCTGCGCCCGATGCTCAACCACTTCGACGGCGCGGGCTCGAAACAACACAAGATCTTCCTCTACACCCTCGACAAGGCCGACTGGCCGCGTCTCGCCGGTCTCTCGCGCATCTTCCCGAGCGTTTACTCGGGCGTGTCGTGGTGGCACTTCGACTCGGTCTCGGGCATGCTCGAGATGATGCGCACCGTGCCCGAACTGGGCGCGGGCTTCCGCAAGATCGGCCCGTTCGTCACCGACGCGCGCAACATCTACTCCCTCGCGCCGCGCTCCGAGGTCTACCGGCGCGTCCTATCTACCGTCCTGGGCGAGGCGGTCGAGTTCCGCAGCGACCCGCTCGACGAAGCCAAGGCCCTGGCCCGCCATCTCTGTTCGGATCACGTGAAGCGGTTCCTGGGGTAGGAAGGAAATCGCAGAAATCTGAAATCGGGGACAGCGAAATCGGGGACACGAAATCGGGGACACGAAATCGGGGACAGGATAGAATGGCGCTAACTTAAGCGCTTCCCACGAGTCCTAAGTCTGAGAATGTAAGCCTTCTATGCAGAACACTCTTGTCCAAAACAGAAAGGCGCGATCTTCGTCTCGATATTGGAAACAAAGGACAAAAATGTCGTGAGCAAATGGGGTCA
>JAFGFN010000147.1 GCA_016931035.1 Candidatus Sumerlaeota bacterium
CTCGCTTGCTATGGAATCGAACCCCTACTACCCAACTTCCGGACTCAGTCTCCCTCAATTCTCGGTGCTCAGTCAAGATGCGCCCGGCGTTTACGCCTTGACGAGATAGGCTCTTGTCGCTACGATGACTTCTCGTGGCGAGGAGCCTGTGCCTCGCCCAGAGACGTATTGTCCCTTCCGCGCTCAGAGGATTCCCCCAGAGCCGATTCTGCGATTTGCAATCTGAAAGGAGGAGGTAGAGGCAGGTTCACAAAACCGGTCCAACATACCTGTTCCCGTTGTCGTTCCCGCAAAGCGGCGCTTTCCGAACGAAAGCGCGAAACGCTCATCCCCCAAAGAGTAGGCAGGCCGAAGCATATGGACAGAGGGCAAAGAACCGATTATCCCGATCGCATCAAGCGCTCCACGAGTTTCGCCGGATCGAAAGACGCGGCCGAGGCGTTCCTTTCCGCCGGTCGCGTGGCATACAAGGACGGCGACCCCCCGGGCGCACATTGTCTGTGGGTCATCGATAGAGACGCCAACACCGTTTACGCCAACCCCGAAATCCGGGAAATCCTGGGCTACGAGGCGGCCGAAATGGAGCGGATGTCTCTGTTTTCGTTTATGGACGACCCCAGTCGCCGCGCTTGCCTCTCGATGGTTCAGGAGTGCCGAGACGGGCGCGAGTGCGGGCGCGAGGCGATCTTCAGAGACCGTGGCGGGCAATCTCTTCCCTGCCGGCTCAACGCCACGCCTCTCTTCGACGCCGACGGGGTCTACGACGGCGCGGTCGTTCGGCTCGAGCAACTCCTTCGGGGCGAGACGACCGTCGAAACCTCGACCGAGGAGACCTTCCTCGGTCACATCTTCGAGGCCATCCAGGACCGCATCACGGTGCTGGACCGGGATCTGAGAATCCTCAGCGTCAACAAAGCCATGCAGGACCATAATCCGGGGCGCGTTCTCCTAGGACGCAGATGCCACGAGGCCCTGTACGGCGAACTCAACGTCTGTTCGCACTGTCCCGCCTCCGAGACGCTTCGGACCGGTCTCAGGCAGACCCGGGTCGTCGCGTTCGCGCAGATGGACCTCCCCACCGAGTGGCTCGAGATCTCGGCCTTCCCCCTCAAGGACCGAACGGGAGCCGTGACCGGCGTCATCGAGTACACGCGCGACGTGACGGAACGCAAGCAGACCGAGGAGTTGGCGCGCATTCGCGCCGAACTGGGGGTCGCCCTCGGGGCAGTCGCCGGACTCGAAGAGACGTACCGCGTCATCGTCTCGGCCGTGGCATCGATCCCGGGCATTTCGGCTTCGAGCATCTTTGTGGTCGACGACGATTCGGGACGCATCCGCCTGGTGGACCATCAGAGCTCCTCGCACCGTTCGGCCGAGTTGTTTCGCAAATGCGAAACCGAACCGTCCTACACGGTCATGGTGTCGAAAGGCAAACCTCTCTACATGCGGGCCGGCGAACTGACCGGCGCGTTCCGGAGTATGCCGGGAGTCTTGTCGGCCGCCGTGATCCCCGTTTTCCACGAAGGGCAGGTCATTGCCTCGCTCACCGCCGTCTCCGAAGGTCTCCAGGACTTTCCCGTGACCTACCGCCAGACGCTCGAGGCGATCGGATCCCAAGTGGGCGACATCATCGCCCGGGCGAAAGCCGAGGAATCGCTCGCCCGTAGCGAACGCCTCTATCGCACGCTGGCTCAGAATTATCCGGGCGGCGCGGTCTTCCTGTTCGATCGCGACCTGCGTTTCGTCATTGCCGAGGGGGCCGGCCTGGCCTCTCTCCGGCTTTCGCGACGCCGGATCGAAGGACTAACGATCGACGAGGCGCTCGACGAATCCTTGCGCAAGTCGATCCGGCCCCTCTTCTCGGCCGCGTTCTCGGGCAAAGAAAACGTCGTCGAGGTCGAACACGGCGAACGGGTTCTCCTGTGCCACACCCTCCCGATCAAGAACGACGTGGGCAAGGTGTACGCCGGCATGGCGTTGATGCAGGACATCACGTCGCGCAAGCGCCAGGAAAAAGAGCGCAAGGAGCTCGAATCGCGCATGCAGCACGCCCAGAAGCTGGAGAGTCTGGGGGTTCTGGCGGGAGGGATCGCGCACGACTTCAACAACCTGCTGGTGGCGATTCTGGGCAACGCGGGTCTGGCCCTGCTCGAGCTGTCGGCCAATTCCCCCGCCCGCGTTCCGATTCAGGAAGTGGAGATCGCGTCGCGTCGAGCCTCGGAGCTGTGTCGTCAGATGCTGGCCTACTCGGGCAAGGGCGATCTGGTCATCGAGCCGATCGATTTGTCGAACCTCGTCCAGGAAATGGCCAACCTGCTCGAGGTTTCCATCTCCAAGAACGCGGTCCTCAAGTACAATTTCGTTAAGGTCCTTCCCCCGGTCCAGGGCGACGCCACCCAGCTGCGCCAGGTCGTGATGAATTTGATCACGAACGCCTCGGACGCGCTCGATGGGAAATCCGGCATCATTTCGGTGACGACCGGTTTCATGGAGGTCACTCAGGAGTACCTTGACAAGACCTACTCGGACAAGGACCTGGAAGAAGGTTACTACACCTATATCGAGGTTTCGGACACCGGATGTGGGATGAGCAGGGAGACCCAGGACAAGATGTTCGAGCCGTTCTTCACCACCAAGATTGCCGGGCGCGGACTGGGGCTGGCCGCCGTCCTGGGGATCGTGCTCAGTCACAAAGGGGTGATCCGGGTCTATTCCGAGGTGGGGCGAGGCACCACGTTCAAGGTCCTCCTGCCTTGTGCCAAGGACCCCCAAACCCCGGCCCAGGCCGGGGCGGCTCGTCACGTCGCGGATCAAAGCGTTGAGAAACTCGACGCCACGATCCTCGTGGTGGACGACGAAGAAAGCGTTCGGGCCTTCGCCAAGCGGGCGCTGGAGAGGATCGGCCTGACCGTCTTGACCGCGACGAACGGCCTGGAGGGGGTCGATGTGTTCCGCGCGCACGCCCGGGAGATCGATTTGGTGTTGCTCGACCTCGCCATGCCCCACATGGATGGGGAGGAGGCGTTCAGGCATATGCGGCAGATCCGCCCCGGCGTCCCGGTCGTCCTGTCGAGCGGCTACAACGAGCAAGACGCAACGGTGCGATTCGCCGGCAAGGGCTTGTCGGGTTTCCTGCACAAACCCTACCAGCCGACGGAGCTGTCGAATTCCGTTCAAAAGATCCTGAAGGACAGCCGAAGAGAATAGATGGCGCCGGCATTCCCCCGGCTACCCGAAGTGCGCGGTCTGGGCCTGGGGCCCGCGACCGCGGGGGCGTGGGCGTTTTGCCCACGAGAACTCAAGGCGGAGACTCCCTGCCTGGGATGAGCCCGGACGGGGCGTTTGTTCCGCCTTTCACGACGAGGAGGCTTCATTATGTCGATCGGCCATGTTCGCCAGGTGATCGGTCCGACGGTCGATTTCGAATTCCCCGCCGATGCGCTGCCCAACATCCTCAACTCCATCGAGGTGAAGGACGAGGAGCGAGGAATCCATCTGGTCTGCGAGGTGATGCAACACCGGGGCAACAACATGGTTCGAACCGTGGCCATGTCGAGCACCGACGGCATCGTGCGCGGCATGGAAGGACGCGACACGGGAGGCCCCATCACCGTGCCGGTCGGCGAACAAGTGCTGGGACACATTTTCAACCTCACGGGCGACGTTCTCGACGATCGCGGCAAACTGCCTCATCCCGAGATGCGTTGGTCGATTCATCGCCCCGCTCCCGAAGTCGAGGACCAGGCGCCCTCCGAGGAAGTGCTCGAAACCGGAATCAAGGTGATCGACCTTCTGGCCCCGTACGCCAAAGGAGGCAAGATCGGCCTGTTCGGCGGCGCGGGAGTCGGGAAAACCGTCCTCATCATGGAGCTGATTCACAACGTGGCCCAGGAGCATGGCGGCTACTCCGTCTTCGCCGGCGTGGGCGAACGCACGCGCGAAGGCAACGACCTGTGGCTCGAAATGAACGAGAGCGGCGTTATCAACGCCGAGGAGCCGTCGAAATCGCGCGCCGCTCTGGTGTTCGGCCAGATGAACGAGCCGCCGGGGGCGCGTATGCGCGTCGGCCTGTCGGGACTCACGATGGCCGAGTACTTCCGCGACGAGATGGGTCAGGACGTGCTCCTTTTCATCGACAACATCTTCCGTTTCACTCAGGCGGGCTCCGAAGTGTCGGCCCTCCTCGGGCGCATGCCCTCGGCTGTGGGGTATCAGCCCACCCTGGCCACCGACATGGGGCTCCTTCAGGAACGCATCACCTCCACGCGCCGCGGCTCGATCACGTCGGTCCAGGCGGTCTACGTTCCGGCCGACGACCTGACCGATCCCGCGCCCGCGACGACGTTCTCGCATCTCGACGCGACCACGGTCCTTTCGCGCCAGATCTTCGAGTTGGGGATTTTCCCGTCGGTCGATCCTCTGGACTCGACCTCGCGCCTGCTCGACCCCAACATCATCGGACAGGACCACTATCAGACGGCGCGCCAATGCCAGCAGGTCCTTCAACGCTACAAAGACCTCCAGGACATCATCGCGATTCTCGGAATGGAAGAACTCAGCGAAGAAGACAAACTCACCGTCATGCGCGCGCGCAAACTCCAGCGCTTCTTCTCGCAACCCATGTACATGGCCGAAGCGTTCACCGGCCGACCCGGCGCCTACGTTCGGATCGCGGACACCGTTCGCGGGTGCCGCGAAATCATCTCGGGCCAACACGACGCGCTGCCCGAGCAGGCGTTCTACATGGTCGGCACCATCGAAGAAGCGGCGGAGAAGGCGCAAACGATGAAGACAAGCGAATAGACGGAATTGCGGAATGCGGATTGCGGAATGAAAAATAAAAGCGGTCTCTATCGTCTTCCGAGAATACCCGCTCTTCGATCGGTAGGTTCAATGCTCAATCCGCGATTCGCAATCCCAAATCCGAGATAGGACGACTCCCATGAGCGTTTTCCACCTGCAAATCGTTTCTCCCCAACGCGTCGAGTTCGACGGCGAGGTGGAATCGCTCGTCGCGCCCGGCGAAGAAGGATACGTCGGCGTTCTGGCGAACCATGCCCCTCTCCTCACGACGCTCGGCAAAGGCAACCTTTCGGCGAGGGAAGCGAGCGGCGAAGAGATCCAATGCCGGATCGAGGGCGCGGGCTTCCTCGAGGTCTACGACAACAACGCCGTCGTTCTGGCCGAGCGCATCGAGATCCTTTCCGCCGGGGGCTCCTCCCGACTCTGACGCCCTTTCCGCGCGCACCGGTTCTGAAGTCTGTGTTTGTTGTTCCAACTTCAGTTGGCCGACGGATTCCCCTGCTGACGACGGATAGGATTGCGGTTGCGGGGGCCAACTGAAGTTGGAACAACGAACGAACGTACAAGGCGTCTTTCCGACCCGACATCCGCCTCTCGGCACGCGCACGGCGCGTTGCGGCTCTCCCACGCCGTAGGATTCGCGGCAATGCGTTGTCTCGCGGCCCCATGAACCCGCACACGATTTTCCTTGTCATCGCGTTCTCGCGTCGATAGTTTCGTGAGGTCGAGCGCCTTGCACCGCGCGAGCCGCACTGCTCGCGCCCTTCATCGTTCCAAGGACGACGCCTCGACAACGCGGGCCCCGGCCGCGTTCCCTCACAAGCGTACGGCGTCATGATCGAAGTCCGAAACCTCACGAAAACCTACGGCGACACGGTCGCGGTCCACGGCATCTCGTTCCGCGTTCCCGAGGGTCGAATCCTGGGCTTCCTCGGTCCCAACGGCGCGGGCAAGACGACAACGATGCGGATCTTGACCGGCTACACGCCGCCGACGCGCGGATCGGCGTCGGTGGGCGGCTACGACGTCGTCCGGCAACCGCGTCAGGTGCGGCGGATCATCGGCTATCTGCCGGAGAACGCCCCGGTCTACGGCGAAATGACCGTCCGGGGCTTCGTCGGTTTCTTCGCCGAGACCAAGGGACTCGCCGGCGCCGCCCTGCGGCGCGCCGTCGGCCAGGCGCTCGACGAGTGCGGACTCGAGAGCGTCGCCGACCGCCTCTTGATGAATCTCTCGAAGGGGTTTCGTCAGAGAGCGGCGCTGGCCCAGGCCGTCGTCGGCGATCCGAAGGTTCTCATTCTCGACGAACCGACCGTCGGTCTCGATCCGGTCCAGATTCGCGAGATCCGCGGTCTGATCCGCGGCATGGCCGAGCGGCGGACCGTCATTCTGAGCACCCATATTCTGCCCGAGGCGAGCCTGACCTGTTCGCGCGTCGTCATCATCGCGCGCGGCCGCGTGGTCGCGTCGGGAACGCCGGAGAACATCCATTCGACCCTTCAGGAGAGCAACCGGATGACTCTCCTGGTGCGCGGGCTCCCCGACAAAGTGGAGAAGGTCTTGACCGAAGTGCCTCATGTTCAGAAGGTGCGGCGCGAGGGCGCGTCGCGAACGCACGAAGAAGGGATGGAGAAACCCTTCACGCCTCGGACGATCGAGGAATATCAGGTTCGGGTGGAAAAGGACCACGACATCCGGGCCGAGCTCGCCGCCGCCGTCGTGGGCGCGGGTCTCGATCTCCTCGAAATGCGCTCGGTCGGCCTGAGCCTCGAAGACGTCTTCGTTCACACCATCACGGACGAGACCGAAGGAGTGCGCCATGACGGCTAGCGCGACGGCGGCCGCCGCGCCGCGTTCCAGGAGGCCGGGCGCCCTGGTTCTCACGGTCTTCAGGCGCGAGATCCGGCAGTACTTCCAGACTCCGGGCACCTACGTGGCGCTGGCGTTCTTCCTTCTGCTCTCGGGCGCCTTCTTCGTCCTGATCGTCGGCCAGTTCGTCGAGGACAGCGCGCGGGCGCTGGCCGCCGCGACCCCGTCGGAGAACGCGGCGGCGCTCAACGTCACGCAGCAAGTCGTCACGCAGCTGTTTCAGGTCCTGAATTTCCTCCTCCTGGTCGTCGCGCCGATGCTCACGATGCGGCTCATCGCCGAAGAGAAGCGGAGCGGAACCTTCGAGATGCTCGTATCGACTCCGTTGGGCAACTGGGACATTCTGATCGGGAAGTACCTGGCCGCGCTCGCGGTGTGCGCCGCTCTTCTCGCGGTGTGCGTCGCGTACCCGATCGTCTGCGCGACCTACAGTCGCCCCGAGTGGCCGGTGGTCTGGTCGTGCTATCTGGGTCTGGCTCTGATCGTCGCGGCCTACGCGGCTTTCGGTCTCTTCGCCTCGGCGCTCACCGAGAGCCAGATCGCCGCCGCCGTGATTTCGTTCGTCGGCCTGCTAGTGTTCCAGATGATCGGATACCTGTTCAAAGCGGGGACACTGGGGCTCGCGGCGGGAGCGCTCTCGATCGGCAGTCATTCGGACAACTTCACGCAGGGACTCGTCTCTCTCTCCGACGTGGTCTATTTCGTTGTGTTCTCGATCTTCTTCCTGTTCCTGGCGGCGCAGATACTCGACTCGAGGCGGTGGAGAGCGTAGATGATTTCACTGCTGGGAAAGATCCTCAAAGCGCTTCCCGTCCTGGGCGGACTCATCGTCGCCGCCGCGGTTCTCCTGTCGATCCGGCACGGGCAGATGGATCAAACGTCGATCGCCCTGATCGGAGCGGGGTTCTTTCTTCTGTTGACGCTCTTTCTCAAGATCGAGCCGGCCAGTCTTCGCTACTACGCCAACCTGATCGTGTTGTCCGCGTTGATGCTCGCGAACCTGGCGCTCGTCTTTCTTCTCGCGCGCAACCACGACGTGCGATGGGACCTGACGCGAAACGCCCGTTGGACCCTCGCTCCCCAGACGCGGCAAGTGCTGGAGAATCTCAAGAAACCGGTCGAGATCGAGGTCGTCGCGACGCAAAACGAGCCCTACTATTCCTATTTCCGTCAGTGGACGGCCCTCGGTCCGAGAGTCGCGTTCAAGATCACGAACCCCTACAGGACGCCTGAAATGGCACGGATGCCCAACGAGGAGATACGAATCGACACGATTCGGGTCCGCAACGTCGAGGAAGAAGGTCGCATCAGCCGGATCCAGTTCAAATCCGACGTCGACGTGGCGAGCCTCGAAAAGGACGTTCTCAACGCCGTTCTGCGAGTGACTCAGGACGAGAGAATCCGGATCTACTTCGTCTCGCGTCACGGAGAGAAGAGTCCGGACTTCGTGGCGGGAGAAAAGGGCGATCTGCGCTCGATCAGCAAGTTCGCCGACGTGCTCTATGAACGGGCCATGGAGATCCGGATCTTCGATCTCCAAGCCGATCGCATGGTGCCCGACGACTGCGACCTGCTGGCGATCGTCGGGCCGCTGGTGGACTACGAGGAGTCGGAAATCGCCGCTATCCGGAAATACCTGGACCGGGGCGGCAGCCTTCTGGCATGTCTCGATCCTCCCGCGGCCGAGATGATGCGTCTGCCCCGTCTGCGCGGGTTGTTGGCCGAATACGGCATGGGGGTGGGCGAGGATTTCGTGGCCGACTACGCCGGCCACAGCGCCGAGCACAGCGCCCTGGTCCCGCTGATCCGTGCGTTCAACCCCGGCAACGAAATCACCGAGAACCTCGAGGGCATTTCCGGCGACCTGCCTCTCTACTTGGCGTGCGCCGTCGGCAAAACCGACGACGCCCCGAAGGACATGACCTACGTCTCGCTGATGCTTTCGAGCGACCAGAGCTGGAACGTGACTCTCGACGAATACACCCGCGCCGCGGAGGAGAAGGTTTCGATCAAAGCGCCGCCCTCCTCGAAGTGGGCGAAGATATCTCTGGCCGCGGCGGCCTGGCCCGCGAATGAACAGGCGGCGGCGCGCCGCCCGCGGATGGTCGTCTTCGGCGATTCCGACTTCCTCAGCAACGCCCGCCTAGGCAATCTCGAAGCGACCCTCGGGTACTTCTCCGTCAATTGGGCGGTCCGGCAAGACGCTTTGATCGCCCTGCCGCCTCGGATCGTCGAGAAGACCCCGATGCTTCTGAATTCGCGCCAGCGCAACCTGATTTCCATCCTGTCGGTTGTCGTGATCCCCTTCAGCGTCTTCTTCGGCGGACTGACATACACCACGATCCGGAGACGCAAGCGATGAAGACCCGCACCATCGGCCTCCTAACGCTCTCCCTCGTCGTTTTGGGAACCGTGTACTACTTCGACTATCGTTCGCTCGTGCGACGCGAGGCGGCGCAGGTCGAGCGCGGCCGGGTTTGCGCGCTCGACCGGGAGGAAATCGACCGAATCGAGCTGCGGAACCCATCGGGGCAGTTCGTTCTCGAAAAACGATCCGGGGAATGGTGGATCGCCAGGCCGCGCCAGCTGCGGGCCGACTCGACCGTGGTGCAAGGGAAAATCCTCGACGCGCTCGCGCAGGCCAACAAGTTCAGCCCGTTCGAGTCCCGTCAGAGCCGTCTGCCCGATTACGGGCTCGACCCGGCGTCGTCCGTCGAGATCCGGGTCTCGAGCTCGGACTCGGAACGCGCTCCCGTGAGGCTTCGCCTGGGGCGCACCACGGCGATCCAGGGCGAGTGCTACTTGCTCGATACGGCCGAGCCGCTGGTCGTCTACGTCACGTCCGCCTCGCTGCGCGAAAGTCTCGACCTTTCGCTTCTCGCGCTGCGCGACAAGGCCGTTCTTCCCGTTCCGGCGGAGCGGGTCGGCGGGCTGCGAGTGGAGACGTTGCGCGAGGAGACGCCGTCGGCGCTCGGCGCAACAACGACCACGCTTTCCGTGCCGCGGCTGGTCGCCCGGCGCGACGCGAGCGGCTCGTGGTGGATCGCCGACCGGCCGTTGGCCGACTCCGCGCCCCTCGGGCCGGAAAGCGGATTCATCCGAGGGGACGACCGCGAGATGGACACCCTTCTCAGCGCCCTTCTGACCATGGAGGCACTGGATACGACCACAAGCCGGGGCCTTGCGCCGACACCCGCCCTCGACACCGAGATCATGCGCGCCGTGCTCGAATACCCCGCCTCTCCGGATGACGAACACCCGACCACGTTCACCGTTCGAAAGTCCGTCGTCTTCGGCTTGGGACCCGACGGCGACGCGCGGAACCTGCGCGCCGCGGTCGAAGACAGCGATCTAGTCTACGAAGCGGAGCGGGCCATGGTTTCGCGGCTGCTCGGTCCGCTATCGAGTTTCCGCGACCGCCGGATTCTGCGGATCGCGATACAAGACGCCGCCTATATGCAGATCCAGGTCCGGAATTCCGCCTTCGCCTTCGAACGAGGAGCGGACGACGTGTGGCGCTTCGCAGACGATCCGAACGCCCCCGTCAACCAGTTGAAGGCCAATGCGTATCTGTCGGTCTGCCTCGGTTTGCGCGTGGACAGCTTCGATCTGGGGGCCGATCCTCCCAGCGCGAAGGAGATCGGGCTCGAACCGCCCGAGTTCAGTCTCATGGTCCGGAGCCGCGACGGATCGGTTCGCGAGCGTTTCGAAATCGGTTCGCGGTCCGCGAGAAACGCGTCGCAGGTCTACGCGCGCCGCATCCGACCCGACGAGAAGGGGGCGCCGGCGATCTTCCTCTTGGCGCTGCCCGAGTCGTACAACCTGGCATTGCACAAGACCCGCCGATTCTTCACGGTCAAACCCCTCCTGGAGTTCGACCCCGAGCGTCTCGACCGCATTCAACTGATTCTCCGTCCGGAAAACGAGGAACCGAGCACCTTGACGCTCGTCCGCCGCGGCGCGGGCGAGGAAGCGACGTGGACGGGAGCGATCGCCGACCGTCCGGCGAAGTCGATGCCCACGCCCCTAGCGGACCTGCTGCTCTCGGTTCTCCAAGAGATGGAATTCCAGGTGGAACTGGAAACGGACACCGCGAATTTCGGCATCGTCAAGATCTATGGACTCGACCGGCCATACCTCACTCTGCGAATCCTGGATGCCGCCGGGAACGAACTCGCCTCGCTCGACCTCGGGCGGCTCGCGCCCGAGCTCTCGGAGAAACAGGCTTCGTTGCCCGAGTCCGAGCGGAGCATCCTAGTCAAGACGGGCCGCAACGTCTATCGCTACGTCGTAATGAACCAATTGAGCGCCCTGGACAGGGCCCTGACCGCCGTCGCCGCGCGCGCGCAGTAGGGGTTCGCCCTCTCTCGATGTTCTCGAAACGCTCACGCGACTCGGACTTTGTATCGCGGTCCGAATCGAACATTGACAATCCGCGTCCCCTTCCGGAGAATATGCCCTCATTGCGCGGCGCGGGGCCGGGCCGAGCCAGGATCGTCGGCAAGCGTTCCGGTTCACGAGGGACGACTCCCAGGAGCGAATCGGACGGAATACGCATGCTCCATCCTTCGAAGGAATCGAGCCGGTGGGACCGCCTTCCGGCGTGCGAGCGGCGCTGTCGCACCTATCGCGCCCAGGTCCGAACCGACCGAATCGGTTATGTGAACGCCGTGTTGGAGAGCTACGACGTGTTGGCCCGGATACAGACCGAAGAGATTCGACGAGGACTCCTGGCCATCACGGTGCCCGAGGATTGGGATTCCCTCTTTCGCTCGGTGATGAGAGCGCTGGGGGACGAAACCGGAGTGAGGCTTCTCGACGAGGGAGTTCGAGACGATCGCAAATGACGCCAAGACCGATACGCGACAACGACTCCGCGCGTAGGGCGCGAAGCATCATGTTCTGGACGGGCGTGGTCTATCTGGTCGTCCTCGACTACGTCATGACGCCCTTTACAAACAATCTCGACGACATCAAAATCACCGCCACTCACATCCTGGGACCGATCGTGATGGCCGTGTATCTGGTCCTCCTGGCCCGGGGCTGGGTCGCGATCCCCCGCGCCGCCATCTCGATTCCTCTCGGCGCGTATATGGGCGCCATGATCCTTTCGACCCTCCTCGCCAAGAGATTCCTCCACTGGGTCGGGTGGGAAACGACCATGCTGCAATGGGTCTTCCTGGCGCCGTTTCTCGCCTTCTTCGCGGCGAGCACCGAGACCCGGCGCCTGCGCCACGGGTTGATCTTCCTGACCCTGTTGACGCTCTCGAGCACGATCTTCGGCTTGGCTCACATAGGCAAGGCTCCCGTTCTTATTCTCAAGTACGTCGTTCCTTGCTTCGACAGGAACTCGTTGATCTACGCGTTCACGAACGGACTTGCAGCCACCTTCGACAGCACCAAAGACATGCTCTCGATCATCCTGAACCGGGATTTCTACGGATGCTTCCTGGTTCTAATGCTTCCCCTCGTCCTGGGAACGATCCTCTTGAGTCGTTCGCTCGCCATGCAGATCACGGCGTCCGTCACGTTCATACTCACCATGGTCTGCATGAACTTGGCGAACACGAAGGACGGCTATGTCGCTCTTGCCATCGCATTCGTCCTCCAAGCCGTTCTCTACGTCTACGTCGCCCGTCTGCCCTTGGGATACCGTCGGCGGTTGTTGGCGATCGCCCTCGGCGTGGCGAGTCTCATGCCGACCGTCATAGTCCTCAACCTCTCGAACTTCCTCGGCCAAATCAAGACCCTGGACGTCTCGTTCACGTCGCGCGCGATCCTCTGGGGTTGTTCCATCGGGATGTGGACCAGCTCGCCCCTCGCTTTCCTGATCGGCACGGGTCCCGGGTCGTACCGCGTGCTGCTGGCCGAGTTCCGCCGTCCCGACTACTTCCTCTTCGATATTTCGCACCGGACCCTTTTCTCGCACAACTACTTTCTCGATCTGCTGTGCGAGACGGGCGTCGTCGGCTTCGTCCTGTTCATGGCCTTCCTCGTCGCCCTCTTCCGGTATAGCCTGCGGCGCGTGCGGCGCGATCCCGAGCCCGAACGCCGACTCATCGGGGTCTGTCTCGTCGCCGGCATGGCGGGGTTTCTACTCAACGGCATCACGAGCCCGAATGCGCGGTGGCCCATCGGGGCCGTCAACTTCTGGGCCGTGTTGGGAATGATGGCCGGATACGTCCAGAGCAGTCTGCCGACCGGCGGGGCCGACCCGGCGAGACGGGCGCGTCTCTTCCCCGCGACCCTGAGCCCGTCGCAGGCCAAGATCGTCTGGCGCGTCGTTTTGCCGCTCTGCGTCGCCTTGGGCATCTATGCGTCGTATTACGGCGTGCGCTACTACTATGCCGCCGTGTACAACAACCGGGGAATCGCCATTCTGGGCGACTCGAATAGGCCGAAGCAAGTGTACGCCTACAGGACAAAAATGGCGGAACTCCGAGCGAAGATCAAGGACCCCACCTTGTCGGCCCGCGAGAGAGACGATCTCGCCAAGGAGTTGGCGTTCTACGAACGCGAGTTCGAGAAATACCGGCTCATGGCCATCGGTTGGATGCGCAAATCCATCGAGGCGCTGCCGACGTACGGGACGGCCTACTACAAGCTGGCCACTCTTCTCTTCATGGGGCCCTACGACAGAAGCGGGCAACAGGCGGCGCTCGATGCCAAGAAAGTGTTCCTCGATCTGGAGGCGTTCTGGCCCGAATACGCCCAACTCAGTTTCAACCTCCATCAAGTCTATTCGATCCTGGGAGACGAAGAGAACGCGGACAAGACGATACGGCGCGCGGCCAAACAGACCATCGATCACCAGATCCGAAAGGTATACCTCAGCTATCTTTTGAAGAAAGGGGACTACCCCGCGGCCATAGAGAACGCCAAGGAACTTGCCTCGGCGTGGGAGAGAGTGACGAAGAAGTCGTTGCGCAAGAGGCCCGAAGAGAAGGAGACGCTCGTCCGGACAAGCCTGGAGTATCTGATGCAGATCGGGGAGATGGCCAAAGACTACGACGTGGCGATCGACGCACTCAAGCGGCTCCATCGGCTGCTGCCCGAGAACGAGATGATTGTCGCGAAGCTGACCGACGCCTACCTGCTCACATCGGACTTCGCGGGATTGGAGAGCTCGATGGAGGACCTGCTCGACGAGTTCCCCGCGGACATAAGTCTGAATTTCTGGCTCGGGTACGCCGCCCTCGAGCAGGGCAAGCTCCGCCTGGCCAAGCGTCAGGCCTTGATACTCAGGCGGATCGACCCCGAAAACATCGACGCCGACTATCTTCTCTATGGCGCCTATCGCAAAACGGGTCAGCACGAGAAAGCCGTGAGCTACGCCGAGGCGTATCGCAAGACCGGCACGGACCCGACGCGCCTCGATGAGGTCCGAGACTTTCTCAAAGAGGGAAGCGCCGCGCCGTCGGCGCAGGACGCCGCGACCTCGCCCTGATTCCTCGCCGCGTCGCCGGGTCGATCCGGCGGCGACGCCTCGCCAAGGGGAGATGTCCTTGCCCTCATGTCCGGTAAGAAACAGAAATCTCCCCGTTCCGCGCACGGCAGGCCCAAGTCTTCTAGTCAACCTCCGGCGCCCCGTCATCGGGTTCCGGTCTTTCGAGAAGATCCGGAGCCGATCGCGTTCTTCGCCTCGCCCTGGAAGCCTCTCCCGATCGTTGCGTTGGCGGCGATCGCCGTTCGAGGTCTTCAGTTCTTCTTCATTCGATCCAACGACCCTTCGTTCGCCTGCTGTCTTTCGGGCGTGGACACCTACACCTACGATCAATGGGCTCTGAAGATCCTGGCTGGAGACTGGGCGAGCCGGAGCCAGCCCGTCTTCTACTACGGTCCGGCCTATCCGTACTTCCTGGCCCTCGTCTACGGCGCTTTCGGCCATCGCTACGGCGTCGCGCATCTCGCCCAGTTCCTGCTAGGCGTGTTGGCGAGTCTGGGCGTCTTCCTCGGCGCGTCGCAATGGTTCTCTGGACGCGTCGCCATGCTCGGCGCTCTCTTCGTCGCGTTCTGTCCGGGAGTCTTGTTCTACGAAAGCACGCTGCTGCCCGAAGCGATCACCTTCATCGCCGTGTCGGCCTCGCTGTGGACGATGGGACTGACGCACCGCCGCCCGGATCGGATGCGGCTCTGGCCCGTCATGGGACTCTGCTTCGGTCTGATGATCGTGCAGAGGGCGAGCTCGCTCCTCTGCGTCGGCGCCGTGGCCTTCTGGGTGTCGATGTGCTTCCGGTCGTGGACCTGGCGCAAGAAAACGCTCGTCTTCGGCCTGTTCATGGCGGGCGTCGTTCTGCCCCTCGTTCCGACGACGCTGCATAACCGCTTGATAGGAGGGAAGTGGGTTCTCGTCACGAGCAACGGCCCGAACCTCCTCTACATTGGGAACGCCCACGACGCCAGCGGGACGTTCGAATATCCTCCGTCCTTCTTCGCTCTCCAAGACGAGCAAAAGAAGCTCCGCGCCCGGGCCGATTCGATCAGGAAGCAACTCCGCGAGATCGAATCGCCGAACGATGGCGCCCAGGCCGGAGCGTTGCGAGCCGAGATCGCGCGGATCGACCGAGAACGCGACAACCTGCCGAAGACGCGGCTCCGGAGCGAGATACTGAATCGCCCCGCAACCTGGTTGAAACTCATGGCGCGCAAGGCCTACATGTTCTGGGGCGCCTTCGACCCGCCCGACAACTTCTCGTACGAACTGTATCGTTGGTTCAGTCCCGCGATGAAATGGAATCCGTTCGGATTCGCGATCCTCGCGCCTCTCGGACTCGTCGGGCTTGCGTTGGCCGCGCGGCGATGGCGCGATCTCTTCTTGCTTTATGCTTTCATCGTTCTCTACTGGGCCTCCATCGTACTGGTCTTTGTCGTCGGGCGCTATCGGCTTCCCGTCCTCCTCCCTCTGGCCGGGTTCTCGGCGCTCACGGTCTGCCGCCTGTGGGAATGGGTGCGAAACCGGCGGCTCGGCCCCGCCCTGATCGCGCTGGGCGCCGTGGCCGCGCTCGTCTGGGCGCTGGGAGCCTACTATGTGGCTCCATTCCGTATCCGGTACATCGATTTCGGGATGTTCGCCTCCTACTACAAGAAGACCGACCGACTGGACGAGGCGATCGACATCCTGCGCCGAGGCGAAGCGTACTACCTGGACTGGAAACCGCGGACCGATGTCGAGCGCGCCATGCATCCGTTCGTTTTGGTCAACTTGCGCATGAACCTGGCGGAGACGCTTTTCAGCCGGAACGATTTTGCCGGGGCCGAAACGGTTCTCGAAGCGATTCTCAGGAGCGGCCAGGCCGACGCGAAGGTGGTCGGGGCGCTTGCGCACGCCTACGCCGCGCAAGGCAAAACCGACCAGGCGCGGGCCCTTCTCGAACAGACAATACCCGTCTTCCCCCAGGATGCGGAATTGAAGACCTTGCTCGATCAAATCGGTCCCGCGCCGAACCGATAGGAACATGCGCGGTCGTCGGCGCCGCGCCGACGCGCTCGGACCGCTTGCGCGGGACGATCTCCGGAGCGTTTCATGCGAATCGCCATCGACGTTTCTTCGCTTCTTCCTCCTCGCACGGGTGTGGGGAACTACACCCGCCACCTCGTGCGCGCCTTGCTCGATCTCGACGCGGTCAACGACTACACGCTGTTCGCCAACTCGTTTCGTCGTCCCTTCGACGACTTGAACCGTCTGTGTCGCGGGCCGAACGTCTCGGCGCGTCGGTGGCGAGTTCCCGGGCCCGGGCTCCATCGCGCGTGGCAATACCTGGGTTGGCCCAGGATCGAATCGCTCGTGGGCAAGTGCGACGTCTTCCACGCTCCCGCGACGATCGTCCCGCCCCGTCGCCGCGTGCCTCTGGTGGTCACGCTTCACGACTGCCACTTCATGCGCCACCCCGAGCAATGTCACGCTTTGGGAGGGCAGTACATGCACCGCACGGTGCCCCGGAAGATCCGTACCGCCTCGGTCGTGATTTGCGATTCCGAGTTTACGCGCCGCGAGGCCCTCGAACTCCTCGACCTCGATCCGGGCCGCGCGCGCGTCGTGCCGCTCGGCGTGGACCACGCTCTGTTCCGACCCATCCTCGACGAGGAACGACGCGACGCGGTGCGGCGACGGTGGAACCTGCCGTTCAATTTCATCCTGACCGTCGCGACGCTCGAGCCGCGCAAGAACATCGAGGGAATGCTCCGCGCCATGGCCGCGCTACGCGAGATTCTGAAGGACCCGCCTCCTCTCGTCTGCGTCGGCGCCGAGGGATTCCAGACCGAGGAGATTCACCGTCTCGTCGTCGAATTGGGACTCTTCAACGACGTGGCCTTCCTCGGCTACGTTCCCGACGAAGATCTGCCCGCCATCTACAGCCAGGCCATGCTCGTCGTCGCCCCGTCGCACTACGAAGGATTCGGCCTGCCCGTTCTCGAAGCGATGGCCTGCGCCGCGCCCGTTCTCGCCTCCGACATCGAAGGACTGCGCGAAACGGGAGGCGACGCGGCGGCCTACGTCGACGCGCGCGACCCGCACCGCGTGGCCGAGTCGATGCAGACGATCCTCCTGTCCGAAACCCGACGCGCCGAACTCCGGAGCCGCGGACCCGAGCGCGCCGCCGCCTTCTCGTGGCGGGCGACCGCCCGAGGCACCCTCGGCGCGTACGAGATGGCTAAAGGTTGACTCGCGGCCATGACCCGTCGCCGGACGCACAAACCTCCTCGCTCCGAACCGGCCCCGCCCGTCGCCGGATGCGCGGACACGCGTGCGGAATGGGCGATTCGCGCCGTGTTTCTCGCTCTGGCCGTCGCTCTGGTCTTCGTCTCGCGTCTCACGATCGTCAACGACCACGACGTGTTTCTGCATCTCCGCACGGGGCAATGGATTCTCGAGAACCGCACGATCCCGAGGACCGATCCCTTCTCGTTTTCCGCTCAGGGGCGTTCGTGGGACGATCACGAATGGCTCTTCCAGGTCTTCACGTATCTCGCCTCTCGGGCGGGCGGTCTCGCCGCGGTGGGCATCGCCCGCGCCGCGATCCTGACCCTCGCGTTGTTCCTTCTCTATCGACTCTGTCTTCTCCGGCGCGCGCCGCCTCTCCTCGCCGCCGCGCTGACGCTCTACGCCGCCGTGGGCATCTGGGTTTTCAACGAGCCGCGCCCCTATATCGTCACCCCCCTCGGCTTGGCGCTCTTCGGCCTCGCGCTCGAACGTCTGCGGTCGGGCGCGCGGCGATGGCTGTGGGTCCCTCCTGCCTTCATGCTTCTCTGGGTGAACATGCACGCGGGTTTCACGGCCGGGTGCATTCTTCTCGCTATCGCGTTCGCCGGACAGATCGCGGACAATCTCCGCAACCGGTTTTTTCCCGTTCCGTCGGAGGAGAACGATCGCCGCGATGGCTCGCCCGCGCTCGTGTGGGATTGCCGCGCTCGCGACGCGTTTCTCTGCGGCGTCCTCACGTTCGCGGCGGTCCTGTGCAACCCCTACGGATGGCGCATCCTTCTCTTTCCCTTCAAGCTCGTCCAGCACGACATCTTCATGAACCTCATTCTCGAATGGAACCCCTCGGTCTTGGGGAGCGACAGCGCCTTGTTCTACGTCCTGGCCCTCGTCCTCGGGATGCGGGCGATGACGATCGGACGACGGGCGCGCGTGGCCGACATGTTGTCGCTGGTCGTCTTCACGCTGATGGCGCTGTCGAGCCGACGGCACATGAGTCTCTTCTTCTTTGTCCTGACCCCGGTTGCGGCCGAGTGGTTCAGCGCTTGGGCGCGGCTCGACCGCTTCCTGTCCCGGGGTGGACTCGTCAGGCGGTGTGTAGAGTGGGCGTTCCTCGTCGGCCTGGCGGCATGGGCGGTGTTGCCGGCGATGTTCTCCTCGTCGGTCTTTCGCGTGGGCCTGGGCTACAACACGCTGGTCTTTCCGCGCCGCGCGGCGGACCTCGTCTTGGAGTACGGTCTCCAGCCGCGCATTTTCAACGGCTACAACTTCGGTGGGTACCTGATCTACCGCCTCTATCCCCAATACCGGATCTTCATCGACGGCCGGGCCGACGTCTACGGCGCCGATATCACCCGGACGTACGCCGACATCTACCGTGCCGCACCGGGTTGGCAGAACGCGCTCGACGTGCTCGGGATCAATGTCGTCCTCGCCGACATGCCGTTGAGCGAAGGGCATTGCGCGATCGACGCGCTCGTGGAAGCCCCGGAGTGGGTCCTCGTGTACTGGGACGACAAGTGCGCCCTTTTCGTTCGCGACATCCCGGCGCACCGGAAGATCGTTGCCGAGCGCGCCTTCCGCCGCATCCATCCGCTCAAGACCGACGCCGCTCTGGCGAACCGCTGGAGCACGCCTCAGGAGCGGGCCGAAGGACTCCGCGAGCTCGAACGTCGCGCCGCCGAACCCGAGGCGTCGCTCATGGTCGAGACCAATCTGAGCTTTCTCTATGGTCGCAGGGGCGAGCCGCAGAACGCCCTCGTCGAGGTCGAGAAGTTCTTGAAAACCGTTCCCGACTCCCAAACGATGATCTATCGCCGGGGACAGCTTCGCGAACAGACGGGCGCGGACGCCGCGGCGCGGGCCGACTATCTCCGCGCCTTGCGCATCAATCCGAACTTGAGCGCCGCGCTGGTGCGTCTGGGCGCGCTTGCGGAGAAGAGGAAGGACTGGAAGGAAGCGGCGAGATTCTACGGCCGGGCCTATCGCGCGCGGCCGATGAACCCGGTCGGGGCGCTTCGCTACGCCAACACGCTGTTGCGATTCGAGTCGTGGATGGAGGCGGCGGGCGTGCTGCGCGACTATCTGGATCTCGAGCCTAAAGACGCCGACGCGTGGGAGATGCTCGCGTACTGCTACGACCGCACGTCCCAACCCTTCCGCGCTTCCGAGGCGCGAACCCGGGCACATGCCGCAAGCGCCGAGTGACTACGAGGGAGAAAGCGGAGCATTCGGAGGGCCGTCCTCTTCAGGGGCAGTCGTCTGGACGTTCCTTCCCAACCACTGTAGCGCCTCTTCGCGGGAATGGAACACCCCGACCTCCTTCATGCCGCTCGGGGCGGTCTCTCGGTACGCTTGGTACATCCGACTTAGGCCGTAGTGGAGGGGCTTGCCCACCACGATCGCGAGTCTCGTTCGCCGACCGGGAACGTCGGTGCTCGCCGCGAGAACGGCGAGATCCCGCATTTCTTCCGGAGATTTCAATTCCGTTCCCGACACGGTGGACATGTCCAGGAGTTCGTCATATCCGACGACGTCGGGACGCGACCATGCCTCGCGTTGGTATTCGAAGGCGTCTTCGCGGGTCATGACGCCGCGGGCGGACGCGATCACCAAGCGCCGATCGTGGTCGATCCTGTAATCGATAGGCATGTGCCGACGACCTCACGTCCAAGCCGCTTCGCAAAACCGGCAGGAATCGCCCGCTGATCAGGTGCGGAGTACGCCGAGGCGATCCGGTTCCTCCTGCCAATCGACCCGTATCCTTCAAGCGTTGTCTACGAATTGAATTCTCGCTCTTGCGGGTCCGGCGAGGCAACCCTTTTCTCCGCGAAGCGGGCGAAATCGCGATCTGGATTCGAAGAGGTTGGAGATATCTCGCGTGCCGCGCGCCGCGGAGTGAGGGACGTCGACGCTCCGCCCCCTAAATCCCGGGGCGCGGAGGTCCAGCCGTCAGAATCGGATTCGGAACTCGCTGTCGCCCTCCACCTCGTGAAGATCGGTCGACTCGATAGACCGGACGCGCCCGAAAGCGGGGCCTTCCCCGATCACGCGGACGAACGCGTCGAGCGTCGGCTCGGGCGCCTGGGCCTCGATCTCGACCGCGCCGTCGGAGCGATTGCGCACCCACCCGGCGACACCGAGCCGTTCGGCCTCTTCCAGTGTGAAGAACCGGAACCCGACTCCCTGGACTCTTCCCGAGACGACCAGGCGTTTCCGAGGCATGGCGTCAGCCCTCCGACTCGGATTCCCTCTGTTCAGGTCTGCTTGCGCGCAAGAAGAATTCGAGCGAGTTGCAGATCTCGAATCGTTCCTCTTCGAGCGCGATCGACCGAACGGCGAATGCCGCGAAGAGATCCCTGAGCTCCTCTTCGTCCACCATATGATGAACCGATTCTTCCGGGCCATAGGATCGAAACGTGTTGTCCTCGATCATGTCGCGATCGGGATCGTCCTTGGGAATCCAACGCGTTCTCGGCACGAACGACGCCAGCACCTCGCCGTCAAGCATCCAGACTGTATAGGTCATCCCACCCCGACATAAGTGCGCGTCACTTTCGTCGGCTCTCCCACCACAGCGCGCAGGCCAGGGCCCCGGTGAAGGCGCTCGCTACGGCGCTCAACCAGACCGGAACGGTTCGGCCTCCCGCGATCACCTCGATTCGCAGGATGAAGCGGACCGATTGGAGGACCGAGACAAGCGCAAGGAAGGCGACTGCGATCCACGTGGCGGGTTTCACGATCTCCCCCTTACGCGAGCGCGGCGACGCCGAGCCGGGCGGCCACGGTCTTCAGATCGGTATCGTCGGTCCAAAGAGAAACGCCGCCGACGAGTGCGGACGCCAGGAGGTGTGCGTCGATCCAACCGATCCCGGACCCGGCCAGCGCATGCCGCTCGACGAGTTCCAGGGCTTCCTCATGCGACGCGGCTGTCACCGACGGCAGCGCCGCGAGAAGACGAAGAATCTCCTCGCGGTTCGCGAGGTTCTCACACGCCAGCTCGCCGATCACGAACGGATGCGTGGCCACTTGCCCAGAGACAAGGAGATCGACGAGCGGCGGCAGCCGTCGCCGAAAATGATCGATCCAGACCGAGGTATCGACCAGGAACATGTCGCCCTCTAGGGCCGGCGACGAACGACCGGGCCAAGACGCTTCTCCGTGCCGCCGAGAGCGGCGAGGCGCTTGGCGCTCTCCAACGCGACAAGCGCTTCGAGTCCCATGCGCACAAGAGAAGTCTTTTCCTTCACTCCCGTCATTTCGGCGGCGCGACGAAGAATGCGATCGTCTATGTTGAGTGTGGTCCTCATACATCCATGTATGCACTAATCGTGCAGACTAGCGCAAGCGCTATTCTCGCCGCCGGCGGTCAAGAGGTCCAACCCGCAATTTCAGGAGAGTCAACCTCGCCTTCGAAGGGGACCTCTCCCGAAGAAGAACGTCTCCCGAAGAAGGACGTCTCCGCCGGCTTTATGCCGGTGGAACGGCGATTATGCTCCAGAGCCGTGGTGAGATCCCTTTGCCCCCGCCCCTTCTTGGCGGTTGACGGCCCTAGGCCGTCAACCGCCAAGAAGGGGCGGGGGGGATGAGGAAAATCGCGTGGCTGGGGCAAAACCATCGCTCCGCCGACGTGAAGTCGGCGGTGGCGAAGAGGAACATCCAAGGCGTTCTTCCTGAAACAGCGGGTGGCGCCGAGCGATCAGGAACAGTACACCCGGTAGTCGATGTTGGGGAAAATGTTGTTGCGCCCTTCCAAGCTCGACAGGTAGTCCGCGTTCGACGTGCCGTCCTCGAGCATCCGCCACAGATCGCGGAAGTTGAGCAAGTGGTCGCGCGTGCGCTCGACGGCGTACTGCACCATGGTCTGGGTCTTCATGATGAAGGCCCAGTCGCTGCTTTGGGCGAGAAGAACCTCGCGCGCCGCCTGGTTGAGCATCCGGATGCGAATCGGGTCGGTCTCGTGGCGGTTCTTGTTGGCGAGATCGGTCATCCGTTCGGTCGCCTTGTGGAGATGGCGATAGACCCAGTCGTTGCTGCCTTCGAGCCAGACCTCGCAGTACCCCTTGTGTCCCCAGGACGAGAGACTCGGCGTCGCCATCTGGTTGATCGGGTGGCGTTGCAGGTACTCCGACGGCGTGATCGTTTCGATGGTCGGGGAATCGTAGTGGATCTTTCGAAGGAGCGAGTAGAGCCAATCGGGACCTTCGTACCACCAATGGCCGAAGAGCTCGGCGTCGTAGGGCGAGACGATCAGCGGCGGCCGGTCCATCCCGGGCGCGAGCCACTCGATCTGGCGCTCGCGGTTGAACATGAAGTTCCCCGCGTGGGTGTGGACGCGCTCCATGGCCCATCCGGGATTGTACGGTTGTTTGTGAGCTAGATCGCACGGACGCCCCGTGATGCGATAGTACTTGATGCCGGTGCTGATCCGCAGTCCGCTGTCGTGGATGTAGGGCCGGACGTAGTCGAAATCGAGGTCGTAGCCGATGTCGCGATAGAACTCGCGATAGTCGAAATCGCCGGGATAGCCCTCTTCGGCGCTCCAAACCGACTTGGACGATTCGAGGTCGCGCGCAAACGCCGCGACGCCCGTCGGACAGTAGATGGGAGCGTGGACCCCATAATACGGCCTCGGGTCGGAGAACATGATGCCGTGATAATCGACGAAGAAATACCAGATCCCCTGTTCCTCGAGGAACCGGTCGAGACCCGGATAGTAGCCGCACTCGGCGTTCCAGATGCCGCGCGGATCGCGTCCGAAGTGCTCGCGATAGACCTGGCACCCGACGGCGACCTGGGCGCGGACGGCCTGCGGGTGGTCCTGCATCAACGGGAGGAAGCCGTGCGTCGCGCTGCACGTCGCGATCTCGAGGACGCCGTAGTCCTGGAAGTTGCGAAACGCCCGGATCAGATCGCAGCCGTAGTGGTCCTGGAAGATGGCGCGGGCCCGATAGAACTTGTCGCGGTACATGCACGCCGCGTCGTGGACCTCGGATTGCCGGCGGCGCGTGCGGTCCACCTCCTTCTCGGCCAGCTCGATCAGCTTGTCGATGTGGCCGAGGTACCGCTCCTGGAGGAGCGGGTCGCGCAGCATCGCCGCGAGCGGAGGCGTGATCGTCATGGTCAGACGGAAGTGGACGCCTTCGTCGACGAGGCGCTCCATCATCCAGACGAGCGGGATATAGGTTTCGGTAATCGCTTCGTAGAGCCAGTGTTCTTCGAGAAAGTCCTCGTGTTCGGGGTGCCGGACAAAAGGCAAGTGGGCGTGCAGAACGAGACAGAGGTAACCGTGGGGGTGGTCCGACATAGAACGCTCCCATCCGTTAAGTTAGACACTCTTCGAGTTTCGGAGTTCTGGCGCGGACATGCAAGACAAAAAGAAGAAGGGGGCGGGTCTTTCGACCCGCCCCGGATGATAGGAGGTCGTCCCTTGGACCTCAATCCTCGATCCGCAACTGGATCTCGTCGCTGTTGGCGCGGAGCTCGGGCGCGTACATCGCCCATCCCTTCGCGGGCAGAGCGCTGTAGCGACCCGGGATCTCGGCCCGCGTGCGGTACGCGACGCTGTGGCGGCCGCGCGCGAGACTCCGGACGAGGAACGCGACGCGGTTGTCGCGGAACTCGACGTAAGCGCCCATGGCGTTGCCCGTGTAGCCGCTGCGCACGTCCACGGGTTCGAACCCGGCGGCCTTCATGTCTTCGAACACGAGATACTCGTAGTCGTTCTTGCTCTCGATCACGAGTTCGATCTCGACCAGATCGCCGCTCTTGAGAACGTCGTCGGTCGCGAGAAGGGTCCGGTCGTACTTCTCGACGCGCTGGTCGACCGCCTGGCCGCGCGAACCGGCGACCTTCACGGTCTTGTCGGCGCGGGTGAGTTTGTAGACGTTGCGCTGAACCTTCACTTCGAGACCCGCGCTCGTGATGAAGTCCTCGAGACTGAAGTAGTTCAGGTAGGCGCACGCGTAGAGCGGCCCCGTCCCCTTCTTTCGGAGTTCGATCGTGTGCCGGCCGGTCTCGACCTCGTTGCCGACGAGGAGGAACCGGTTGTCGAACGTGAAGAGTTCCTCGGGCGTGATGCGGACTTCCTTTCGCTTCTTTCCGTCCACAAGGACCTCGACGGTCATGTCGGGCTTGTCCTCGCCGCTCACGCGTAGATAGTCGGCGAACGCCTCGACGACGACCGCCGTGTCGCGGGTCGAATTCCAGTAGGTCGCGTGCTTGCGGTTGTTGAGAAGGTACTTGACGAGGTACGGCGCTCGCCAATCGGTGGTCTGACCCGTCACGGCCAGGAGTTTGAGATAGTAGCCCTGCGCCTCGTACTCGCTCCCGTACCAGTACCACCAGTACCCGCCGTTGCCGAGGTTGAGGTAGGCGGTCTGGTTCTCGTCGTCGCGCACCAGGAACTGTTCGATGTTTCGAACGATCATGTCGCGTTCCTCGGCGCGGTTCTGCCGATGCATCGCGATGCCGAACATCGCCTTGGCATAGACGGCGAGCTCGTTGCGGTCGCGATAGATGCGTTCGCGCATTTCGTCGTTGGGCGCGCCCGCGTCGACCAGGACCATATAGACGAACGCGTCGAGATTGTCGGCGTGCTGTTTGTACGGCTTGGTCTCGCCTTTGTCTTTCTCCCAGTTCTTGAGTTTCCGGAGTTCCTCGGCCTGATACCGCTTGAGCCACTCGACACCGCGATCCAGGACGCCCGGGACGAGCGCCACGTCGTTCTGCGCGGCGATCTGGAGACCGTGGACGACGTAGGCCGTCGTGTGGGGCCACGACCGCTCGCCGTACCCCGAGAACCAACCCCAGCCGCCGTCCGAGAGCTGCATCTCGGTCAGCGCCTCGACCCCCTCTTTCACCATCCGCTCGACCTCCTTCTGGTCGAAGACGGGGTTCCGGTCGGGACCGTGACCGCGGAGACCGTAGCGCTTCCACTGTTTCGCGCGTTCGACGTCGTCGCCGATTTCCTGCGCGTTGAGGTTGGCGATCTTGGTCTTGACGTCCTCGAGGTCCACTCCCATGTCGAGCAGCACCTTCTGAGTGACGACCGCCGGGAGGAATCGGCTCAAGGTCTGCTCGGTGCAACCGTAGGGGTAGGAGACGAGATAGGGCAACGCGTCGACCATCGCGCCCGCCAGGGTCGGGGAGTAGCGCACTTCGAGCCGCCCCGTCTCGACGCGCCGGTCCTCGGGCACGTCGATGACGAATTCCGCCGATTCCTTGTCGGGCGGGATGTGGCGGCTGAACGAAACCATCTTGTCCATGCCGTGGACGTACGCGGGGAAGCGCATCTCCATCGCGTCGGACTCTTCGTCGGTCAGCGCCTTCATCCGGACCACCGCCTCGCCCTCGGCGACGACCCGGACCCGCCAATCGACCCGCTCCTCGCCGTTCGGCCCGATCTCGACGGTGCGCTCGGTCCCGTCCATCGGTTCGAGGCATTCGCCGTCGAGTTCAAGAACGGCGCGAACGTCTTTCGCGTTCTTCAGATAGTTGTGGACGTTGGCCGAGAGGACGACCTCGTCCTTCTCGACGAAGAATCGCGGCGCCTGGAGACGCAGAAGAAGGTTCTTCTTGGTCACGACTTCGGCCTCGGCCTGACCCACCTTCGTCCCGTGTCCCATCGCCCACGTCCGGATCTTCCACCCGGTCAGGTTCTCGGGCATGTCGAACGAGACCTCGGCCTCCCCGTTGGGATCGGTCTCGAGTCGCGCGATCCAGAACGCCGTGTCGGCGAACTCGGTGCGAACCGTCGGCTCGACTTCGGCGCCCGGTCCCGCGTGCGCCTCGGAGGCGGAGACGTGTTCCAGAGCGATCTCTTCCTTGACATCCATCGCGGCGGGCGACGAGGGCGCAGGCATCAATTCCCGCGCCATCAACACGTCGCCCCCCATGGCGAAGCCTGCACTCTTCGTCTTGAAATCGTCCAGACTCCTGGTGCCGACGAAATGCGCCTCCTCGCCTTCCACCAGGTCGCTCACGTCCATGTCGTCGACGACGAGTCGCCCGAAGACCCCGATCTGGCGCATGGCCGTCTCCTTCTTCCGGAGAAGATTGCCGAACCGGCGCGCCAGGTTGTTCTCGGTCTGGCTCTGGTGGCGGCGACGCCACTTCCAGAAGAACTCGCGGATGTCGGCGACGTTCGACCCGCCCGAGATGTATTCGACCGCCTTGTCGTACACCGTCATCACGGTCGAGCCGACAAACGGCTCGCCGTCGGAACCCGTGAGTTTCACTTTGACGGTCGCCTTCTCGCCCGGCCTGTACTCGGTCTTCGAGGGAAGAACCTCCATGTCGAGAACGCGGCTTTCGGGCGGGACGACGATCTCGCGCGCCTCGGTGTAAACCTGGCCGTCGAACACGGTCACCGCCTCGACGTAGAAGTTGGGCATATCCTTTTTCGTCACCTCGATCTCCTGGACCGCGCTCTTGCCCTTCATGTCGAGGACCCGAGGTTCGAGATAGACCCCGTTCGCGGGCCTCACGAACAAGAGAACCGTCGCCCCTTTGCGGTTCGTGTTGACCATGAGGCGAACCTTGTCGCCCGGTTTGTATTCGCGCCGGTCGGGAATCAGCTCGAGGGCGTTGAACCGGAAGTCGCTCCCGTCGAAGTCGGGGCCCGAGACCGTGAAGAGGTAGCCGCCCTCGATCGCGTGTTTCTTCGAGTCGGTCACGTTGTACGATAGACGGTACTGGCCGACGTCGGACGCCGTGAGTTGAATCCGGGCGCGGCCTTCGTCGCTCGTGTCGAGTTTCCAGTCGCGCACCTTCTTTTCGCGCGGCTTCATCTCCTTGTCGTAGGTCACGCGATAGAGGGTCAACCTCCCCTTCCCCTTCACCCCCTTGCCGTCGAGCGTGCGCGCGTCGAAACTCGCGTGGATCGTGTCGCCGGTCCGGTAGTGGCCGCGATCGGTCCAGGCGTAGACCTTGAACGGCTTGCGGGCGACGAGGATCTGGCCCGACCCGGTGATGGTGCGGCGCGACATATCGACGACTTCGACCGAGACGGCGTAACGATGGTCCACGTCGCCGTGGACGGCCTTGGCGAACGACGTGTCGATTTCGAACTCGACCGTCCCGTCTGCGCCGATCTCGACCTCGTTCTCCGCCACGACTTCGGGCGGACCCGAGGGTTGCTGCCACCACCAGGGCATCGGCCGAATGCAGCTGTGCCACATCGCCCAGCCCGGATACCAGACATAGTCGTACCCGAACCACCAGTAGCCGGGGCCGTAGAACCAGTCCCATAGGCCGATGGGATACCACTGGGCGTCGTAGTTCGTCCGGTTCACGGTGTACTTGACCTTCGCCTTGGTCACGGGCGCGCCGAAGTAGTATTTCGCCTCGATCTTGACCGGGATCTTCTCGCCCAGCATCACCGGTTCGGTGGGCGCTTTGACGGTGACTTCGAACTCGGGTTTCTTGTACTCCTCGACTCGGAACGTCACGGGCGCCCACTGGTCGTTTACCTGGATCGAGTACATTCCGAGGGTCGCGTCGGCGGGAAGGGAGTATTCTCCGTCGAAGCCGCCGTAGGCGTCGGCGGCGAACGTCTCTTCGAGGACCTTGTCCCCCTTGGGATTGTGGATAATCAACGCGAACGTCTGGTTGGCGAAATCGGACGCCTCGTCGCGGTCGTACTTGGCGTGGCGGACCCAGACCTTGAACTGGACCTTCTGATCGGGACGATACACGGGACGGTCGGCGATCCCGAAGACCTTGGTCTCGTTGTACTCCTGGTCGTGGTAGTGGGGGAACCAGACGCCCGTGAATCCGAGGTAGGAATAGCGCCCCTCGGGGGTCGTCGCCGTGATGAGCCAGTTGTGGTTGTCGGGGAGACGGTCGCGACCGAGGACGATCTTGCCGTCTTCGTCGGTGAACTCGGCGAAATGCTTGATCTCGGTCTCGTAACGATGGCGTTCGATGTGTTTGTGCCAATAGCCGAAGAACTCGACGTTGGCCTTGGTCAGCGGTTTCCCGGCGCGCGAGTCGGCGACGTAGACGAGAAGTCGGTTCTCGGCCAGTGGTTTCTTGACGATCGCCGTGTCGTCGAGCCAAAGAACGATCCGGCTCGTGTTGCCGTCCGCCATGCGCGCGGTCACCAGGTAGGCGCCCGGCTCGTCGAGCGGGGTCGAGACCGTGATGCGCCGATCGAAATGGCGCGGCAGCGGATCGAGGTCGAGCGACCACGAGGCGATCTTGTCTCCGACGTACTTCTTCTCCTCGTTCCACACGAGGCGCCGACCGATGTCGTTGATGTTGATCTGCTCCCACTCGAGCTTGTTGGGGCGCGACTTGATCAGGTCCTTCACGTCGGCCAGGAGCTCCGCCACCTTGATCGCGCGGGCCTCGAACTCGACTCTGTCCCCGTTGCGGAACCGGAAATCGACCGTCGCCGCCTCGCCCGCGGGGAAAGTCGTGACGGGCTCGAACTGCCCCCAGTTCTCGACGATTTGATCGAGGCGATTCCGGCTTCTTTCCACGCCGTTCTTGTCGCCCGCTTCATCGTATAGCGCGATGACCTCTCGCCAGGCCTCGGCGGCCTTCTCGTACTGTCGGCGATTCTCGTAGACCCCGGCGAGGGCTTCGAAAGCCTGGCGGCGGAAGTGGGGCTCGGACGCCCGGGTCAGGTCGGTGTAGATTCCGACAAAGTTCAACTCGTCGGGGAGTTCCCACCGCTTGACGCCGGTCGCCAGGCGGGCCATCGTCTCGTTGTCGGCGAGCGTGCTCACCTCCCAAGGGCTGCTCCCGGCCTGGGCGTCGCCGCTTTCGGTCTCTCCCCTCCCCCACAGGGCGCCGTAACTCGCCATGGTCTGGACGCCGAACTGGTCGCGGAGGAAATTCGCGAACTCGTTCCGGATGACGTAGGTCCAGTGCTCCCCGCCTACTTCCGCGGCCTCGACCAGCGCCCAGCGCCAACGTTCGCCGTCCGTCTTGGCCGATTCCCACGATTCGGGAAGAAGGTGATAGACGGGATTGCCCTCCTCGTCCACCGGGGCGCCGCGACTCGATCCGCCGCGTCCCCTCCAGTAGTAGCCTTGGTATCCTTTCTCGTAATCGGGCAACTCGGAGAAGTCGGTCAGTGTCTGGAGCCGCCAGGCGTCGAGGTTGCCGGACCGTCCCATGCCCAGAATCCGCGCCAGGTCGTAATAGAACTGAGCCTCGTTACCCGGAATCCGGCGACTGCCGGCGTCCGCCTCCGTCGCCTCGGTCGGATTCATCGCCTGGACCATGAGCTGGAGCGCGCGAACGCGGTCGCGCTCGAAGCAGCCGACCCATTCCCCGCCGCCGCGATGCTGGCCGCGCTCGAACTCCCCGGCGATGAGATAGCCGTCGTGTTGGATCGAGAACGCGAGGAGATTCGCCGTTTGGTGAAGAAAGCGCCAGTTCCCCGAGTGGACGACGACGGCCTTCTCGATCAGGGCGTCCGTTTCGTTCACCCGGTTCAGCTGGCGGAGACAATGGTAGGCCTGGGAGAGATCCTCTCCCACCCGGGTCGGTTCGGAAGCCGGATCGAGGACGAGCGACTCGTAGACGTCGAACGCCTCCTTATCGTTCCCGTCCTTCGTTAGTCTCTGGGCCGTAGCCCGGCGGTCCGCTTCCGACTTCTCGGGCTGCGCCGTCGAAACGAAGGTCGAACACAACAGAACACCGAAACAGACGATGAAGATCGGTCCCCAAACCGCAATACGGCCTCGACGGCCGACGCGGCGACGGACTAGTTCCTGGCGAAGAACGGATTTCATGGCGATAACCCCCTGGCGCGCCTCGGGCGGGATGCGTACGTCTCTCTGAGTATCTTGAAACCAGGAAACCGCAAAAGTTCCACCGGGTCGAGGGTTTTTTTCCCAGGTTCCGCCGCTCCACCCCCCCGAAAGCGTTGACACCGTCTCGGCACATGAATTAAAATGGTGTCGAGTTAGAACCGCGTTTGTTTTGTACGCGCTTGCGCGCCTTCCCCATTCGATGCACCCCCCGACGAAAGGAGAACGCCGTCATGTCTTACGCGGAAATGATACGCTTCAAACTCGACGATCCGAGCGACGCCCGGACGTTTCTGCGCAATTTCGAAACGGATCCGGGAGGCGACGAGAAGAACTTCGGAGACTTGGCCCTGAAAGACCCCGCCGGGAACCCGGTCGAGCGCCAGACCGTTTTCGGTCCGGCTAGCGACTCTCCGCCGGCCAACGTTTCGCGGTCGTTCCGCCTGAACCAGGGCTGTTTCCTGGACTGCGGGATGCTCGATGCCTCGAGTTGGAACAACCCGCCCTGGTCGCCGGGCTACAAGTACTCGTACTTGATCATGGCCCTCGCTTTGGCCAAGAACTTCACCTTCTCTTTCTGGTTCCGAAACCAAGCGCCCGACGCGACGGAGAGAACGGCGTTGACCTGTCACGAGGCTTTCGTGCACACCCCCGCCGGAAAAACGATGCCGATCTGCGGAGGGATCACCGTGACGCAATCGCACGATCCCGCCGCCGCGACCTGGACCGCCACCGTCAACTTCTTCCGCCCGGCCTGGAACACGCCGACCTCTCCCCCCGAGCGCCAGTTCTGGTCCCTGGAGGAAACGGGAGGCCCCGCGTGGCATCACTATATCCTTCGACGGATCGGAAACCGGATCGAGACCTGGTGCGACAACGTCCGGGTCACCGCCTCGTGTCCCACCTGGACCGAGGAAAACGACCACAACTCCGACCCGCTGGTCGGCAACTTCCGAGAAGGTCCGGGCGTCCGGCTCTATTTGGGCTGCGACCGCGACCGCTCGTCCGGTTCGTTCGCCGACGGCCAGATGGCCGACTTCCGATTCTTCCCGTTCGCCGTGACAACGGACGAAATCGCCGCGCTCTACAACGCCGGGGACGCGCCGGTCGACCTGGCGACCCTGGCTCGGTTCGCCCCGAGCGACAGCCGGGATCGGTTCGAAGTCCGAAGCCACCTGATGGTCGGCGACGTCGAGCATTTCCGAAACGCCAAGGACTGCACCCATGCTTCCGTCTTCGAAGTGAACGGCGCGGTCGACATCATGGGAGAAGTGGGGGTCGACAAAAGCGTCCTGACCGAAGGGAATTTCGTGGCGCGCAAGTCGCTTCCTCGGTTCGTGGACCTCGCGAGCGTCTCCAACGTGCGCCGTTTGACTTCGGACCGCAAGTCCTGGGTCTGTGGAACCGCGAGTCCCGTGACGTTCTATTGCTCGCCTCCGTATTTCCACAACGGCGACTTGATCGAGGGAATCGGATGCTGCATCGGCGCGAACGGGTTCGCCGCCAGGAAACCGACCGTGAAGATGTGGCTCATGACCAACGGCAACGCGCCGGGAGGATCGGAAGAGTTCGTCTACTATGTGGACGACCAAGGGGTCCCGCACTACTACTCGACGCCGACGATCGACGAGACGATCGACCAACCCGGAAGGTGGTTCCAGATCGAACGGAAACTCTCGACCGAGGAGATGCAGCTCGTCCGAGTCAACCCGATGCAATCGTTCAACCTGAAGATCGAGATGAACCCGGGCGACGGCACGGTCTATGTGACTGCCGTGTATGTCCTGATGCGGTCCAAGATCTACTGATCGCGGGCGCCTACTTGATCATGTTCTGTTGGCGGGCGTAGGCGAAGACGTCGCCCGCCTCGAGGATCGGGCGAATGTCGCCCAGCGGGCGCAGGGCGAACGATTCGCCGGTGGTCAGGTTGAGCAGCGAGTTCTCGGCCATCGAGATTTCCACTTCATCGCCGGTCTTGATCCGCTCGACCAGGCGTTGCGGCGTCTCGTAGGGAATCAAATACCCGCCGTTGACCGAGTTGCGGAAGAAGATCCGGGCGTAGAACTCGGCCACGACCGCCTCGACGCCGGCCTGCCTCAGGGCGAACGGCGCGTGCTCGCGCGAAGAGCCGCACCCGAAGTTCTTGCCGCCGACAACGATCGAGTACTCCGACGTATCGGACCCTTCATGGACGAACGGAATCCCACCCTGGGGAAGACCCGATTGGTCCATCGGGACCCCGCTCAGAGCGTACTTGCCGTACAGGCGCTTCTCGGTCGGATCGGTCAGACTGTAGACCAGGTGACAGGCGGGAACAATCTGGTCGGTGTCGACGTCGTCTCCCAGGACGAACGCCCGGCCTCGGACGATCTCTTGCATGGCGCGTTCTACCTCTCAAGGGGCGGTGGCGGAAGCCGCGCCTCCCGATGGCGGCCCGTTTGGAGCGCTCGGAAGAAAGCGGCACAGGGCCGGATCGTCCCATCCCCGCGGCGAAAAGGCAAGTCCGAAAAGGGAGACGGGCGCGTCCCGGGATTTTGAAAACGCCACGTTGAAAACGCCACCACCGACTTCACGTCGGTGGGGCGCTGGCTGTGCTCCAGAACGGTGCGAATGCCCTCCTCTTCCTCCCTGCCGGCGGCCAAGGCCGCCGGCAGGGAGGAAGAGGAGGGGGAGAAGCAAAAGAAACGCTCCACAACTTGAGCAGAACCATCGCTCCACCGGTGTGAAACCGGTGGGAGCGAGGAATCGCGGCGCAGACCGCCTTCTTCAAAATGGCGGGACGCACCCGGCTGCAAAGGGCGCATCTTGACTGAGCACCGAGAATTGAGGGAGACTGAGTCCGGAAGTTGGGTAGTAGGGGTTCGATTCCATAGCAAGCGAGGC
>JAFGFN010000148.1 GCA_016931035.1 Candidatus Sumerlaeota bacterium
AAGTTGGCAAACACCTAACACAAGTGTTTTCAAAAAGCTATGGGAAAATGAGAAAAAACGACCTTATGGGATGAAGGATCGAGGAGGCGGCGGGCAAGGAGACTCCGGGTAGCATCCCGCAAATCGGTTCTTGCCCTTGGGTCGAATCCATACTACGCTCCTTCGTGAACGCCTTCTCGGGACTTCGATCATGCGTTTCAGTGCCTTCCGCACGCTCCTTCGCATCAACCTTCGGGGCCGCCTGTCGCGTCACCTGACGGTCGGCGTGGGGCTCGCCGTCGGCTCGCTCGCCTTGGGGCTCGCCGCGCTTGGAGGCGTCGGCTTGAGCCGTTCGCTCGGGCGTCATCTCGAATCGCTTTTTCCCGAACAGCGGGTGGTGCTGCGTCCCAAGGCGCTCAACGTGATCTGGCTCCAGGTCGAGACGGTGACCATCACGCCGAGGACCGTCGAGGCGGTCCGCCGCCTTCCGGGCGTTCGGCGCGTCTCGCCCGAAGCGACGATCCGTTTCCCGATCAGCGCCGAGGGGAGTCTCTTGGGGAACGTTTTGCGAACCGACATCACGGTGAGCGGGGTCGAGCCGTGGGTGGTTGGCGACAACGAGGTTCCGCCCGTCTTCTCGGCCTACGACCCGCGCGCCGCCAAGGAGATCCCCTCGATCCTGTCGGCGTATTTTCTCGATCTCTACAACACGGCGCTGGCCGAAAGCAATCACCTACCGAAACTGAGTCCCGCCGCCGTCGTGGGGCGGGACTTCACTCTGATCCTGGGCGAGTCGACGGTCCATCCGTTGAAGGAGGAACCCGATTCCGCCGCCGATTCGGCGCCGGGTCTTCGGCTCGAGCCGTGTCGCATCGCGGGGCTGAGCCGCAATCCCGACCTGTTGGGACTTCTTATTCCTCTGGCCGCCGTCGAGACGTTCAACCGGTGGTACGGGTATGGCGACCGCCTGTATCGGGCGATTCATGCGGAGGTGGATTCGCCTCAAGCGCTTGAAGCGATCCGAGAGGACCTGGACAAGCTCGGGCTGGCGGTTTTCGACCGCATGGGGCCGTGGCGAAAGGTGTTGGTGGGGGTCGAAATCGGCGCGGCGGCATTCGTCTCTCTGGGCGCGCTCGTGTTCGGCCTCGCCATCGCGTACATGCTTTCCTCTTTGACCCTGCTGCTTTCGGAACGAGGGCGCGAGATCGCGTTGTTCCAGGCGCTCGGAGCCACGCGCCGTCAGGTCGCGTTGCTCTTGGTTTCGGAGATCGCGGTCACCGCCGCCCTGGGCGTCGTCGTTGGACTGGGTGCGGCGGTAGGGATCGCGGCGGCGATCGAGCACGGATACCAAGTCTGGCGCGAAACGCGAGCGTTCCTCCCGGAAACGCTGTTCGCGGTCTCGTGGGTGTGGATCGCGGCGCTGGGTCTCGCGTGCTGGCTCGCGGCGGTCGGCACGGCGTGGGCGCGCGTTCGGATCGGAGTGCGACGGCCGGTGGCGACGGAACTCTCCAAGGTGCGGTAGACGCGTCGTCGTGACGGACTGCTTGTCCGTCGACCCACGACGACATGTTCCCTGCCGTAATCTCTTGCGCCTCTTGAGGCGAGAATCTATGATCCGAGACACGCTTCGGCGTCGGAATGGAAGAGTGACGCGCTCAAGGAGAGTCAAATGAAGATCCTCGTAACGGGCATCGCCGGTTTCATCGGTTCGCACGTCGCGGACCACCTGATAAAAGCCGGGCACGAAGTGGTGGGATTGGACGATTTGTCGGGCGGGTTCATGGAGAATGTCCCCTCGGGGGCGGAGTTCGTCGTGGGGAGCGTCTGCGATCGCTCGTTGGCCGAAGACCTGTTCGCGCGCCACAAGTTCGACGCCGTCTATCACCTTGCGGCCTATGCCGCCGAAGGGCTCAGCCATTTCGTCAAGCGCTTCAACTATCAGAACAACCTGGGCGGGAGCGTGAATCTCTTGTCCTGCGCCGTGAATCAGAAGGTGAATCTGTTCGTGTTCACCTCGTCCATCGCCGTCTACGGCGCGGCGCAATGCCCCATGACCGAAGACATGCGGCCCGAGCCCGAGGACCCCTACGGGATCTCGAAGTTCGCCTTCGAAATGGAACTCGAATCCACGCGCCGCATGTTCGACCTTCCCTATGTCGTGTTCCGCCCGCACAACGTGTACGGCGAGCGGCAGAATATCGCCGACCGTTACCGGAACGTCGTCGGGATCTTTATGCGCCAGGCGCTGCAGGGCGAAGAGATGACCGTGTTCGGCGACGGGCGGCAGACCCGCGCGTTCAGCCATATCGACGACGTGGCTCCCGTCATCGCGCGAGCCGTGGATCAACCCGATTGTTGGAACGAGGTCTTCAACATCGGCGCCGACAGACCTTACGAGGTCCTCGATATCGCCGACCGGGTGGCGCAGGCGCATGGCGTGCCTATGCGGTTGAAACATCTGGAGGCGCGCAAAGAAGTGGTCCACGCCTATGCCGATCACTCCAAGGTCCGCCGGTTCTTCGGCGAGACGGTCGGGGTGTCGCTTGAAGACGGGATCGGTCGTATGGCGGAGTGGGTGAAGGCCCGAGGCATTCCCGAGCCGACTCCCGCGCCCAAGGTCGAGATTCCCCGCAACCTACCCGCGGGTTGGAGTCGATAGCGCCCCGTCGCTCTCGGAGCGAGACGCGAGTCTCCGAAGGTCGATCGTTCGAGGAACCGCGCAGTCAGGGGTGGCCGCGCCATGGACGGAAAGTCCTCCCCGATGAAGATATCCATCGTCATCCCGATCTATAACGAGGAAGAACTCCTCGAAACGGTGCTCGAACGGGTGCGCGCCCTCCCCATCGACAAAGAGCTGATCCTCGTCGACGATCATTCGAGCGACCGCACGCCGGACATCCTGAGACGGGAGGCGGAGAAAGCGGACACCGTGGTGCTTCGTCACGACGTGAACCGGGGCAAGGGCGCCGCGATTCGCACCGGACTGGAGCACGCGACGGGGGAGATCGTGATCGTCCAGGACGCCGACCTGGAGTACAACCCGGAAGAGATACTCGAGGTCCTGAAGCCGATCGAAGAGGGGCAAACAAACGTCGCCTACGGATCGCGGTTCCTCGGGCGCGTGAGCGGGATGCGGCTGCCCAACCGCGTGGCGAATCGTCTGCTCGCTCTTCTCGCCACCGTTCTCTACGGCCAGAGAATCACCGACGAAGCGACCGCCTACAAGGCCTTTCGGCGAGGATTGATCCAGGCGATCCCCCTGACGTGCCGAAGGTTCGAGTTTTGTCCCGAGGTGACCGCCAAGGTTCTGCGACGGCGGGAGAAGATCGTCGAGGTCCCTGTCTCCTACACGGCTCGGACCTTCGAGGAGGGGAAGAAGATCGGTTGGCGCGACTTCTTCGTCGCAGTGTGGATCCTCGTCAAGTACCGCTTTTCGAGAAACGTCTGACCTCCCACCTCGTCGTCGCGTCATGGGACAGCACGGGGACGTCAGGAGTCTTTTTCCCCGCGCATGAACTCGACCACGCCCTGGATGATCTGGTCGATCGTGTAGGTGGGACGGTATCCGATTAGATCCTGCGCCTTCGAGATATCGGGCACGCGACGGTCCATGTCCTCGAAGTTCTCGTCGTACGCCTCGGCGAACGGAATGTGCACGATGTCCGAACGGTCGCCGGTGGCTTTTCGGACGCGCGAGGCGAGGTTGTTGATCGAGATCTCGTCCTGGCTTCCGACGTTGAACACGCCGCCGTCGGCGTCGCGCGTCTCCATGAGGCCGACCAGGGCCCCGACCACGTCGGCGACGTGGGTGAAGCACCGTGTCTGATTCCCGTCGCCGTACACGGTGATCGGTTCGCCCCGGAGTCCCTGCCCGACGAAACGGGGGATCACCATGCCGTAGCGTCCCGTCTGACGGGGGCCGACGGTGTTGAACAGACGGGCGATCGCGATGGGAAGATCGTGCGCGGCGCCGTAGGCCAAGGCGAGAAACTCGTCGATCGCCTTCGAGCAGGCGTAGCTCCAGCGGGGCCGGACGGTCGCGCCCAGAACGAGATCGCCGTCCTCGCGGAAGGGGATTTGCGTGCTCTTGCCGTAGACTTCGGAAGTCGAGGTGATGAGGACTTTCTTTTTCTTCTTGTCCGCCAAATCGAGGACGATCTCCGTCCCTCGGATGTTGGTGGTGATGGCGCCGACCGGATCGTCCACGATCCGCTGAACGCCGACGGCGGCGGCGAGGTGGTAGACGCAGTCCGCCTCGTCCACCATCTCGGCCAAACGCGGGACGTTCATGATCGAGTCGATAACGTACTCGAATCGTTCGTTCTCTTTGAGATGGCGGATGTTGGAGATCGAGCCGGTCGAGAGGTCGTCAATGACGGCGACGCGATGGTTCTTGCCGAGCAGGCACTCGGCCAAGTGCGAGCCGATGAAACCGGCACCCCCGGTGATCAACACGCGCATGACGGTGGGTTTCCGATCTATACAGGGAATGTCGCCCGTCGACTCGGGAAGGCGAGCGATCAAGGACGGTCGTCGTCTCGCGAGCCGCGCCAACGGTCGTGGAACCACTCGCGGCAGCGCTCAACGCGGTCCGACGGGCGCCACGTCGAGAATCCGCGCGCCAGATCGAGCCCGATCAGGATCAGGAGAATGCCCAGACAGACGCCGATGAGCGCCATCAGGCGGACGGCCACGCGGAAGAGGAAGTACGCGATCGTCAGAAGCGTGGACGCTTCGACGCTCAGCAATACGACGCCGATTGCGACCAGAATCACTCCGGCCACAAAAGGATAGGCGTACCAGCGCCGGGGTGAACCTTTGAGTGTGAAGTCGGGATCCATGATCGGTATCGCTCCTTGCTCGCGTGGTGCGGGGGACTCGTTTGAATTACGTGTACGGTACGAAAACCCATGGCGCTTGGCTACGGCTGTCGCCGTGCGACCGCGACTCTCCATATCCTGCCCCATGGCGCGCCTGGATGTCAATTCCGGATAAGGAGGGGCCCCGCATCCCCAAAGCCGCCGGGACGTGCCGGGGCGGTCAACCGGAGGAAGGGTGCATCTCACTTCCGCTACGCGGAGCGATGGGGTAATATCGCGGACGGGGCGAAGGCGCCCGACATTCTAAGTCAAGCGAGGC
>JAFGFN010000149.1 GCA_016931035.1 Candidatus Sumerlaeota bacterium
CGAAGCCGCGTCGCCCGAAGCGGCTCGCGCCTCTGAACGGCTCCCGTTCAAACCCGAACCGCGCAGGGCGTGAAGGATTCGGGGCCGGCTTATACATCGCGGATTTCGCTTGTAATCGGATCGCGAGTGGCGCATATAGTCCGTCTTGTCGTGGGGCTGTAGCTCAGATTGGGAGAGCGCGGGCTTTGCAAGCCTGAGGTCGTGGGTTCGAACCCCATCAGCTCCACCACGTCGCGAGATCTTCGGACCGTTTGCCGGGGCGTGGGCCGGGGGGAACCGGGCGGCCCATTTCGGCAAGAAAGGGCAACATCCGGTCCGGGATCGGGTCATCGAGGCGGGGCACGGAGGTCCGGGGCGTCGCTCGGCGCGCGGACGATTCTGATTATTTTGTTTGACAGACATCGGGCACTTCGATAGTAAGTTAAGTCAGGTGCCTTCTGTGCACGACCTTCCTGGCCTTCGTGCCAGGAGAGAGTGAGGCATGTCGCGATGAGGGTCTCCCCCAAAGTTCCCGTTCTCTTCGTTCTCGTTGTTCTCGCGATCGCTCTTGGCGGGCCTCCCGCGACGCAGGCTCAGATTTCTTCGGAATACATGGCCGCGCAAGAGGGGATGAATGCACTCGACAGTGGGCCGACAGGCGGCGGCGGAGCCGGAATGAACGCCCTGAACTCGGCGCGAGGCATGGCGGGGCCGGGTCAGGCGCCGCCACCGGGCGTGGTTCCTCCCCCCGGTGGAGGATACGTCCCAGGCGCCCCTGGGGTGCCCGGCGGCTACGTTCCCCCCGGCGTGCCGGGCCAGCCGGGTATGCCGGGCCAGCCGGGACTGCCGGGCCAGCCGGGACTGCCGGGCCAATTCGGCGCTCCAGGCGCCCAGCCGGGTGGGCAGTTTCAGGCGCCCGCCAGCACGAACGTGGCGCCCTACTCCCTGAGCCGGACCTACGACGCGCTGGCCGGACGGCGCGTTTACGACGCGGTGACGTATCGAAAGAACGAAAGCACGGCCATCATCCTCGACGACGTGCGGCGGATCCGGATCACGGAGGATCAGAAGGCGGAGTTCTCGGACGACGGCGTGACGCTCGGCGACTACGAGGCCAACGACCTTCTGTACTCTCAGATCCTGCCGCCGAGCACGAACGAATACATCGGGCCGGAGTCGGCCTTTTACCTTGAGAAGATCGTTCGTTTGCTCAGAGTGACCGAAGACATGGACCCGCTGGATTTCTTCGGCCTGACGGCGTTGACCGCGGAGCGCTACAGCGAGATACCCCAATTGCGCGAGAGAATCTCGAAGGCGGACGCCAAGGTCTATGCCGTCAGCGAGGATCGTCGCCTCTCGGGTTGGGCCGACACGTTTCTGAAGTTCTACCGGGTCGAGATGAACAACCCCGATAGCACCTTCTTTCCGCTTTACATTCCGCGCTATCCCGATCCGCCGGCGATTCCTCCTCCGGCCGCTCCGTGGCGTCCGTGGGGCAATCCGATTCTCGAGTCGACCGAGCCGATCCCGAACGCCGTTTCCGGAATCACGGGCGCGGGTGTGGGCGGCGCGGTTGGCGGGTATGGCGGCGCGGAATATCAGGATTACGAATAACCGGCGAGGAGGTTGCAGACAGCATCGATGGGCAAGAAGAAGACCGAAAAGTATCGCGACTTAGTCGAGGCGGCGACGGGCGTTTCGTCCTTGTGGCTGGAGTTCCGCAAATGCCTGCGCAGGGCCTTTACTCCGGGTGAAGTGCCGGTCGAAGAGGAACAGAAGTTTCTCGAGATCAAGAGCAACTTGGCGCGGCTCCAGCGGGTGTTGTCCCAGAACCTTCCCGAGGGCTTCAAGTACGGCTCGAAGCGCATTGCGCAGATCATGAGTCAGGCCGTAAGCATCGGCACGGTCCAAGACCTCCCCGCAAATGACAAGATGACGTTGTATAACCGGTGGCACGATTGTTACATCTCCCTGCAGAACCTGGTCGGGATCCTGGACGTCTTGAACGACGGCTATCCCGTCCGGTTCGAAACGGTCCACGCCAAGTCGGACAATCTAAAGGAACGGCTCGGGGCGGTGAGCACGACGAAGAAGAAAGATCAGAAGTCGCTCGTGGTGGGAGTCGTTGTTGTGGCGGCGATTGTAGTGGCTTTCGTCCTCAAGAGCCGGGGCGTCTTCTGAAATCGGTAACATAGAGCCTACCCATAAGGAATTGCGTGTTCTTTCTCCTGCAGCGCCGACACCTTCGCGCCACGGTCCGGTGCGGAGCCCGTACCATCCCAACCCCCCTCGGAGGGACTCCAATGCTCACGCAGACCTATCGTTCCCGTTGCTCGTACCTGCTGACGGCCGCCGCGTTGACCGGCGTGTTGGTCTTGGGCGGTTGCGCCAAACAGCGGGCCAATATGGCCCTGAACTCGGCCCAGAAGCGTACGGAGGCGGCCAAGAGCCATGACGCCCAGCGCTTCAGTCAGGCCGACTTGGCTGCGGTCGAGGCCCTCATGAAGGAGGCTCAAGACAACCTGGCCCCAGGCAATTACGATCAGGCCCTCCTCAAGGCGCGCGAAGCGGCCGAGAGATCCAAAGAGCTCCTGCAGACCACCAAGGCCAAACGGGCGACGGCCCTCAAGGGCGAGTCGCGCACCAACGTCAAGGTGGCCTCCGACAACCTCGGCAGCCAGATCAGCGACGAACTCTACACGCGGATCACGCAGAACGACGCCGCTGCGGAGCAAGCCCTCTCGAAAACCAAGTACGACAAGACCATCGCGCTGTGCTTGGAAGTGGCCAAGGACACCGAAGTCCTCCTGCAAAACCTCAAGGACCAGGCCGACAAAGACCTGCGCACAACCGACAATAGGCTCCAGGTCCTGTTGCGCGAGGGCGGGCAGGTCGAAGCGCCCACGGCCGTGAGCGACGTTCGCGCCAAGATCGACGAGATGAGGAAGCTCGTCGAGGAGGAACGCCAGTACCGCAAAGCCAAGCTGGTGTTCGCCGAAATCGAGACTCTCGTGGAGGCGGGCATCGACGAGTCTCGCCGCAGCCGCGCCCAAAAAATGATCGAGACGATCGAGCGGAGTATCTCGCGCGCTTCCAGCGAAGAGGCCGAGAAATACAACTCGGAGACTTTCAACGACTGCTTGGACCAGCACAAGGCGCTGCTTCAGGCGTTTTACGAGCAGAAGTACGTCGACGCCCTCCAGATTGCGGGCCTGCTCCAGCCCAAGCTCGACAGTCTGATCGTCGAGACGCGCATCCTCGCCTCGCAAGCCAGGATGGATGCGGTGAAGACAAGTATTCGGCTGCTCGAACAAGACAAGGTGCGCCAGTATCTTCCCGGGCGCTTGGAAAGGATGGAGGCGCTACTGGCCCGAGCCCAGGAGGCCTTCGACCAAGAGCTTTACGACGAGACCAAGGAGAACTGCCGCATCGCCCTGGATGAAGGCTCCGCCATTTCAAACGAGTTCGACGAGCTGGCAAGCACGGAGATCCGCGCTTCCTCCGGACAGATCGAACAGGCCGAAGCCTTGCTCGACGGCATGGCCGTGATTTTCGAGTCGCAGAAGCTGGCGACGGACGATCCGCTCGAAAGCCGATTCGAACAGGGCAAACAGGCGCTCAGAGTCACACTCGCCACAATCGCCAACGACGCGCGGATCCTTCTCACTCGCGCCAACGTCGAGCGCGAGGACAAGTCGTTCAGCAGCGCGATCGAAAACGCCCAGCGTGCGGCGCGACGCGCGGCGTTTGTGGTGCGCGAAGTGTACCACGTCGTCGCCCACAACAATGTTCTCGAACTCGGGCGGCGGATTTCGGAAACCGAGAAGAACGGCGGCGCCCAGTTCGCCCTGAAGGAACTCCAGGAGACGAAAGCGCTGCTCGAAGAAGCGCGCGCGATGATCTATCAGCGCGAGAAGACCGACGCCGACGACGCCGAAACGGCGACCGGTTCCGAAGCCTACCGTCCCGCGGTGAGGAAGACCTCGGAGGCGAAAGCGGCCCTGGAATCGGTCATTCAGCGCGTGACTCAGGCCGTGGTTGCGAGAGTCGACGTGGCCAACAAGGCGATTCAGAAGGCGGAACAGAACAAGGCCAACGTCTACCGCCCCGCTCTCGGCAGTTTGACCACCGCGCGCCAGTTGGCGTCGCAAGCGAGTTCTTCGATGAAGGAGAACCAGTTGTTTGCCGCCGCTCAGCAGGCGGACCAGGCGGCGCGGTTCGCCATGCAAGCCAACCTGCAGGCGCTGCAACTGTGGGCCGACGACGAACTCAAGGCGACCGGGGAACAGCTGAAGAGGGCCGAATCGGCGCAGGCCGACCGCTACGCCGCAAAGACGTTCAAGACCTCTCTCGACCAGTTCGTGACGGCGCAGCAACTCTTCCAGACCGCTTTGTCCCAAGCCGATTCCTCGGGCGCCGCCGATTCGTTCGAGAAATCCAAGAACCTGGCGATCGAGGCGCGCCACAACGCCACGGGCGCTCGCGAAGAACTGCTCACGACGGCCAAGGAGAAGATCGTCGCCGCCAAACGCTTCGAAGGATGGAAGTACGATTATCCGCTTCTGATGGAAGCGATCATCAACGCCAAGAACGCCATGGAAGCGATGGAGCGCGGAGAGTACCAGGTCTCGAGAACCTTCGCCGAGCAGGCCTCCGCTCAGGCCGACCAGGCCACCCTGACGTCCAAGGAGATCAAGTACCGCGAACGTCTCGTCGAGGTGAGCGACGACCTCCAGAGAGTGAAGAAGGAGGGCGCCGCCTACTACGCTCCCGAGAACATCGCGCAACTGATGTCGCGCCTGGGCAAGGTCAAGGCGGACTACAGTCCCGTGCAGTTCGAAGCGGTCGCCTCCGATCTCGACACGATTGAGAACGACCTGTTCGACGTGGCCAAATCCACGCCCGAGATCTTCAATCAACTGCTGCAGCGCGAACGCGAAACGTACCGCAAGTTGGCCGATCGCGGCTCGGCCGATTTCGCGAAGGCGGAATTGGACGAGGCGAACCAACTGCTTCTCCTGGCCGAATCCGACTTCAAGAACGGGAGATACCGCCCTTCCTACGACGAGATCTATGCGGCTCGTCGCGCGTTGGGCGTGATCGAACTTCAGTACGCCGAAATGGACTTCGTGGACGAAGTGCGAGGCATGTTCGCCGAACTCGATGAGGAGGTGGAGACCATCCAGGCGTTCCTCGACGTGTCGCCGGCCATGATGCACAAGATTCTCGAAGAGCCTAATTCCAAGAGGTCGGCCAACGCCGTCCTGCTTGGGGCCGACCCCGTCGAATTCCGTCAGTCCATGGACGCGATGTACGCGCGGAGCGTGGACCTCGCGTACCCCGTCACGATGGAACCCGAATTCCGTCGTCTCGTCGAGGTGTTTACGCTGGCGCGCCAGTCGGGGATGGCGTTCGAGAGGATGGCGATTCTCGATCAGTACGACAACCGCACCGCCAAGAGCATCGTCGATCAGGCCTACGACCTGATCGGACGCGCGATGACGGCGAAGACAAGTTTGTCGAGCGAGCTGGACGGGAAAGGATTGCAGGGGAAACTGGCCGATTACCAGACCCTGATCGGGAACTAGGAATCCGAGAAACGTCCCCGCTCGCGAGCGATGGCGAAGCCGGCGGAGGGCTCGGCGCATAGAAAAGGGACTCGTTTATGAATCCTGTCCACACGGCGGAAGTGATCGTCATCGCCGCGATCGTTCTTCTCGTTCTTTACGTCTTCTACCGTCTCAACCTGCTCAAGAAAGAATAGGGGGGAATCGACCGTGAGCCATCATGGGCCGAAAGTTCCCCTGGAGGAGAGGATCGCTCTTTGCCAGGAATTCGCAAAGGAGTGGGCCGAATACTTCAACTTCTTCGGCGACGGTTTCGAGGGCCGCAAGATCACGGCCGAGTCCGAGGCCCAGTTCTTCCGCACGATGACCGACTTAGCCCGCAAGCAGTTCCGCCTCGAGTATTTCCTGGGAGAGGATCTTCAGTCGGCCGACAAGATCACCGCCCTCTTGAGCGAATCCGTCAGCCTGGTTCATATCCACGGCATGAGCGAGGCGCAATTCTCCCAATTCCAGCTCAAATGGCACGTGATCTATATCGCGCTGAACAAGTGTCTCGGTCGCCTGATCGCGCGGCGGCCCGTTTCCAAAGAAGCCAAACGCAAACTCATCCTCGCGGCGACGATCGCCAGCCGCAAGTCGCGCATGGCCAAGGCCGCCCAGGCCGAGCCGCCTCCGCAACAACCGCAACAAGCCCCGCCCCAAAACCCTCAAGCGCCCGAGTGAGTCCCGATTTCCGGGTTCGACGGTTCCAGGTTCCAATGCGCGCACGAGGCGACGCCGGTTCTTCAGCGCGCGAGGCTCAACGTAGGCGTCGTATCGCGCTCGATGACCCCCATGCCTTGGGCATCGGTGTCGCATCTCGACCAGAACGACTGGATGCGGTCCAGCCTATCCCCGTGTATCTCGACCTGGACAAAGTACGGCCGGTCGTTCTTCTCGATTTCCTCGTTGTTTCCTTTGAAACGCCAATTGCGGTAGTCTGACTTCTCGCCGTTGGCCCACTCGACCGGGGTTTCCGCATCCCTCTTGAGAAGGCCGATGAAAGAGCAAAAAGACGCGCCGGCGCGATATGAAGAGATCCGACAACCCCAGGGCGACGCTCGCGTCGCTCCCTTCGGTCGCGCGCTCACTCTGCCCTGGGCTGGTATAGGCCGCGCTTTCAGCGCTCAAGAGATTCTTGAGACGGGTTCCCGTCTTTCTCGTTGGAAGCATTCTCAGCGGAGGGAGCGTAGCGTTTCACCCATTCGAGGAACCTGCTCTCGGGAAATCGCTCCTCGAGAAGGGAGAACGTTTTTGCCGCTTCGTCGGTTTGGCCCACTTTTCGATAGGACATGGCCAGGTAGAAAAGGAGGGTCTCATCGGCATGAGGGTAGACTTTGCGCGACACGTGTTTCTCGACCAGGGGATAGTACTCGATCGTCTTTTGGGCCTCGGAAAGCGAGATGCGGTTGCCGGTATAGCGGCCGGACCGTTCGATCTGCGCCATCCATTCCCACCGCTCCTCGGCCAAGCGGGCGTTGGAGCGTTCGAGCATCGTCTTCATCACGGCGCGGGTTGTGTCGTCGATCTCGTCGATCTCGGCGGCATCGCGGGCCAACTGGGCCGTCTTCTCGAAGTCCCCCGACGCGTAGGCCGTCTTCACCCGTTCGATGAGGGAGCCGGCTCGCCGCTCCTCGATCCGTTTGCGGAACGGCGACAAGACGACCTGAGCCCGGTCGGGCTCGACGAGCGCGTAGAGATGCTCGAGCGTCCCGAGCGTCGAGTCCGCGCTTTCCAGACGTCCGGTCTCGATGTCGGATTCGAGCGACTGAGCGAGCTTGTCGCGCAGAGGGGTGTAGAACTGCGCAATGGTGTTCTCGAGTTTCTCGTAGTCCGGGTATTCCTTGCCCAGAGCGACCATTCTCTCGAGCAAGCCGATCTGGTCGATCTTGCCTTCCTTGAACAGGTTGATCGCTTCGTCGATCTTCCGGGTGCGAACGATCAGCGCGAACGCTTTCTGGGACTGGATCAGGAATTCGTCCGCGTCGGGATCGGCCGAGACCGCGCGGCAGGTCTCGATCTGTTCGCGGACCGTGTCTTCGGAAGCATTGCCTTGGCTGAGGAGTTCGAGCGCCGCGGAAACGGCCGCATGCGAGGCCAGGAGGATTTGCTCTTCCATCTCTCGCGCGATTTCCTCGATCTGGACCGGAGGACTCTGAGCCAGAAGATCGGCCACCATCGCGTGGGCGGCCTCCAGGTCGCGGCGCCCGAAGGCGTCGCGGGCCGAGACGAGGAGGAGTTCCTGGCCTGTCCGGTCGATCTCGTCCATGAGGCGTCCGGCGGCTTCGCGAATCGTTTGCGGCGGGCTCAAGTCCTTCAGGGTCTGTACCTGAAGGCGGGCTTCGGCGATCTTGTTCTGGTCCAGGTAGGTCCTGGCGGAACCTAGCAGGAAAGCCATGTGTTTGTGAATCAGGTCGCGCAGAAGTTGGGCCTGATCGCCGACGAAGCTCTCGGCGGGCGTCGCCGAAAACGCCTGGAGAACATCGAGCGCGCCGGCGTAGTCGTTCTCGTGATAGCGCACCCACGCGTCGGTCAGGCGCAGCTGGCTGGGTTTGGGAGAAGACAACACGATGAACCAGGCGGCCAACGAGACTAGCAAGACGAGCATCACCGTCATCAGCAGACGTTGCCGCCGGACGATCGGCAGGCTCTTGCGTCCGCGCCCGAGTTTCTCCAGGTACTCGTGCGCCTTCTGAAAGCGGGGATCGACGGCCAGGGCCTCGCGCCAGCATTCCTCGGCGCGATCCAGCTGGCCGATCTTGGCGTAGAGCGTCCCCAGGACGACGTGGCTGTTGACGTGGGTGTGATCGAGATCGATGGCGTTGTGGAGCTCGGCGATCGCTTCCTCGTTACGGTCGCGTTCCGCGAATTCCAAGGCCGTGTTGAAGTGAGACTTCGCCTTGTTGACGATCAGTCTCAACATCGAGAGGTCTTTCTCGCACTTGTAGCAAGTCCCGTTTTCGTCTCGGTTGACGGTTCGGCAGAAAGGGCAGATCATTTCGAGGAATATCCTATCACGATTCAGCGCGGAGCCGTTCCTTGCTTCAACAGCCTCCAGGTCATCGTGCCTTCCTTCAGAATCTTCCCACCCACGAGGGGGGACTGGGCAAAACCGACTCTCGATTTCCTCAAGCGATACGTGAAGGACGCCCATCCCTCTTCGGGAAGAAACGTCATCATGGTCATGAGGCGCCCTTGAGGAAAATGCCGCCAAAGCCGATATTGGCCGAATACCTTACTGTTTTCCATCCTGAAAGACCCATCATCGTGGAGGTAAAGAATCTCGGTGGTGGCGTCACCCTCAGCCTTGTAGACGCCCGCAATATCGTTGGGCAAAATCTGCCAGGGGCGGTAATACATCAATTCCGTGTCTCCATCTGTCAGAATGATGCCCGATTTGTAGGGCAAGAAACGATACTCCACTCTATCATTGACCGACCGGGGAATGTCGAGAGGCTGGAACTGATAGGCCAGTTCTTTCCCCTGCAACGTGTATGTTGCCAGAAAATCGTCATTGTGAATCGTTGACCTAAGATGGAGTAGCTGGTCGTCCTGGAAGTCGAGGACATCGAATCGGGGAGCGGGAGGCAGAAAAGAAGCCCTCTCGACGCCGACAAACACCCATTCTCCACGGATAGCGAGACGATCGGGCAGGAAGGCCGAGCAACCGACAAGCGGAAGGCAAATCGAGCAAAGTGCAAATAGGCGTATTCTCATTTCATTCTCTTTCTCGAATCGGCTGAACCCGCCGGCTCCGATGCGAGAGCCCTCAATAGCAGGGACAAACAGAATCAATCATTCGCTCGATCGCTTTGAAGTCTTCTTCGTCGTCCATGGCGTAGACGCAACTCACGATGATTACGTCGCCGTTCGGCGCTTTGTAGCACTTGAGGAAGTCCCATCTATAGACGTCCGGCTGGGGCGGAACCCCTTTCTTGATCAGAACATGTTGTCGCTGCATCTTGTCGAAGAGGTTCGTTGCTTCCCACAACGTGCCGCACGCATCTACCCTATTGTTGTTGCTCTGAGTGTTTTCGCGATAGGCATTCTCCTTCTCTCTGTATATATACAGGCTGAGCATCGAAGCCCACTCCGGAATGGAGCGCATGAGCACCGGATGCATGTTGATATCTGTTGAGTTGGGAAGAGTCGATCGAATCTCATAGACTGGGAAGCCCTTCTCGGGTTTGGCTGGCAGTTCGATAGTGACGCCCACGTCCTCCAAATGAACAGTCTCCCAGCCTCTATCGAATGGCGTCCTATGGACACGGTGATCGGCAAAAGGTCCTTGCAGGCAACCTGCAATCAACAGCGGACCCGACAGCGCGCCCAAGAGGAAGTACCTGAGGATGACTCTCTTGTTCATCGAATCCCTTCCGAATGAGGCTATCAATAAGGCGGCATAACGGTATCGTAGCCAACGCGGATCGCGCTGCCCAGGGCATGCCCCACTTCACCCATGACGGCGCTCCCCAAGTGAACGGTTTGCGGCACGAGAGTAAAATCCAGCAGTCCGCCGGTCCCCATTCCATGGTTTATCCCAGAGGGCCAGCGCAATTCGGACCACATGACTATACTCCGCGCCCAACTGCCGCAAGCGACGCGAATAACAGGACCGCCTTTGCACTATTGCTACTATTCGTTGCCACCCCCCTCCAGGCCTTTCTCAATCGTCCGCTCAATCGCCTCAAAGTCTTCTTTGTCGTTTCTATGGTCTGGGAATCACTATTGTGTCCCTATCCGATTCAGACTTCGGGAAAGAAGCTTCATCAAAGAGCCTTCTCGCCCCTTCGTCATCGCCCCGCTTGACCGGTGTCGCCTCGATGGCGCCGTCGCTCGTGAAGACGAAATAGAGAATACCTTCGAATCCCTTGGGAACGCCTTCAAGTTTCACCTTGACGGCATGAGACGTACCATTCTCAGTCCATCGCACTTCCGCCTCGGATGGAATCGGCAGTGTCAATGTATCTGAATAGTTCACTCTTGTCCGCTCAAGTACGTATCCACCGCCACCGGCTTCTTGGTTACCGTAGAACACGGACAAGGCCGGGAGATCACGTCCCGTCTTGTTAACGAAGCCGAATCGGTATTGTCCCTCTGGACGCATCCCTTTCACAAGCTCATGATATGCGTCTCTGTCATCCCATCCGACGGGTTTCACGTCCACGGTTCCGTCCGCGTTGAAGACGAAGTAGATCGTGCCGTCAAGTCCCTTGGGAACCACTCCTTCTAGTTTCGCTCTGACAACGTGCCGTCGGCCATCCCTTTCCCATCGTACCTCCGCTTCCTTGGGAATAGGCAACGTCTCCGGTCCTTCTGTAGGTTGTTGCCCTCTCAGCAATTGGAGGCGAGACGCGACCAGCGTTTTGCCGAAGTAGGCTTCCACATCGTTCAACTCATTCCCGGTCTTGTTCAAGAAGCCAAGGTAATAGTATCCGGATTCCGCCTGAATCCCCGGTAGCGTGACGCAGGCATTCATCAGGAACGCCAACCCCGTCACGCCGATCGAGATGCCTTTTCTCTTCCACTCATCCCAGATTGACATCGTTGTGTCTCCTTGGCTCAGTACACCGCATAAGACCAAAGACACAAGACAAATCTTCTTCTTTGTCTTAAATCCACCCCTATCATGAACAACTCTTTCTGCTTCCTGCTCCCGCCTTTGCGACTCTCTTTTCTTCTTTAATCCTATGGCTTGGGAATGAGTAGTGTATCCAGCGATTCGGACTTCACGGACTTCGGAAAAGTGTCCGGGTCGAAGAGTTCTTTCCTCCCTTCAGAATCACGCCATTTGATTGACTTTGCCTCTACAGTGTCCTCATTCGTGAAGACGAAGTAAATCGTTCCTTGAGAGAACCCCTTGGGAACAACGCCCTCAAGTTTCACTTTGGCAGAACGCAGCGCGTCGTCCTCACACCATCGCACTTCCGCCTGGGACGGAATCGGAAGTATCAGGTACTCTGCGTAGTTCACTTTCGGGACTCTCTTGGTGCCGCCAACCCTCTGATCCCCATAGAAGACAGACACGGCCTGCAAATCACGCCCCGTCTTGTTAACGAAACCCAAGCGATATTCTTCCTCCGGACGCAACCCTTTCGCGAGTTCAAGATATGCCTTTATATCACCAGACAAAATTGGTTTCGCATCCACTGTTCCGTTAGGGTTGAAGACGAAGTAAAGCGTGCCATCGAAACTTTTCGCTGGCACATCTTCGATTCTCACCGTTGCAGAGCGACGCTGACCGTCCTCCCACCACCACGCCTTCGCTTCTGAAGGAATGGGTAGCGTCTCTGGTCCTTCTGTAGATTTCCCCCTTTTCGGCAATTGTATCTTGGACGCAACGACTCTATCGGCAAAACAGGCCTGCACTTCGTACAGGTCGCGCCCTGTCTTGTTCATGAAACCTAAATAGTATCCGAAATACAAGGGGTCCGTTCGCGTCCGTAGTGGGGCGCAAGCATTCATGAGCAACACGAGCCCAGTCACGCTGATCGAGAAGCCCACTCTCATAAAGGTGTTCCACGCCGTTGTCATGTCTTCTTTCCTCAGTACACGGGTGAATCAAAAAGCCAGCACCCGGAAGTAATGGTGTAGTCGCCCGTGGGGCTCTTTATAAGGCGTCCCACACGGACTTTCGGATACCAAGCCTTGTTCTTGTTGACAGTTCCGTTTTCATCCGGGTGCCAGCCATACTTCATAATTAGCCTCAGATCGATCGAGACATCGGCTTCGATCGCACGATCCGTCATCCATTGGAGCACGAAGTCCGCTATGTCGTGATCGGCGAAACCGCCACCGATGTCGCCGTGAACACCACGGAACCGACGTTTATCGGTTACGTTCACGTCCGTCCCCGGGAACCAACGACGATCTTCGTCTATTGAAATGGCCTGTGCAGAACGCATCCCAGGAATCTCTGGAAGCGTTATTGGGTAGCCCCCAAACCGTCCTGCGCCTCCAACCGATCCGACCGGATCGAAAAGGCCGACAAATCGAATAGTTTCTCCAGGGTAGTTCTCCGCAATAATGTTCGCAAACGCAATGGCCTCAATGCCACCTCGACTGAATCCTACAATATCGGCCATCATGTCGCCTTCTGCGCGATCCTCCTCGAGATGCCTTACAGCTTCCCTAAGAACCGACGCCATCCCGTATCCTGTAGCTTGCCTAGCACGTTCTGACGGCCAAATGAAATCTTCAGGATTACCAACCCCTCGATAGTGGTGTGGGTTACGATCCAGGTAAGCGTCATGAAACCTGCGAACATTAGTGGGACACGGATCGATGATTTCGAGGTCCAGATAGTCGATGGTGGTAACATGTGCCTGTGCTTCCCATTGGCCCGAACCGTCGAAGGCAAAGAGCGACCGTCCATCCGGATCGATGTTGTTTGCGGGGTTGTTTCCCGCATAGACGTATCTGTTCCCAAAATTGTCGGGGAAGTCGAATACTGGGTCGGGCGACATGAACTGGCCGCTTTGCGGGTCGTACCACCGCGCGTGCGACACTTGCGGCGCAAACGAAAGCGCCGTCAGCATTGCCATTGCCAGCGCCCAGGAGACGATTCGCTTGTTCATGTCGGGGTTCCTTTCTATCTCGTCGGCTCCTGTCCGCCGGGAACTCCCGACGGGTATGTTTGGCGGCCGTACGGTCCAAATGCGTCGTTGAGATTCACGTGACTATAGCCCTGGCGAAGCGGCGGTGCGCCGCCGGGTCGCCCAAACGGCGCATGATTGCGAGGGATCGTTTCTTGATATCCGTCGTCATAGATGCGCCGTACGGCTGTGCCGCCTGTCGCCTGCGGCACGGGATAACTCGCGATCACCCGGCGAACCCGAGGCGAAGGGATCGTTTGGGCTGGCGCTGGCGGGTAGCCTTGCGGCCCGAGCGCGTTTTGACGGTTCATTCGGTTGAAACTCTCTACTTCGGCGAGCATTTGCATCGGATCGCCCGAAAGGAGCGAATCGGTGAAAGGCTCCCTGATATCGGCGCGGCTCCTCCCTCGTCTCGCGGGATTGACTGGGGGGCTTGCGGCGTTGCGGTTATGGCGAACAGTGCGGGCTGTCTTTCGCTCGGGCTTCTCGATCCGAGCCGATCGGACGAGCGCGCACAGCGCAAGAACGACGGACAATGCCATCACGACGAGGAAGCCGTTCATGAAGAAAGGCAAGGCTCGGAAGACCAGTCTCGGGAACCGCTCTCTGAGACTGGTCCGCTTGCGCGACCGATGCGTAGGTTTTCTTTTGTGTCTCATCCGTTCCTCGAGCATGCCGCCCCAAATTCCCGAAGGCCTTTCTTGATCGCAGCCTCACGGCGGTTGCGCTGTGCTATTCTCCCTCGCTGAATCCAAATTGAAGCGTCCCTTGCTTATAGGCAGCCTCGATCGCGGGATCGTCGGGGGCGAGGAGGCGTGCTCGAGAGAGATCGCAGAGACACTGTTCTTGGTGTTCCGGGCCTTGTGTCGCCCAGTATCCCTCGCGCGTGAAGAAGATCTGACCCACCGCCTCGCGGTTGGTCAGGTTTCGCATCTCGCTTCCCTTGAGCTGGGCGCGCGTCGCGCCCTCGGTCTTCAGATAAACCGAATCTTCCGGCGTCATGCAAACCCTTTCGACAATGGTCGACTCGATATTCATTCGATAACCGGGCTCTTCCCAGCGGATGAAGTAATGCTTGCCGACGGCCACGAGGTGTATCGGCAGACCGAGTCGTCCTCCGATGACCAGATAAACCAGTGGCATGGAAACGCACGAGCCGCGCCCGGTGCGCAGAAGACCGGCCAGGAAAACGTTGTCGGCATCTTCGTACAGATCTCCCATCTGCGCGAGGGTCAGATCGTCATGACGAAATTCCTCGCGATAGGCCAACCCGAGCCTGACCATGGCGCCGCAGAAGATATTGCAGCGTGCATGGGGGGTGTCGGGGTCGCCGCCGCGCGATTCGACGACCGGCCGCATCATTTCCATATCCCGGCGGACTTGTTCAGTCATAGCATCAAGCCGTGCAAAGTACTCCGCGCGCGTCATGTCTCGAAATTTTGGAACATCCGCTGTGATCAGCCAGTTCACCAACGCCAGATCGATCTTTTCGTCCTTTCCCCGGAGCATTTTCTCCAATTCGCGCTCGGCTTCGGTGCATGGAGGGAACTGGCCGAATCCAGTCTTCTCCGAGACTGCATTCTCCCCCATCCTTTGCCGATCCGTATTTCGAGCGTCTTGTCGGCCCGATGCGAGGATGAAAACGGTAACCACGACAAAAAGGAAACCTCCCGGAACCAACGAACGCCTGAGAGGCGACGTGTTGCCGCGCACCATGAATCCGCTCTTTTCACCGAAAAACGCTTGGTCTCGATGACTACGAGCTCATCGCCTCGACCTGGGCCAGGAGGCGCATGGCTTCGAGCGTCAGGTCCTCGAGGTCCTCGTCGCGCCGGTCGGTCAGGGCTTTGCGCATCTTCTCGCGGTTGGTCTTGAGTTCCTTCGACAACGCGTTGTCGGGTTGGGCGCGCAAGACGGCGTCGAGCCGGTTGATGGTTTCCTGGGCCTCGTGTTCGATCGAGTCGGCGACGCGGCTGCGGAGCATGGCGGTGACGCGGTTCTTGGCGTCGGTGATCATGCGCTGCTTCTCGGCGTCGCTGAGTTTGGCCGACGTGGCTTGAATCGTGATCTTCTTTTCCTGGCCGGTCGCCAGGTCTTCGGCCCGCGCTTCGAGAATCCGGTCGGGAGTCAGGTGGAAGGTGACCTCGATGCGCGGCACGCCGCGCGGAGCGGGGGTGATGCCCTCGATGCGCAGAAGGTCGAGGAAGGTGTTTTCCGACGCGATGGGCGACTCGCCTTCGTAGATCGGGAAACTGATGGCCTCCTGGAAGTCGCGCGTCGTGGTGAAGATGTCCTTGGCCTCGGTGGGATAGGTCGAGTTGCGCTCGATGATCGCGCCGAGCTGGTCGTTTTCGAGTCCGACGCCGAGCGAGAAAGGCGTCATGTGGATGACGACCATTTTTTCCTTGTCGTAGGGCGCCGCGAGCGAGTCCTCGAGTTCGGCGCCGATCGGCGCGATCACGTCGGTCTGGATGGCCGCGCCCATCGCGACGACTTCTTCGGGCGAAATGTCGCGGTGCGGAGCGATGTTCAAGTGTTCCTTGACCAGACGTTGGACCATGGGGATGCGGGTCGATCCCCCGACCAGGAGAACGGTGTCGATCTGGGACGTGGTGATGCCGGCGTCCTGGAGAGCCATGTCGATCGGGCTGCGGGTGCTCTCGACCAGGTCTTTGATCAGCTTCTCGAGCGTCGAGCGGGTCAGGGTCGTTTCGAGCGTCAGGGGGCCCTTTTCGCTCATCGTGATGGCTTCGCACAGAATGTGCGACTCGTTGACTTCGGAAAGTTCGATCTTGCTTTCCTCGGCGACTTCTTTGAGGCGCTGCATGGCGATGGCGTCGTCGGCGAGGTCGATGCCGTGTTCTTCCTTGAACTTCTCGACCAGGTGGGCGACGATGCGCTGGTCGAAATCGTCGCCGCCCAACCGGGTGTTGCCGTTGATGCCCATGACGCGGAAGACGCCCGAGATGATCTCGATGATCGAGACGTCGAACGTGCCGCCGCCGAGGTCGTAGACCAGGAGGGTCTGATCCTTCTCTTTGTCGAGACCGTAGGCGAGAGCGGCGGCCGTGGGCTCGTCGATAATGCGGCGCACGGTGAGTCCGGCGATTTCTCCGGCGTCCTTGGTCGCTTGGCGCTGCGAGTCGGTGAAGTAGGCGGGACAGGTGATGACGGCCTGGGAGATTTCCTCGCCGAAGTACTCCTCGGTGTCTTGTTTCAGCTTCTGGAGGATCATCGCCGAGATTTCTTGCGGCGTGTATTCCTTCTCGTCGATCCGGACCCGGAAGTTCGTTCCCATGTGGCGCTTGATCGAGAAAACCGTTCGGCCGATGTTCATGATCGCGCCGCGCCGCGCCTTCTTGCCGACCAGGATCTCGCCCGATTTCGTGAAGCCGACCACCGAGCACGTCAAGCGCTCGCCCAGGCTGTTCGGCACGATACGGGGGCCGGTCTTGTCCATCACCGCCACCACGCTATTGGTCGTTCCGAGGTCGATACCGATAATGGGTGCCATGGCTCTGTCAGCTCCTCTCGTTCTTTGCCACGACGACGCGCGCGTCGCGCAGCACTTTGCCGTTGAACATGTATCCCTTCTGCCTCACTTCAACTATCGTTTCGTCCGGAATGCTGTCGGTCTTGATTACTTCGACGACTTCGTGGCGGTTAAGATCGACTCTCCGGCCGACCGGATCCATCGATTGAAGCCCGTGCCACTCGAAGAGTTTGGTGAGACGGGACTGAACACCCCCTAGAGTTCTCAGCCAATTCTGAGTCTCCTCAGAGGGCGGCTGCATCTCAGCAAAATGCATAATCCGGTCGAAACTGTCAAGCACTGCCAGCGCTTTCTTAAAGAAATTCGCGAACTCCTCGTCGGTCGGCTTGCGGCTGCTCGTGCGCAGATCGTCGGCCAGCGTTTCGAGCCGATCCTGGTCCTGCAACATCGTCGAAATCTGGACAAGCAGGTCGGGATACTCGTTTCCTTTGGCGCCGGACGCGGGGGACTCTCCCGCGCCGATGCGCATCGGCGGCTTTTCGGCCGACAGGTCGAGCACGGTCTCGGGCTTTTCGTCGACCAGGAACTCCGTCTCGAAGAGATTTCCGAAGAGCTTCGCCATTTCCAGCCTCGATCGACGCCGCGCGGAACCCGGGCCCGCGTCTCACGGACCCGCGACCCGCGGCGGTCCTAGGTCCTCAATTTCATATCGGACAGATATTGCTTCGCGGCGCGGTTTTTCGGATCGAGTTTGAGCACCATGTCGAACGCCTGCGCCGCGCTTCGCTTGTCTCCCTTGTACATGTACGTTTGACCGATCTCCATGTACACTTCGGGACTCCGAGGGATGAACCTGAGGAGCGCCTTGAAGTTCACGAGCGACTGGGTGTGCATGCCCCGGCTACGGAAGACCTTGCCCATCGACATGCGGGCCTTGATGATCGCCTCGCGCGTGTTCGTGTTCTTCGGGTCGATGCTCAGGCTGCGGTTCCAGATCTGGAACGCCTGCTCGGGGTGGCCCGAGTTGATCAAGGCCCAGCCGAGCATGTTGAGAACCTCGATGTTCTTGGGATACTTCCGGCTGATCTGATCCAGGGAGCGCGTCGCCTCTTCCCATTTCTGTTCTTCGTAGAGAGTCGTCGCGATCCGGTACTGCGCCTCGAAGTCGTTGGGGTTGATCTTGAGAATCTCTTTGTATTCGTTGATCGACTTCGGCGCGTCCTTGACGCCGGGTTGCGCGGTTTGCCCGCCGAGGTGCCGGTGCACCTCGATGATCAGGTTGCGAAGATAGGCGTTGTCGGGGTCGCGGTCGAGCTGACCCTGCCAGCGCCTCAGCGATTCCTGCCAGTAGCGCTGGGCCTGGTCGGTCTTTTCCACGCGCTCGCAGACGATCGCCATGTTGTGAAGCAGCTCGATGCGATCGGGATTCATCTGCACGGCGCGTTCCCAGAGTTCGAGGGCTTCGTTGTTGAGATCGTGCTCGGCGTAGCTGTAGCCCAGAGTGATCAGGGCGTAGAGAATGTTGTTCTTGGCCCGCTGGTGGGTGGAATCGATGTTCAGAACCGTCTTCCAGTCGTCGATGGCCTCGGCCCAGAGCTTTCGGCTCACCTTGATGTAGCTGCGCGTCATCAACGACTTGACGTACTCGTCCCGGCTCTGCGGATTGTCCTCCGCGGCGCGGAACGCCTTCTCCGCGTCGAGAATCCGCGCGTTGATCTGAGCGTCGGGCACCCGCATCTGTTCCTCGCCCAGGAACAGGAAACGACCGCGAACGTGGTTGGGGATCAGGATGTCTTCCCGGGCGCGTTTCGAGGGGTCGCGCAGAGTCTCGTAGGCATGTTGGATCACCATGAAGTGATCCGTGTGCTTTTCCGGGTCGAATTTCTTGACTAGCTCGACGTAGGCCTGCTTGAGCTCGTCCTCCGAGACTCCCTTGCGGAGTCCAAGCACACTGTAAGGATTCTGATTCGCCATTTAAGGTAACATCCGCGACAAAGAAGTATCGGGCGGGACTCGTCTCTTCCCGAGTCGCCCCTTCCCGGTTCCTGCGCTCACGCTCGCAACTTGCCAAGAACCCATCCGGCAGACCGCGCCCAAACGGAAGAAATGTGGAGATAGTCAGCCGCGAATCCTTTCACACCAGGACGCCAAACCGCTCGCCCGGAAGATCACAGCCTAGTCTTCCAGACTCCTGAAAACGAACGTTCTTGGCGATTGTAAGCCGCCTTTTTCCATACATTCAAGGAAAAAGAGAGTGCCGCTTTCGGGGAACTCCCCGATTCGCCTTCCGAATCCGACCCCGCCAGGCCGCCCAATCGGCCTTCCGGCTCGTCTTCTCACCCACAATTCAAGGACCGCAACCCGAGACCTCGCCCCCCCGACGCAAAACCTCTCGGTACACCTCCTGGTAGCGTCCCGCCACGATCTCGATCCGGTATCGGTTCTCGAACGTTTCGCGCCCCTTGCGGCCCATTGCGCGGGCGGAATCCGGGTCGTTGAGCAGAATCCCGACGAACCGGGCCAGCGCGTCCGGGCTCCCGGGCGCCGCCAGGAAACCGTTGATTCCGTGATCCACGATCTCGTCGTTGCCCTCGGTGCGGGAAACGACGAGGGGTTTGCCCTGCGACATTGCCTCGAGAAGAACCAGGGGCATTCCTTCGCCGAAGAGCGACGGCAGAACGAACACGTCCATCAGTGAGATCAGGGCCGCAACATCGTCGCGATGACCGGTGAAGACGACCCGGTCCGCGATCTCGAGGCGGTGGGCGAGATCCCGGAGGGTCGCCAGGTAGTCGCGGCTTTCGACGAATTCCCCCGATCCGACCATGAGAAGACGCAAGTCGGGGAAGTCTCTCGCGAGTGTCGCCATGGCCCGAAGAAGGACCTCGGGCCCCTTGCGCGGACGCATTGACGCCACCATTCCGACGATCCGCGTCTCGTCGTCTCCGAGTCCCAGGTCGCGTCTGAGCCGCGCCCGGTCGAAACCGGCCGGATCGACGTCCGCCACGCCGTTCGGGATGTGGACGACGCGCTCGGGCGCGACCTTTCCCCATCCCAGGATCTCGCGCCGGTTGCGGTCCGAAACGCAGATCAAACGGCTGGAGACGCCGTGCGTGAGACGCTCGACCCAGGCGTTCAATCGGTTCTTTCTCCCGAAATCGTTGATGTCGCGCGCCACGGCCGTATGGACCGTCGTCACCGCCGGGATTCCGACGAGTGTCGACACGATTCGGCCAACCAGGTTGGTCCGGCTCGTGTGGGTATGAACAAGATCGATCTTCTCGGCTCTCAAGACCCCGATCAGGCGCAGTGCGACGCCCAAATCCGTCTTTCCCCTCATGGGGACGATTCGGCGCCGAATCCCTCGTTCCTCGAACCGTCTTTGGACGATTTCGCCCTCCCCGAGACAAATGACCATTGCTTCGCAACGCGCCGGATCGTGGCGTAGGCAGAGGTTCATCACGACCTCTTCCGCGCCGCCCAGATGGGCGCCGTGGAGCAAATGGGCGATTCGGTAGGGAGTCGCGGACCGGTCCTGGAGCGCCTTGTCGAACAGAGATTCGAAATCCTCCGCCATTCGTTGCCATGAACGGCCTTGGGCCACGCGGACGTATTCCTCGGCGCGCGCCGCGCCCTCCGCCGCGGCCTCGCGCGCTTGGGCGACGAACGCTTCGGGCGAGTCGGCCGTTCGGACCAGGCCGCCATAGAGCTCGGCCACGTCGGGGATGGCGGTCGAGACGACCGGCTTCCCCCCGGCCAGGTATTCGAGGACCTTGACCGGCTGGACGAATTCGATCCCCTGGGTCAGGCGATAGGGGACGAGGGCGCAGTCGAACGCCGCCAGGTAGCGCGGCAGGTCGGCATAGGGCTTAGGACCGAGAAAATGGACGTTTCGATGCGCCCGAAGGCGCTTGGCGGACTCGGCGAAGGTTCGATAGACCGGTCCGACAAGGACGATCGACGCCTCGGGCCACGCGGCGGCCAGGGTCTCGAGGACGTCGGGATCGACGCGTTCGTTGATCGCGCCGAAGAACCCGAGGATCGGCTGCGGCAGGTGCGCGATATCTTCGGGAGGCGATTCGTCTCCCGCGCGGGGGGCGAATCGATCGGCGTCGACGCCGCACGCCACGTAGCGAATCTCCGGACACAGGTCGCCGAACTGCTCTTTCTTGAGCCGTTCGAGCGAGAGCGTCCCGGTGGCGATGAGATCGCACTGGGCGGCCAGACGTCGCTCGCGCGCGGGTCCGTCGGCGGGCGCCCAGGGGAAGCGGACCAGTTCGTCCATCGCGTCGTAAATCCGCACCCTAGCGGGGAGAAGAGAAAAAACGCGCTCGAAGAAAGGAGAGTTCGTCATCAGTATCTGGGGCGGTCCTCCCTGGCGACGAATCTCGCGTCGAAGCGCGTCGTAGACGATCAGGTCGTTGAGAAACCGGACGACACGGAATCGGTTCTCGCCTGGGAGAACAAGGGGGCGCACAACGTCCAGACCCTCGGATTCTCGATGTCGCGTCGAGCAAAGAAGCGCGCCGATCCGCCCCATCGCGTTGTGGGCCCGCACGTTGTGCGCCCGAACCGGGGAGCAATAGACGACGCCGCGCGGCGCAGTCGTCCCCGCGGCCAATCGCGTGGCCAAATGCTGCGGCCGCTGCCACGCCCCGTCCCACTCGATGAACGAAAGCATCAGAAGGTGAGGTTTCTCGGCGGTGTCGCAGCGGCTCGTCTCGCCACGAAGCAGACCGAGGACGAGATCGAGAAGAAGACGCGGGAAAGTCCAGAACAGGGTCCGGACAAGAAGGAACCCGTTGACCAGAGCCGACAGAACGATGAGAGCAAAGCGTCGCATGGGAGGCGCGGGTCCTTCGGATAGCAGAGTATACGCCGGAGACCGGACGCAGATCAATCTATGCCGGGGCGCCTCCCGGTGGCAACGAAAAACCCCGTGGCAAGGGGGGCGAAAGACGCCTTCTCGCCCGGGCGAGGCCCGGACCGACCGGTCTTGGGAGTCGGTCTTTCGAAGTCGGCGGTTCGCGTCGGGCCGCGGGGCCCTGTCAAAGATCTCCTCTCCAAGCCCTCTTATACTTTTCCCGGTCCGCGCCGATAGAAAACCTAGTTCGTTCAGATCGGCATTTGTACACATTTCGAGTCGTTCGCAACGGACATTCTTCCGCGGTTCTTGGACGCGGATTCCTGGAAACGACAGATCTCACACCCCGTGGGGGGCATCGGCAAGATCGCCGAAAAGGAGCGCTGTCCTCGTGCAACGTCTTCTGTCACAATTGGTCCGGTCGACCGACGTTCGAGTCCTCAACGCGAAGCTCGAACGGATCCCGGGCAAGGCCCGCCACCCGGGCGAGATGCTGATGGTGGACCTCTACATTCCGCGAGGCACCGCCGGCTACATCGCCGAGGGCGAGGAGTGCTGGATCGAATTCAACGCCGATCGGCAGACTTACGTTCTCCACGGGAGCGTCTTCTGCGTAGACGACCGGATGCGTCGGGCGCGCGTGCGGATCGACCCCGACTCGCTCAAGGAGGCCGAGGCGCAATCCGGGCGCAAGGAGATTCGCTACCCGTGCTCGGTCGCGGGGAGCGTGACCGTTGCGCCGCCTCACGCTCAGGCCGGAGTCGAGCTCCGAGGCAAAGTGGACGACATCTCGAAACGCGGCGTCGGCATCGTGATTCCGGAGGAGATCATGCCTGCCGTGCCCGAGGGCGCCGCGAGCGACGAGACCGCCCGAGCGATCTTCTGGCACGGCGCGCTGGACGAATCCGCAACCGTCTGGCTGTCGATGGATCTGCCCGACCTGGCGTCGCCGGGGGCCGATTCGTTCTCGGTGAAGATCCGCTCGGCGGTGCGATCCTGTCAGCTACTCTCGCGATTCGGCGAGAACGACTTTCTCCGCCTGAGCGTGGAATACGACTTGCACAGGGAGACCTACCCCAACCCCGACCACGTGTCGCGGATCCGGGCCTTCGCCGACTTCCTGAAACGCTACGTCTGGAGTCCGCAGTGAGGCTGTAGGCAGTAGGCGGCAAGCAGAGAAGAGAAAGAAGTCGAGCGCGCGCGCAGGCGGCGTGGGGCCGGAATTGGGTGTAAGTCTTTTGTTTTCAGTGGTGCCGGGACCGGGACTTGAACCCGGACAGGATTGCTCCCACAAGATCCTTAGTCTTGCGCGTCTGCCAATTCCGCCACCCCGGCACGAATCGGGAGGGCTCTGCCGCTTCCCTTTTACGGATCGGCAAGAGGTACTTATAGTTTCCGCCCGGGCGAAATTCAACAAAAAACCACGATGGCGATTCCCGCAGGGTGCATCTCACTTCCGCTACGCGGAGCGATGGGGTAATATCGCGGACGGGGCGAAGGCGCCCGACATTCTAAGTCAAGCGAGGC
>JAFGFN010000150.1 GCA_016931035.1 Candidatus Sumerlaeota bacterium
GCCTCGCTTGACTTAGAATGTCGGGCGCCTTCGCCCCGTCCGCGATATTACCCCATCGCTCCGCGTAGCGGAAGTGAGATGCACCCGCGCAGGCCCCGCCGCAAGAAAAGATTGAGCGCGGCCAACGTCCCTGTTAGATTTGCGATGGATCGCACAACGTACGAGAAGGGGCGCGGTTCTCCGGCCCTTTCCACCGGACGACGATCCCAAGGGATCGAGGCGGACGCAGATGAGAGAACAGTGGAAAACCTTCCAAGCGGGGTGGGAAACCGTGCGCGAGAAGATGCGCCGCCCCGACGACAAGAAGCGCGAATCGTCTCCGAACGACCCCCGCGTGGTAGCCACGCGCCGTTCCGAGACCATCGCCGCCGGGCTATTGGGCCTCCTCGTTGTCGTGCACTGCGTCTTCGCGGGCAGTCTGGTCTCCAAGACCTATCTCGACATCGGCGACGGCAACTACATGTACACCGCCTCGCGCATGGCCGACGGCCTGACGATCTACCGCGACTTCCTCTCTCCTCAGCCCCCGCTCCATCTCGTTGTCGGATCGGTTCTCGTGCGGCTGAGTCGTCTCTTCGGCGAAGGCCTGTACGAGATTCCGCCCGCGCTGGTCGCCATCCGCGTGTTCAGCATCGCCCTGCGAGCCGCGATCTTCGTGCTCATCTACCTTCTAGGACGGCGTCTCACCCAGACCCCTTACGGCGGCGCCGTCGCCGCGTGGGTCTATGCGTTCCTCCCGATCGGATTGTGGTGGAGTATCCCCTACGAATCCGAGCCGCTCGAGATCTTCTGGCTCCTCCTCTCGCTCTGGCTCTTTCTTTCGCTCGAACCGCGCCGCATGGCGCTGTCGGGATGCTTCATGGCCCTGGCCGTCCTGACCAACATGACGGCGGCCCCCTACGCCTTGGCCACGATTCTCTATCTCATTGTCCGCCATCGCTGGCGGCTCTTTCTCCACTTCCTCGTTCCGTGTGCCGCGGTTGTGTTCCTTATCGCCGGGTACTATCAGATTCGAACGGGCGCTTACTACCAGAACGTCGTGTTCAATCAGGTCGGCTCTTTTCCGCGCACCGGACTCGCCTCGTACGTTTTCGGAAAGATCGCGTCGCAAGGCGCGAAGATTCTGTTTCGCGAAGGCGGCTTCATTCTTCTCGCTCTCCTGGGACTGATTCTCTACAACCGCACCGACAACCGGTCCGATCGCGAGTACGTAGTCTGGTACGCCCTGGCGCTTCTCTGTTCGGTTTTCTATGTCAGCAAAGGGGGAACGGCGGACTACATCTTCTCGATCGCGGAGCCGGCCGTCGCGCTCTTTGTCTCCTACTTCCTCTGTCAGTTCTTCTATCCCTCGACCTTCCGGCGGTTTCTTCGCCGCAACGTCGCGTCCGACACGTCGGCGATCGCGCAGGGCCTGTTCATGCTTCTGGTTCTCGCCCTCGTTCTTTCCCCCGGACTGTCGTTCATCCACGCCGTCGTTACCCAGAAACGTTCGGAAAGCGGACCGTTCGAGCAGACCGAGGCCGACGTCGCTTCGATCGAGAATCGGATTCTCTACCATACCAAGGCGGGCGATCGGATACTGTCCGATCCCTACTATGCCTTCCTCACCGGACGCCTACTGATCGAGGAGTACTCGGAGCTGTACCTTTGGTGCTTGAAGTACGACCTCGAGCGTTGGCGGAACGAACCGGGCGAGGCCGCGGAGAAGGTGGAGCGGATCGCTCGCGAGCTCGAGGGGCGACGCATCCCGATCGTCGTGGCAAACGAGAGTCCGGCCAATCCCCTGACGTTGAGAGTGCCCGAGATCAGACGGGCGATCGACAAGTTCTACAAACCCGTGTTCGGCAAGGGCGAGCTGCCCAAGACCATGAGTTTCACCATGCAGGTGTTTGTTCCCCGGACCGACGCCGAGCTCGACGCCGAACCCTGACGAAGCGAACGGCGGGAAGAACGATCGGATGGGACGCCACGCTTCAGATCCTCGCGCCGCAGAGGCGATCCAAGTCCGTTCACCGCGTACGGGGACGAGATGGACCTGGCCGTTTCGCTATTGGGTACTCGGCTTCGCCCTCTTTGTCTGGACTCTGGCGATCGCCTGGCTCCTTCTGGCGCCCGAGAGCTGGGCGCTGGGCCACACGCCGTGGCTGCGTCCCGCCGGACATTGCATTCCTCTGCTCGGGCCGTACCTCGGGCTGATTGCCGGCGGAGACTGGAACTGGCTCGTCTCGGACGGACTCCTTCGCGACATCCTGATCGGCGCCATTGGGCTGGCTTTCATCTGGTTTGTGGGACGGATGTTCCTCTCGTGTTTCGAGATCTACGTCCCCCGCATGGTGGAAGCCGCTCTCGCCCTCCCCTTGGGGATCGGTCTCTGTGGAGTGGTCTATACCTTCGTCGCCCTGCTCGGTCTCCTCTACCAGTGGTTCGCTCTCCTCGTCCTAGTCTTCACGTTTCTGATCGTCCTGCGCTACAGGCATCGCGCCCTGTTCGGTGCGCGCAAGGACTCGACGGGCCCCACGAAAAGCTGGGCCGAGCGCCGAGCCGAGAAACGAGTGGCAATCGAGACGGAGGAGAAAAGCTGGATTCGGCCCGAGGGATTTCTGGACGAGTGCCTGGCGGGCGCGATGACGCTGGCCATCGCCGTCCTGACCCTTCTCACTTTCTACCACGCGGTTCTGTTCCCCGAGACCTATTGGGACTCGCTCATTCTCTATCTCGGCTACGCGCGCAAGATCTTCCTCGAACACGGTTTCCCCGTCAAAGTGGTCGCGCAGGTGGGAATCGGCCTCGGCGCGAACTATCCGCACCTCTATGAGTTGACCGGCGCGACGATCGCCGCGTGGGCGAACCACTGGTCCCCCGTGTATCTCCAGCTCGCCGCGCCCTTGGCCGGCTTGGCGACGATCCTGCTCGTGTACCACACGGTCCTGCGCCTTTCGCGCAACGTCCTTCTCGCCCTGGCCGTCACGCTCCTCGTGCGGAGCCTCCCGTATCTCCTCAGCTATCACATCTACGCATCGAGCTACGCCTTCGCCGTTTTCTACTGCGCGGCCTTCTTCTACTGCGCGTTGCGATACGTCGAAGATGGTCTTCCGGGGTATCTGATTCTCTCCGCCCTGTGCGCCGCCTTCGGCGTCCACGTCAACTACCTGATGTGGGCGCTGTGGCCGTGCTGGCTCCTCATGGTCGTCGCGACTCATCTGCCCCGGAGACTCGATTTCTCCGTCGATTCCAATTTCTGGACGGGTCCGGTCGGCGCCGGAAAGATGGACGCGCCGCAGACGTGCACCCAACCGCCGAACTGGCCCGTCGGCAAGCCCGACAAACCCTACACGCTATGGCGCGCAATCTGGAGCCGCCCGTTCGCCCAGGCTCTCCTCTGGGGCGGGGCGATCTCGTCGATTTGGTACGTGCGCAACTGGATCGTGACCGGGAACCCGGTCTATGCGTTCTTCTCGGAGATCTTCGGCGGCCGCCATATCAATCCCGACGTCCTGGCGTCGGCCATGACCGAATGGATGCGACACGGCGACGGGATCGGCGTTCTGGACCGGGTCAATCCCGATCGTTCGCCGATCGAGAACCGGTTGCTCTACAGTTGGTTCTTCTTCGCGAACCTCTTCAAGACGGCCTACAAGTTCGGTCCCACGTTTCTCTCGCTTGTCGTTCCGGGCGTTCTCCTGTTCCTCCTCGCGGCGCTGCGGCAGATGCTCGTTCCGCGATATCTCCTGCAATACGGACGAAGGCGGATCGCCGTCGAGGACTCGACCCGCTTCGGTCTCGTCGCGTTCTTTTTCCTCGCCGTCATGTTCGTCTATCACTACACGATCGGTCCGTTCTATCTCTACCACCTATTGACGACCTGCGCCGTGTTCGGCGTGTTCGTCTATTTCGCCCTCCGCCCGCTCCCGCCGCTCTTGATCCGAGTGTTCTGCGCGTGGTCGATCTTCTGCTTCCTGATGCCGGGTTTGCCTTGGGCGCTCATGGGGTCGAAGCTTATCAGCGACGAGAATCGCCGCCGACTCCTCGCGCTCCACAATCCCGGCCTGTCGCCCTACGACTTCTATTGCCTGCGGTTCGGCCATGAGCCCGCGATGTGGGAGTACGCGAACGCCCGCTGCCGCGGCGCGGCGATCCTCACGCACGAAAACCGACACCTGGTCTTCGACCCCTCGATCGCGTTGGTCCACATGGACGATTGGGAAGTGCAGGAAGTCTGGGGCAAATCGAACGAGGCGCGTCTGCGCCGGCTCTACGAACTCGGCGTGCGTTACTATCTCCGAGTCCCCTACGAATTCGACCATCCGGTCAACGCCCGCCTCGGACACGCCCAGTGGCTCGACGACGGCACGCTGACTCCCGTCTGTCAGGTAGCGGACCAGGTTCTCTACCGGTTCCGCTTCCCCTGGGCCGTCGACGGCCAGGCCCCGTCTACCAGAAGTCGTGGAAGTACTTCGCCAGAAGAACCATGAAGAGCGACGACACGAGGTAAACCCAAGGAGCCCGGTGTCGGTCTCGCGTGTCGAGCTCGAGAGCCGCCGCGACGAACAGAGGGACCATCAGCGGTATCCACAACCGGCCGATTTCCGCAACCGTGTGGCCGAAGGTCGAGATCGCGACGAGAAGGACCGGGTACAATAGAACGAACAGATCGGCGGGCGATATCTTGCGCGACCGCCCGAGCCGCCTCGCAATCCGACAACATCCCCAGACGTACACGACCGCCGTCGGCCATCCGACCCATATCGCGAGTTCCCACAGGTTGCGCACGGTCAGGAGTGGGCCGACGAGTCCTGGAGTCTTGCGCCAGGCGATATGATTCGCCATCGCCCGGCGGTAGGCCGCGAACGGATCGAAATTCAGAAAGGCCGCGAACAGGAAATGTGAAACCGCCAGTCCGACGACGCCTACCGCCAGAGCGCTTAGGATTCTCGCTCTCCGATCCTTCCTGAGCAGAATCGTCGCTCCGGCCCAAAGCAAGATCGTCGGGACGAGGAACAGGAGCGAAAACGACGTGTAGACCGCCGCGTAGAGAACCGACGCGGCAACGAGAGCGTAGTATTTGTTTCGCCGCACCGCGAGGAGCGAAAACAGGATCGTTACCGATGCGAGCAGCGGGTAAAGCACCTGGTCCATGTGCATCGTCACCAGTTCGATCGAGGGGCACAGGAGAAACGCCACGCAGCAGTACAGCCCGACCCGCTTGCGGCGGACGAGACGCCCGATTTCCCACAGAGCGAACACCGGCAGGTTCGAGAAGACCGAGAACGCGATCGTCATGAACGCGCCGTAAGCGGTGAACGGCTCTCTGGGGCGGAACGATAGAGGTCCACTCAGCCGTTCGAAGACCTTCTCCAGTCGCAGGACATGATACGCTCTCGCCCAGAGAACGTAGAACAACATTTGTCCCGGGGGTTTGGACTTTGTGAACGAGGGACCATCGGTCGACGCGCACAGCTCTTCGTAGCGGCGCGCCATCTGGAGCGGATGCTCTTCGTAGAAAGCCAGGATCGGGAATTCCGAATGCCCATAGTGCCTCTCGATGAGGGTCGAGGAGAGACGCCAGGCGTTGACCCCATGATCCAGGAACGAAAAGGACCATTGGAGCGAGATGCCGGTGAGAAACAGAAGAAGAGCCGCGTAGCGCGTTCTCCACAGACGGGCGACGATCCACGCGAGAAGAGCGAAGGACGCGGCGAGAGGAACGAACCAGGGAACCATGAAAAGAGCGAACGGATTCCTGTTCTGATACGGGTAATGCATCGCCAGGAACCAGTGTTCGAACGCGCGAGGGAACCCGATGAGCAGCGTCGCGTAGCCCGCCACGACCGACACGATCGCTGCTTCGAGTACGAACGGCGTTCTGGGTGCGAACACCCTCATGATGGGTCCCTCCGCGACCGGGCGCCTCCTCGATGCGCGTTTCTAGAAATCGTGGAAGTTCTTCGCGAGCAGAATCGCGACAAGGCACGAAACGACATAGACCCATGGCGCCCGCCGTCGATCCATTGTCGCGAGCTCCGACGCCACCGGGACGAACATGGGAATCATCAGCGGAATCCACAACCTCCCCACCTCGGCGACGGTGTGTCCGAGCGTCGAGACCGCCGCGACGAGAAACGGGTAGCCCAAGGCGAACAACCCGAGCGGCGAGATCCTGCGTGACCGCCACCACCGCCGGAGTGCTCCGCAACAGCACCAGACGTAGGCGACCGCCGCGGGCAATCCGATCCACCTCGCGAATTCGCCCAGGTTGCGCAGCGTGTGCAGCGCATCGACCAGGCCCGGCGTGCCCCGTGTCGCGAGGTGGTTCGTCATCGAGCGACGATAGGCCGCAATCGGGCTGAAATTCAAAAGGAAGTGGAACAGGAGATACGAAATCAGAACTCCCACAATCCCGATAAGAAGGGCGTCGAGTACTTTCGTCCTCAAGTCCTCTCTCGGAAGAAAGAAGGCCCCCGCTAGCAGCCCTATCGCGGGTATCAAGAACAAGAGAGAGAACGACGTGTAGATCGAAACGTACAGGACGAGCGCGGCGAGAAGGGCGTAGTATCTGTTCCGGAAGACCGACCAAAGAGCGAACAGGATCGTGAGCGACACGAGCAGCGGGTAGAGAACCTGATCCAGATGCATCGTCACGAGCTGGATCGAAGGACAAAGCAGAAACGCCACGCAACAACAGAGCCCGACTCTCCGGTTGCCTAGAAGCGTCCCGATCTTCCACAACACGAAAACCGGCAGGTTCGAAACCAACGAGAACGCTACGGCCAGGAACCCGCCGTAGGCCGTGAACGGCCCTCGCTCGCTGAAACGTAGGGGACCGCTCAGCCGTTCGAAGAGAGCGTCGATTCGAAAGACGCGAAACGCCTCGGCCCAGAGTACATAGAACAACAGGTGGCCCGGCGGCTTGGATTTCACGAAAGAACGCAGATCGCCCACCTTGACCATGATCGATTCGTAGTCGCGCGCGAGCGCCAGCGGGTGTTCCTCGCGCAGGGCGACCAGGGGAAACTCCGAATGCCCGAAACGTCCGTTGATCAGAGTCGCCGTGAGACGCGCGGCATTCACGCCTCCGTCGAGAAACGAGAACGACCACTGAAGCGCCACCCCGCTCGCGAACAACAGGAAGACCTGAATCCGCCGCCTGCGACGCGCCCACCGGATCGAGAACGCCAGGAGTGCGCAAGAAAGGCCGAGCGCGACGAACCGCGACGCCGTGGCCGGAGAAAACAGATCCTTGTTCTGATAGTGGAAATGCGAGGAGAAGAACCAGAGCCGAAAGACATCGGGAAACCCGATCAGCAAGACCGCGTAACCCGCCACGACCGCGACGATCGTCGCCTCGAACACATGGCGTATGCGAACGGACTCTCTCATGCGTGGAGCCCTCCGGCGGCTTCCGGTCCCGGTCGATCGGCGCGAAACCCGCGGATCGAAGGAGACGATCGCGCCCTCGCGCAAATCGACTCGACTACATGGAACAAGAAACCAGGGGGACTTTCAACAAGAGAGAAGAAGGGCGCGGGAGACGAATCCCAGGAGAGAGATCACACCGCCGTTTGCGGGATGAGGCTTTCTTCGCGTTCGTCGTAGGAGGGGGTGAACTCGGCGGGCGGCACGGCCGCGACGATGGCCGTGTCGATCGTGCCCATGCCGCGGGTCTGGACGCAACGAACGAGAGGCGCGATTTGCTCGGCCCATTCGAGAATGAGGTAGGGACTGTGAGGCGGGAAGGAAAGGCGTGGGTCGGAAGCGACATCGTAGGCGGCGCCCCGATCGTCTTGCTCGCGGCACGCCGCCCGATCGAAAGCCTCGACGGCGGCTGAAACTTGCGCGGCGTTCGAGGCGAACACGGGCGGGACGCCCGTCTTAGTGGCATGGGCATCTTGCCCATGTCTTAAGGCAGAAGACACAGGCGAGACGCCTGTGCCACTCTGTGCGTACTCGGGCACGCGATACTGCTGCAACACATAGCGTCGCGCGCCGCGGATCGAACGCGCGATCGCCATCAGGTCGTCGCGCCCGAGCTGCGGCGCGACCGTGGTGCGGAACTCGTATTCAACCCACCCTTGGAGAAGGAGTCGGACGCTGGCTTCGACCGCTTCGAGGTCGATGCCCGAACCGCAGAGCGATTCGTAGTCGCAGTGCGATCCGTTGCTGTCGAGCGGGGCCTTGAGGTCCATCGCGACATAATCCACAAGGCCCCGCTCGATCAGGCGCCCAAGCCTGGCGGGGTTGGTGCCGTTGGTGTCGAGCTTCACGGGATAACCCAGGTCGCGCACCCGCCCGATGAACTCCTCGAGTCCGGGTTGAAGCGTGGGTTCGCCTCCCGTGATCACAACGCCGTCCAACAGTCCGTTGCGCGTGTCGAGGAATTCGAGCACTTGCTCCGGATCGTACGCACAAAAGTCCGCCCCGGCGGAGACGATCCACCGGTTATGACAGTAAAAGCAATCCATATTGCATCCGGGCGTGAAGACGACGGCGGCCATCTTCCCCGGGTAATCGACGAGCGAGCATTTCTCGAATCCGGCGATGCGCATTGTAGTAACGCTCGGAGAACCTGACTTCCTGCTGTTGCTGCGCCCTGAAAGGGCGATTCTAATAAAGCCCAGGGCGACGCGCCCTAGGCACAACCCAACCGAAGGGCGCCGGGCGCGGACGCCCTGGGAAACGAATGCCTTATTCCATATGGCCCTGTAGGGGCGGTCTACTTTCTTCCTTCTCCCCCCCCCTTAGGTCGCCCTTACAGGGCTTCCTGCGGTTGTGGGGTTGCGGCTTTCCCAGGGCGTTGCCCTGGGCTTTAATAGAGCCGCGCTTTCAGCGCTACACCTTTCGCCTTAGTCACTTCTTTCGCGGACCGTAGGGCGATTGGTTGGTCGGTCGAAGCGAGACGTCTATCTCGTTTGCCTTAGAATAAATGGCTTCCGGTGTCCGCCCAAGCTTGAAAGCAATGACTCGCGTGGGCGTGTTGTGACGCGCCAGATTCCGCAGCTCGCTCTTGTCGCCAGCCGACCAAGGCTTCCCTGCGTTTCGTGTGGACTTGTTCATCGTGAGTTCTCCTTCTTAATCGCTCGCTTGATGCAGTGCTGACTCTGGCCCGCTCTGGAGCCACGCATCTATCCCACCAATTCGGGCAGACGGTATTTGAGCCGGTCCTTATACTCTTGTTTCTTGCCGTCGTTATAGTTCGCCACGGGGCGAAGGTATCCGGTCACGCGCGACCAGACTTCGGTGCCTCCGCCGCATACGGGGCACGTGCACTGCTCGCCCCGCAGGTAGCCGTGGTCGGGGCAGATGCTGAACGTCGGAGTGATCGAGAGATAGGGGAGTTTGTACTTCGCGAAAACCCGTTGCAGGAGCTTCTTGCACACCGCGGTGCTCTCGACCGCTTCGCCCAGATACAGATGCAGGACGGTGCCCCCGGTGTACATCGATTGGAGTTCGTCCTGGAGATCGAGAACGCTGAAGATGTCGTCGCTGAACCCCACGGGAAGCTGGGTCGAGTTGGTGTAATAGGGCGTGCCGTTGCCCGCGGCGTAGATGTCGGGGTAGCGCTGCTTGTCGATCCGCGCCAGACGATACGCCGTGCCTTCGGCGGGCGTGGCTTCGAGATTGTAGACGTGTCCCGTTTCTTCCTGGATGTCGACGAGGATCGAGCGCACATAGTCGAGGATCTCGACCGAGAATTCCTGGCTTTCGGGCGCCGTCATGTCCTTCTTAAGGAAGTTCACGACCGCTTCGTTCATCCCGACGATGCCGATGGTCGAGAAATGGTTGTGCCAGAACTCGTCGGTGCGCTCCTTGATATGACGCAGATAGTGAGCCGAATACGGATAAAGCCCGCCGTCGGTTTGCTGCTCGACGATCTTGCGTTTGATTTCGAGCGCCGTGCGCGCCGTCTGGACCAGGCTCCACAGCCGAGCCTTGAACTCTTCCTTCGACTTCGACTTGTAGCCGATGCGCGGAAGATTGATCGTCACGACGCCGACCGAGCCCGTCAGGGGGTTCGAGCCGAAAAGGCCGCCGCCGCGCTTGCGCAGCTCCTTGGTGTCGAGCCGCAGACGGCAGCACATCGACACGGCGTCCTCGGGCGACAGGTCCGAATTGACGTAGTTGGCGAAGTACGGGATCCCGTACTTGCACGTGATCTGGAGGAACGATTCGACGGCGGGCAGTTCCCAGTCGAAGTCTTTCGTGATGTTGATCGTCGGAATCGGGAACGTGAACACCCGCCCCTTGGCGTCGCCTTCCATCATCACGTCGCAGAAGGCCCGGTTGAACAGATCCATCTCTTCCTGGAACTCGCCGTAGGTGCGATCCATCGCCGCGCCGCCGATGATGACGGCCTGGTCGCGCAGCGTCTTGGGCACCGTGATGTCGAACGTGAGGTTCGAGAACGGGCACTGGAACCCGACGCGGGTCGGCACGTTCAGGTTGAAGACGAATTCCTGGAGACACTGGCGAATCTGTTTGTAGGTCAGTCCGTCGTAATGAACGAAGGGGGCGCAATAGGTGTCGAAACTCGACCAGGCCTGAGCGCCGGCCGTTTCGCCCTGGGTGGTGAAGGTCGAGTTGACGACCTGCCCCAGGAAGGCGCGCAAGTGCTTGGCCGGCTTGCTCTCGACCTTGCCCGGCACGCCGCCGAACCCGTCCTGGAGCAACTGGCGCAGGTCCCACCCCGCGCAATAGGGGCCGAAGAAATCCAGGTCGTGTATATGCATCTCGCCGCTTTCGTGCGCGTCGCGCACTTCGGCGGGATAGACTTCGTGGAGCCAGTAGTTCTCGGTGAAGAATTTGCGGACGTAATTGTTGAGGCCGTTGACGCTGCGCTGCGTGTTGGCGTTCTCTTTGATCTTCCAGTCCTGATCGTCGAGATAGCGCGAGAACATGTCGATCGTCGCCCCGATCAGGGCGTTCATCTCGCGCGCGCCCTTGCGCTTCTCGCGGTAAAGAATGAAGGCCTTGGACGTCTTGGCGTGGCCGCGCTTGATCAGGACGCGCTCGATGATGTCCTGAATCCCCTCGATTTCGGGGATCCGGTCGCCATACTTTTCTTTGGCGAGGGCAACGACTTCGTCGCAGAGATCGCTGGCGAGGGCGAAATCGTCGCCGCCGCACGCCTGCGCCGCCTTGAAAATCGCCCACGTAATCTTCTCTGGATGGAATTTCTCGATTCGGCCGTCTCGTTTGCGAATGTTGTCGAACATGGAATGGACTCCGTGGAACTGTGGGGATTCGCCAAAATCCCGGCTGCGTGAATCGGAAGATGACGCCTGCCGTCTCTGGAGAATGAATCTGAACGGTTCGCCGGTGCTGGAAACGGACTACAAAGCCCAACCCGGACTCGGGCCGGACTCAGCCGACCGATCTGGATCTACATTCCCGCCTGAGTAGGGGGTTTCGCCCCTCCTTTCCGCCCCGCACGGCCGAAAACGCTCGTCCTCGCGCCGCCGGGGAAAACCAATGCTGTTTCCGGCCCGGCACGACCGGAATCGGGAATCCACCCGCCAAAACCGCCCAGACGCTCCCGGGCATCGAGCGAACTCCTAATGACCGACTGAACACGTCCTTTTTGGTAAGGAGCGATGAAAACTTGTTTCTATATATCGATTGCGAGGCCGTCGGATTGCGGGTCGAAGTAAGGCTTTCGAAAAACCGCCTGACCCATCCCGCCAGGCCGAGAAGCACAATATCTTGTACCCCCGGGCCGTGTCAACGACAAAATATAGCAAAATCGCGGAACGTTGAGATTCCAAGGATTAGGCCCTTCTTCGGCCGCTCGGGGCTCCCGGAACGGGCGTATGGAGGCGAGAGGGGGCCTCGCGGCAAGCGGGAGGACAGCCCATTGTGGGGGATGGTTGGCCATGATTGTATCAAGAAGGGCAAATTTCCGCTCGCCTCGATTCTTCCCCAGAAGTCGGCGCATTATGGCGACCCGCACCACGCCGAAAACACGGAGAATCGCGGAAACGTTACAAATCGGTAAACGCCATGTTGTATAGTCGGTTTCCGTTTTCTGCCTGGTCGGTCGAAGCCGCCTACTCGACGATTTGGCCTTTCCGAATTCTCACCTTCATCTCAGCCCGGTTGTTGGTTTCGTCCCGCTCCGAGACCGTGTTTTCAGGGTCCAATACAACCGCGAACTCGTAATCGCCGTCCTGAAGCGGAAAGGGACCGGTGACCTCGTTCCATCTGTCGCCCGGCTGAATCGGACCGGCGAAATGCGACCCCGATATCGGCCTTCCCTGTTCGTCGCGTGTCAGATTCTCCCGGTCCTCGGGATCGACGCGGTAGAACTGGAGCAGGAACTTGGGCGTCGGACTATCCCCGTCGTTCCCCAACATGACGACCGAGAAACGGGGTCAAGAAACGGGGTCGGGCTTACCGTTTTCGATTTGCCCTGACCGGTTGGCGATCGGTTCATAGCGTCCGCTTCCGGCCTGTTGTCCCGGTCCTTCCCCAAGCGAGCGCTATCCCAATCCATGGAGAATGGCCCGTCTCGCGATCCCGCGGTCCGGATGCTTTGACACCCCGACCCCGCCTGTCCCGAGCGCGTGTCCATTCGAACCCTGGTTGAACCACCCTACTCGAAGTACATCCAGTGTTTCGCCGCGAGGGGCTCCGGTACCATGGTTGTCTCGATGTAGTCGATGCGGGCCAGTTCCCCTCCTTGGCGACTGCCGACGATTCGGATATCGTCGCCGAGACGTATCGCGAGGCCCGGAAACAGCCGCGAACGAAAAGCGCCTCCCGACGGGTTCTCGCTCGCGGTCCATTCCCCGATCAGCGCGCCGCCGACGTAGAGGGCGTAGGGATTCGCGCCGTCGTCTTCGTCGAGATAGGTCACTCGCAGGTCATATGCGCCGTCGGCCCCGGCATGGTAGAACTGGACCGATCCACCCACGCCGTCGATCGCGGCAACCCGTCCGTTGGAAGCTCCCGCGATCGCCTCGCTGTAGTAGCCGTCGAGCAACATCGCATTCTCAGATTCAACCCTGCCCGGACCGGCCTCGACGCGGTTCGCCGTCGAGAAGCTCCACTCGTCCCCGGTAACCACTCCGCCCGAGGTGATCTCGTCCACCCGCCAGCAGTAGGTCGTCTGGTAGGAAAGCGAATCCAGCGCCAACTGTGGAACACTTGTGTTGCCGAGGAAGGGGGGCGGAGAGTCGGCGCCGAAATAGACGTTGTGCGAGAGCGCTCCCGCGCCCGATCGCCAAGCCAGGTCGGCGTCGGCGAAGACCCCCGTCTCGCCGTCGGCGGGCGTGGGAAAGAACGCCTTGTCCGGCGACGTTCTGAACCGCCAGAGCGTCCCCGGCACCGTGCCGCCGGAAGTCACCACGTCCACCCGCCAGTAATAGATCGTGTCGGGAGCGAACGAGGCGGGAGTGTAGGTGCGGTCGGTCGTGTTGACCACCAACGGAGGCGAGCTCGACGTCCCGAAATGCACGTCGTAGGAAAGGGCCTGATCGCCGATTGTCCAGGAGAGGTTCGACGCGGTGTCGATCCCGATGGCGCCGTCTCCCGGGATCGGCAACACGGGGGCGAATCCGTACGTCGCGCTCACGCCCGTCGACGCGGTGACGGACGGGACGCTTGTCGCGTCGTCCAGAACGAAATCGTGCATGTAGAAATCGCCGGGATCGAAACTGACGCCGTCGTCGTCTTTGCGTCCGGTACACCCGTCGAAGATATTCCCGAGATCCTCGCAAGAGCCATAGAAGGGACTCGCCGGATCGGACGAGTAGTTCTGAAAGATGACGTCGTGGGTCCGATAGAAGCAGTTCCTTTCGGCCAAGACTCGGGCGCCGGAATGAACTCCGATGCAATAGCTGCTGTTGGAGTGGTAGTAGCAGTTGAACACGTGGACCTTGCCGTAGCCCACGCGCGGATTGCGCTGGATGGTGTCCTCCCACCGGCAATGGTGAAAGGTGCAGTTCAGCTTCCCCACGTCGTCCGGCTCGCTCGTGCCGCTGCAGACCAAGCAGGTCTTGTCGTGGTTGGAGAAACGCACCCACGAAACGGTCACGTAGTCCGACGCCTTGGTGATATCGAGCAGGCCGTCGTCGCACGCCGAGAGATCGCAGTGATCGATCCAGACGTGGTCGCTGTAGCGCAACGCGATTCCATCGATCCCCGAGCCGACGATCGTGAAGTTTCGGATGACGACGTTCGACACCCCGTTCAGGTCGAGTCCGAACCCCTCCAACCGAGCCGTCGAGCCCATTCCCACGATCGTCTTGTCGGATGCGACGTAGATCGGAGTCGAGCCGCTTATCGTGCCGGAGACAAGAATCGTGTAAGGAGTCGTCTGCGAGGCGTAGGAGGCCAGCGCGCTGTAATTGCCCACGGTGACGGTCGGTCCGTCCCCGCCGCCGGTTGTGCCGGACTGCCCCAGGTCGCTCACGGTCGCCCAGCCGATCAGGTCCGCCCCCAAGGAGACGCACGGGAAAAGGGCGAGGCCCGAAAGCAGCGCCAACACCCAAAAGCCGGAGCGCCAATGCCCAAGAGGACTCAGCGTCGAGAACAAACCATGTTCCGCAAGGACCCGTCGGTTCATATCCTGGATCATCCTGATCGACAAAGTGCGCCGAGTGCCCCCTGAGCGTCATTCCAACTCGGAGCGCCATTCTAACTCAGTCGGCCCCGGAACGCGACTTGAACACGGCCATGATGTGTGCACACGTACTCAACCGAAGAGGCAAGGCGGTAAGGAGTTCGGTCGATTCGCTGTAGACACGAGGAGAGTCGCCGGAGTAGAGTATAGGTGGATCAGGCTGAACCCGCGAGTCGAATCTTCCGTCAGTTCGTATGGCGTTGTTTCGCGTAGCGTTTGGTCGTTTCCTCACGGGAGCAGAAGAGGGTTTGGCTTGACAGGCGGCACAGACTTTCCGTCTGTCGGACTGATCCCGTTTTCTTGTCAGGCGCGTCGGATGCCTCGGCCGTTAGGAATCGCGAGACTGAGTAATCTCCAACGTTTTGTATCCGGCGCTCGCGCGCCGGAACAAGTCGCCGGAGCCGACGGCGGTGTTGACCTTCCGCAAGCAAGCCGACTTGAATTCAGATTGATCCATTCGGCATCGCCGCGGAGGAATCTCAAATCAAGTTGGGCCGTTGGCACAGATCGGGAGGACGGACGATGCGGATGCAGTTCGCACAAAAGCGTTGCCCTCGATCGGGCGACGCATTTGCTCGCACCTTGCGCACACTTCTTTTCCCTTTCCTGTTGGGCGGGTTGCTGCTTGCGACGGTCGCGCGAGCCGACACGCAACTGCCCGACCAGCGCCTCAAGGATTTCTATCCCGGCTTTGCCCAGATCTACGACCAGCTTACGCCGCAGGATGCACGCAAGACCGAGACGCTGCGCCGCTTTGACGCGATCCGCGCGGCGATCGACGCCTACGATCCGAAGACTCACGAGGGGTTCGACGCCGCCTGGCGCGCGCTCGTCACTCTTTATGAGATCGAGGGGGAGAAAAACCTCAATAACGTCTTTTGGCTGTTGGATATCGGGGCGATTCCGCCTAAGACCTCCGGGTTGATGGCCCAAGTGCGCAACCACATGGTGGAACTTTCGTGCGAGGACGTGGCGCGCGCCGAGGGGGGAGAGTTGCACCGCATCGACTTCAGTCCCGCCACGAACGCCAAGAACGATATCGATCAAACGCTGCGTCCCGTCGATAAACTGAAGCAATCGGGGCCCGAACTCGTCAACACCTTCGACGCGACATACGCGTCGAGGTTCGGGATCGATCCGCGCCATATGGATGTCGTCAGCCATCCTTTCGAGGCGCGGATTCCTAGCTGGGAAGCGGATGTCGAGGTGCACGACTTCATCGTTCAATTGCGTCGCGGCTCGGCGCTTCTGGCCGGCAACGAGGAGGCTTACTTTCTCGAAGGCGCGTTCCGCATGCAGATCGACAAGCGCTCCTTCGAGTCGGACGACAAGCTGTATACGATCTTTCAGGTCAATCACAGCCAGGAAGGAGACGGCGTCTCGAAGCTGGACATTGCCGATCCGCGAGTTCCGGTCGAGCAGATCAGGGATACGGCGAAAAGCCGTGTTTATCTGCGGATTCGGCCGAGCGCGCAGCGCAGCTACGCGTTCGGTTCGGCCGTGGGAAACTGGTATTTCTATGTCCAACACGGGAAGGGAACGCGCTACGCGTGCAAGTACGGACTGCGGAGTTTTGCGGAGGGCGTGGGTTGGCTTGCGCTTCCAGCGGAGCCGGATCCAAACCGGCCGTTGCCCAAGACCTATCTGGAATTGCTGGAGGCGCCCGTCAGACGCGAAGCGATCTTCGACGACGTTTGGAACAAGTATTATGAAGGGAAATTCGATCTTAAGAAGAAGGAATTAAAGTGGGCGCTGGAGACCGCTCTGGAGATTCGAACGCTGGGCGATCAATACAACGCCGAGGCGCGAGCCAGGATCCTGGGTCCGCGCGCACAGGAACTGGGGAAGACCACCTTCCAGGGCAACGAGGAGGTTTTTCTGTCCGTCGCGGAGAAGCAGCTCAACAGTCACCTACAACGGATGATGATCCACAATATGGAGGTTTGTTTGCCGGCTCGCCTTGCGGATTATTTGGAACCGAAAGTCAGCTTGCGCCGTCTTGGGTATTCGCAGGCTGAAATCAACGAGATGCTTCCAGCGAAACGCACGGCGCTCAAGGAGGAGGCTCGCAAGCGCCTGCGAACGTCCGCTCTGTTCGAGACGCTGCACGCGCTGCATGTGATGGACCCCGAGGCGCGCGCAGGGGCCATCGAACGGGCGAAGCAGCGTCATCCGGGGTTCCATCGTACCCTCGACGCGCTCCATCGCATGGCAGAGACAAAGCCGGTCATGCTCGGCATCGACATCGAGGAACGCCGGCAGCTCATGGAGATCAAAAAGGGACACCCAGAGTGCGGCAAGGTCTCGGTTACGGACGAAGTCGCCCTCGTTAGGACACTGGCCGACGAAGCGGAAGTCAAGCTGGCGGCCGACGTGGAGGAGCTGCAGCGCGCCGTGCAGGAAGAGGCGATCTCTCCGGCGCGACCCGATGCAGAGGCGAGAGCCAAGATCGATGTTATTTGGGAATTGGAGAGTCGGTTCGACCGGGCCATAACGGATGCGCGGAACGCTCTGTCGGGAACGATTCAGTTCGCGACCGAATCGCCGATGCGCCAAGTGGCGATCAACCGCACGCGAAAAACGGTGCTCGAGAGCTTCGGCTTCGAGTTCCGCAAGGATTGGCGCGCCGTCGAAACGATTGCGAAAAGCGATTACAACTTCAACGCGCGAACGCTGCTTTCGAACACGCTGACTTTGTCCAATGTGGACAGCCTCATGAACATTATCGAGGCCTATCGCACTTCGAACGGGAATTCGGAAGTCGTCGGCAACGCGGTTCTTCTGGAGGCCGTTCAGCGCCTGCCGTTTGTCAGCCAGGCGATCCAGCTCAACAGCTTCGTGGGAGGAGACCTGTGGGCGGGCGGCATGCTCACAGTCACCGTCTTGGTTCCCGAGCTCGGCCCCGTCATCATGGTTTACGGTCTAGCGCAGAAGACTCTCAAGATCGGTCTGGAGATCCAGACGGATCGCGCCGTTGAGGCGTTCTACCAGGGCAATGTGCCCAACGCCGACGGGAGCCCGGGTCCCGCGGACAGCTTCTACGTATCGGGTGGCCGCGTGATCGGCATCCTCGAACCGATGTACGAAAAGCTGATGAAGCAACGTGACGAGTGGTACGAGCAGGCGGGCGATTATATGGTCCCCACCGCCGATCGCACGAAGGCGGCGAAACTGCGCGAGGCTTACACGCCCGACGTCGAAGGCGCGAAGCGCGTCATGTTCGAATACTACCATCAAGAACTGGAAAGGCTCTTCGACCGGAAGGGCGTTCCTCCCGAACGGCGGTTGGCGATGCAGCTGTCCGTCGAGAAGTCGACCATCATGAGCAATGAACCCGACATCGTGATCGATCGCGGCAACGTGCCCCCCATGCTCAAGTCCTACTTCGGCCGAGTTCTGGAGGACTTCCGGCATGGGAGGAACGAATACGCGCCCTGGGCCGCCGAGACGAGAGACACAATCCTGAAGCGCGATTACTTCCACACGGCGCCCGACCCCTCGACGCAGGACAAGAAGGAGGCCGTCGGAACGGACTTGGTCGTGGTGCTGGCCGACATGTTCGCCCATGCGCTGATCAACCGCGACGACCCCGGCGTGCGCCCGCGGCTCGACCTCGAGAGGTTCCAGGCCGAGCGCGTGAAGTGCTATTTCGAGGGCCGGAAAGGGGAAGAGTTTCTTCCCGGCATGAACCCGAACACGGGAGAAATCATCCGACCGCCGGACGCTCCGTCCCTCCTGGCTCCTTATCCCGGCGAGACTCTTGAAGAACGCCTGACCGCCTTCTTCAATGAGCATAACAAGCGTTTGGACGACATCCTGCGGCGGCAAACGCGCCCGAAACCCATTCCGCAGGAAGAGTGGACCGCCCGTAAATTGGGATTGCGCAATGCAGACCTCCGATCGGTCGCCGCGGAGGAACATGACGTCACGTACAGTCTGCTCGTCGCCTTCTTCATGAGCCGCATCAAGGAGTTCTGGGATCTGCCGATCCACCACCGCGACCAAGGTTGGTTGGGCGATCCGTTGCCGAATATGGACGAGCTTCGGCATAAACTGGCGGTCCGGATGGCCTACGACTACAAGAGCGCTCTCATGGCTCAGATGGGAATCGATCAGGAGGAGCTTGAAAGGAAGATGCAGGATGCTCAATTCGCCCACGCCGTCGCGCTCGAACGGGCGCGCGCCGCACTCCTCGGCGGAAGCGAGACGCTGGCGGATGAGGCGAACAACCCGAACGCACCGCCCGACTGCGGCATTCTCGAGCCGGAACCCCTCTACGGTGATCGCGATCGAGCGCTGCAGGATCTCGCCCTTTTCTCCGATGATCCTCACGTGTTCACTCAAGACGAAACGGAAACGGGAGAAATCGACTTCTATGCTTTCGGCGGAATCAACCGGGTCGATCCGGCTGCCCGGGTCGAGATCGTCCTCCCGTCGACTCAAATGAAAGAAGGATCGCCGTTGAGGGCTCAATGCAAGGTAAGCGCGACACGCCATTACATTCGTCCGTTCCAATGCGTCTGGTCGATCGAGGGGGCGAGCGAACCGAAGGCCCTCGACGGGGCGCCGGACAGCAACCTGCGATTCACGCGGCGCGACCTCGGGCGCGATCTGCCGGAAGGCGAATACACGATATCGGTCGTCGTGACCGATTCATCCGAACCGCCTCAAAGGGTCGGCGCCGACGCGAAATCCGTCCGCGTCAAGAAAGAGCAGGAGGTGCAACCGCAGCTCTCCGTAGAGTTGAGAGGAAACTACAACAACGGCCCCGCCGACGGTTGGGCGGACATGTATATCGCTATTGCGCCTTGGAATGGGCTTCTTCCCGAAGGAGATCACTATGCTCAGATTCGTCCCCACTACCAAAACAAACAACTTGTGCTGCTTTCCCGAATCGACTGCGAAGCCGGGACGTTTCTGTGTGCGGAAGGCGCCGAGAGTTACGATAACAAGGTGATATTGCGCAATGCCTCACTGCCGTTTGTTCACACGGGACCGACCAGCTTCCGGCTCAGGATCTACACGGGGAACGCGGAGATGCCGGTGCTCGATCAGCAGATACAAGTCGTTGTCCCCGCTCCCGCTCTGGCGCCCAATAGGACTCAGCAAGACGTGGCGCAGGCCCAGGAGTATGCGGCGCGGGCACGCGAGAGAGCGGAGAAGGCCAGGCAGGAATACTACCAGGCTTTCGGCCTGGCGAACACCAATCCGTTTGCGTTCGATCAACGTTACGACCGCTGGACAAGCTGGTTCACCGAGAAGAAGCAGGCGGAGTGGGACCTTTCCCGAAACCTGTGGACGCCGCCATGGGAAGCCGACCACTGGCAGGACCAGATCCAGGTGCTCGATCGACTCTACGCGGAGCTAAACGGCGTTTATTACTTCAAGAAGCAAAACGAGAACTTCTGGCGCAAGACCGGCAAAAGCGGCTGGGCGCCCTTCTCCCATAAGCCTCAGCTGCTTCTTCGCCGCGGCCTAATCGACCAAGCGGACACGTGGCTTGCCTCCCTTGAGGCCGCGACCGGCCCGCCGCCTGGTCCGCTTTACGAACAGGAAAAGCCGTACGGCGAAGACATGTGGGTCACGTACCAGTACCTTGTCGAAGCGTATCTGACATGTCGTCTCGATCCCGTGAAGGGGCTCGAAGTGTTCAACCGCCTGAAGGCCTGGGGCGGCACCGAGGGATCAGGAAACGTGTGGGAAAACAACAAATACAATCTGGAGAAAGCGCAGGCTTGCCGCGCCTTCTTCAACCCGGAGGCTTTCAGATGAAACGCGCAACTGGAAGACGAATTGGGGAAATCGCACGATTCTTGCGGCACCTTTGTCCGGCGGCCGTTCTCTTTCTTCTCGCCGCCGCGCCGTCGCTATTGGGAGCACAGCCAACGCGACCGGAGGAGGATCCCGAATACGCCAAGATCCCCGCTGAACACCTGTACCAAACCGACTGCAGTCGCATTCAGGCGATCCTCTGCGTTCAGAACTCCCCACTGATTGCGTGCGGCTACAAGGGATGGTGCGGTTCGGGAAATCCGCCGGACACGAAGCTCAAAACCATCGAGTTCCCCATCAAGGAAGATATTCTGGCCGCCACGTGTATTAACGAAGGCACGCGTTTGTTCCTTGCGGGACGCGACGGCATGGTGCGCGAGTTCCGTCGCGGCAAGATGGAAGTCCAAAAGACGTTCCCGGACGACGCCATGTGGGCCGACCGGGCGCTGAACGCTGTCGCCGTCGATTCCGCCGGCAAGCACCTTGCCATGGGCGGCGAGGGCGCCGTTGTTCGGATCTTCTCATTGGAAACGGGCGAGGAACTTGTTCCCTTTGAAGGCGCCGCGGGCGCCATTACATGCCTGGCGTTCACGCCGGACGGAACTCGGCTCGCCTGCGCCGACGCCGGCGGCCAGATTGCGGTCTTCGACCCGGCAGCCTCGGCCGACGCCAGGAAAAAGAAACTCAGCGAGAAGCCTCTGGTCGGTCTGGCCCTGGACACATCCGGAACTCTTGCCTACACAGCCGGCGAAGACGGAACGCTCCGAAGCATCCAACTGGACAACCTGGAAGAACAGAACTCCGTGCGCCCCTTCGACGAACCGCTTCGCTTCCTGGCGTATGCGCCGGGCGGAATCGACGGCGCCCTTCTCATGGTCTGCAGCCAGGACGGACGAGTCGGGGCGCTGGCGGCCGACACGCTGAAGCTGCTCGGAGAAATCCCCGGCAAGGAAGCCGGCGCCACGGCCATGGCGACGGATCCCGGGGGCTTCTTTGTGTTTCTCGGTCAGAGCAACGGAAGCGTCCGGCAGGTGTTCGCCTACAAGGTCCTGCGGGGAGACGTCGATCCCACAGCCTGGACCAAGGACGTCAAGCCTCGCACCGACCGAGAAGCGTTCGAGGGGCCGGGCGGCCGGATCGGCTACGTCCTCCAGCCCGTCCGCGGAGAGCATCCAGGCCTGCAAGTAGTCGGCTGGCCAATGGGTTTCCGCCGCCCGTTCGATCGCGCGTTTGTGATGGGAACCATCTTGACGGAACAGGGCAACGGTGACGAGGTGACCTGGCGCCCGCTGAAGAATCTGGAAGACCTTGATTTGGATCGCCCCAGGATCTATCTGCGCGGCTTCAACTCGGATGGCTACGAGTGCGTGGGCGAGATCGATCCCCTGACCCGCGCCCAAGCGGACGCCCTTGCCGACGAAGTCGTCTCCCTCACCACGAACCGGCCGCTTTACGAATTGGGCCTTCGAATCTTGCCGACAGGATATGTTTACCGCCTTGTTCCGGATGGACCGGCCGCCAAGGCCGGCGTGGTGCAAGGACAGCGCGTCGTGGCGGTTGACGACTCCCGCGCGGACCTGGCGCTCGAGTGCGCCCGCTATCGGCTCCAGCCGACACCAGTGAAGTTGACAATCGAAAGCGGCGGCGGGACCTCGCCTCTGTCGGTTATCCCGAGGGAGATCCCCCCCTGTGTCCGTCTCGCGCGCCGGTCACGTCTTTCGGCACTGGCAGGCGATCTCGAGAAGGCGGAGGAGATCCTCGATGAGACGGACTGGGATAAGGATACGGCGCGTGTCGTGTTTGCCTTCCCCGACGTTCTGGACCTGTTCACCGACCCGGAGTACGCCCGCGACTTGACGAAACTCGTGAAGGACTCCGACTGGCCCGAGCCCCTTGTGGCATGCCTCGCGAGACACTACCTCCGCGTCTTTGATCTGGGCGCCGCTCTAAACCTTCTGCTCGGGCACACGGATCCCCAAGAACCCGACGACGAACTTCAGCTCCTCACGGGATTGGGCTACTTGGAAGTCGGCGAGGGAGAGAAGGCACGCCCGCTGCTCGAAGCCGCAGCCCAACGCGGTCACCCGGAGGCCTACCTCCCACTCGGAGATGTCTACTTCTTCCATGTCGACAACAAGCCCGAAGCCGGACGCGCCTACAAGAAACACTTCTACGGTCCGGACCCCAGCGCCAAGATCTTCGGCCCCGACGGAAAGCCCCTCCCGCCGATCGTGCCGCTCGACTTGCATGAGGACAGGTACGAAAAACTGCTCGAACTCGCACGCGAGCACGGAATAGACTGACAGGACGCCCCGTCGCCCGTCGCTTCGCGCGGACTTCGGACGCAACTCAGGCCGCCGCCGGACGCTTCCGGCGACCGTCGCAGAGCCGTGACGTCTGGCGACTGGATCGCCGACCCGCGGATTCTGCGCCGTGGACCGCTCGAGCGAGAGGGATTCCGGGTCCTCGAGGAGATTCCCAGTGAACCGGAGGAAGTCCGAAGGTGGCAACGCGGCATCGAAAAAAGGCCTTCCGCGCAAAGAGCGAAGACTGGCCGGAGCCGGACATGTTGCGGCGCCTCGAGAGTTTCCACCGTATCCACGCAGATGAGCGGCGGCGATCGGACTATGATGAGGACTATCCGATCGGTTGCGACCTGTGAGAATGCAGCCCAACGATGCCTTCTATCCGACGCCGAGAACAGCGCGGCTGAAGGCCCACGTTCGGGAATGAACTCGGAAGCGAAACCTACCTATAGACCCGCATCATCGCCCTCAGACTTCGCGTCCGCAGGTTATCCTTCTGCAACACTTAACCCTTCTTGGATACATGTGGTACCCCCGGGCGGATTTGAACCGCCGACCTACGGATTAGGAATCCGGCGCTCTATCCAACTGAGCTACGGGGGCACAAGGTTGGTATTGTTGGACTTAACTCGATAGATTTTGAACGCGTCAGACGCCCTTTGACGTCTTCTCGTTCAAAAATGTTCAAAATACCACCGACAGAATCGCCTACGGATGCGTTCAAAATCGCCTGATCCAGAGGCTCTGTGACATGATAATGGAAGATCCTCATCTGTCTCTCCAGCGCCTCAGACTGGCCGCGACTGACTGAAGAAAGCCGCGGAACGTAGTGGCGACTTGTCACGCTCTTCGGCGAGTGTCCGATATACTGCTCCCACACATCGTTGTGCAGACCGTGAATGACGGCGAAGGTGGGAAGGCAATTCCTCAGGTCCTTCACTTTCCAATCGACAGCGGAGTTCCAGCGGCGCAGCTAGGCCTGTACGTGCCTCGAGTACTTGTCCCATGAACTACCGTAGGCACCGCTTCTCTCGCGGACCAGAACGGTTTCGTAGGCGTCCCGTATCTTCCCGGGCTTGCGCTTCCGGGCAAGTTCCTCACCTCGTCTCAAGGCTTCCACAACTCGACCGCAGATGGGAATCACGCGTTTGCGGTATTCGTTCTTCACCTCGCCGCTGATCTCGATGAGCCCGCGCGAGAGGTCGACCTTGCTCCACGTAAGGCGCGTCGTTTCCTGCAATTGGAGTCCGGCCAGCCCTTGAAGCGCAACGCCCGCTTCGAGTCTCGGGGCATTCTCTTTAAGGAAGTCACAGAACGCTACGACGTCTGTGAGATAGACTTCCTTAGGAGTCGCCTTCAATTTGGAGCCCGTACCCAACCGCTCCGTGACGTTCGGCAGTCCATACTCGCGGCCACATGTACCCCGCGGTCTGGACTATCGGCTGGGTCGCAAGACGCCGCGTTGTCGCGCTTCTGCCGTCGAATACGCTCACCAAATAATCGCGTACGATCTGCCGAGTCAACAGGTGCCAATGTGTGCAGGTCTTGCGATTCTTGGCCAGCCAGTCGATGAACCGGTCTACATAGTAGTTCCAGTCCGACTTCGACTTTGCGCCACGCGATGCATTCGACAAAGCCATCGAGAATGCATCCACGGTTCTTATCTGCGGCGGCAAGTTCAACGGCGCTACAAGTCCCGCAGCTGCGGGGGCTTCGCTGAGAGCCTTTTCAATACCCTGAGCGGAGAATCTACGCCGTCCGTACTTTCCGTCGGAGTTCCTCCAACTGACTTCCCAAATCGTCACGTCGGCGGAGCTCTGAAACAGGCTGAACACTCCCGTGCTGGCTACTCTCTTCCACTTTCTTCGTTTCGTGTTCCTTTTCACTCCTAACCTCCTTTCCCTCAGGAACACGCTGGCAGGACATAGCTTGCCATGCGCGTTGGAAGGAATCAAGGACGGTTTGACCAAGATACCATCCCCCCATTGCCCTGAGACCGGCCCGCCTCAAGATCGACAGACAGCGTCGCCCCAGGAGCGCTTCCAGGTCGGGGGATCGGTAGAGGCGATTCGGAATAATCTCGGTGGTCTGAGTTCTGGCTTTCATCCTACATAATCCCGCTCTCGACCAAATCCGGCCGAGGAATCGCTATCCGGAGTCCTCTCGTCGCCCTTTCTTCCGCCCGGTATTTAGAGCGTTTCGCCACGGAACAAAGGGCCATGCCGGAATGAACTCCGATAGGTATGTCTGCGGAATACCGTAAATCGTTCTGGGTACTGATCTTGGCCATCGTACGATCTCCTGAAACATAGGTTCCGCCTGTCGAAGGATGGCGGAACAGTCTATCCCGCAAACCGCGCGAACGGAACAAACTCGATCCGGTCGAGAAACGGTCGGATTTCGGGGTCGGCCCCCAACTCCTCTTCGACGGATCGACGAACCGCTTCGTCGAGAAACACGATGGCGATCCGGTCCCATCCCGCCCGAAAGTCCTTGATGACGTTCTCTCTCTCGTGGACGGCGGTCATCGCCACCTCGACCGCGAGCTTCTCCATCGTCTTCCAGACACCCACGTCGACCGACTTGCCGTCGAGGTATGCCTCGATTTGAGCCCGATAACCCAGCGACTCGAAGTGCTCACGAATCCGGTTCTGGCAGAACTTGTGCTGGAAGCCTCCTTTGCCCGGCCCCAGTTTCTGCGCGCCAATCTTTTGAACTCCCTCAGACGACATCTCGTAGAACTTGCCCGGACGCCCGATCCCCGTGCGGATCGTCACCTCACTCACAAGTCCCCGGCTCACGAGAAGTCCGGCGGATTGGGTGCCTTGACGCGCGCTCAGTTCGAGTCTTCTGTATCGCGCCGTCGCAATGTCATACGGATGATCCCGGATGTCCGTCAGAAGGCGAATCGCCGGTTCCGGAATGTCGGAACCGTTATGGCCAAGGAGTCGTCTCTCAGAAACGTTCATTCCCGGCGATGGAGATGAGGCGGCCTCGTGATTGGCCGAGGAAGGCGGCGCGGCGTCAGATTTTCGTCCAGCCATCCTCGCCAGGATAGGCCGCATGTATTCCTCGACCTCCCGGTCGGTCACGTCCTTTTCAATTTCAACGCGAGGAATCCGGATGGCGAAGGGCTTCGTGTACCGGTCGGCCATACGCAAGACGCCGCAGCCGATCGGCTGTGACATGAGCCACTGACGTTGGTCGTTGTTGAGCCCAAGGGTATACGCCGTTGCCTGAATATCGCGCATGGAAGAAAGGTTGAGGGCCAGAGTCGTGAAGACGTTCGCTTTGATACCTTCTCCGAGACAAGACGGCATTTGTTCGCAGGCGAGAATCCCTTCTCCGTATTCGCGCGACATGCACGTGAGCCGGGTGATATAGGAGGTGGGCGTGGCTCTGTCCCGAGCATAGACAAGCTTCGCCTCGTCGAAAACCAGGGCATGACGCAGGCGCCCTCGTTGTCCGTTCTCGATTCGGTACGTAAAAATCCAGTAGAGAAGTATGTTGATGAAGAACTCCTGGTATTCCGCGGTCAAGCCGTCCAACTCCAATACAACGTCATGGCTCAGGATCTCATCCATGGGGAGCCCGGGATCTTCGCCCATCATGGAGCCAAGGAGCCTTACAAGCGGGGCCGTCTTGTTCCGTAGCGTATGCATCCGCTGCAAGTCCTGAGACGGAATCTTGCCCTCGTAATTCGAAGGATCGAGACGACGGTCGACATCCGCCAAGGTCGGGTAGGAATCGGAGCCGCTCTTCACGCCTTTCTCTTCATAGAGGGTATCCACAAGGGCGAGGAGGTGGTTCTTGGAGGCGCTCGACGTGGTCGGAAAGAACACGTCGCAGAATACGTCGCAGAAGATCTGCAGCCACCGCTCCGGATCGCATCCGTCAGGCGCCCTCAGGGGATTGAATCGGAATCACTCCTGTCCAAACCGAGTATGAGTGCAATTGATAGTTGAAGCCTCCGGGCGATGTGTTGCACGGTTTTCTTTGAGTGAAGGAA
>JAFGFN010000151.1 GCA_016931035.1 Candidatus Sumerlaeota bacterium
GCCTCGCTTGACTTAGAATGTCGGGCGCCTTCGCCCCGTCCGCGATATTACCCCATCGCTCCGCGTAGCGGAAGTGAGATGCACCCCAATGCGCCTTGACAGGACTCGGCCAAACGGCTACTTTGGCATCCGTCAAGTCGAAACCGCGCTTGAGCGCCGGATATTCTCTCTTCTGAGGTCGTCATGGCTAGGTGGATCGTCTTCATCGCAGGGTTGTTGACTCTCTCCGTCCCCTCGGCGGCGGAGAAAGAACCCGCGTCCCCACACGCCCAGCCCACGGCGCTGACTATAGAGGTCGAGAACGACGCCCTGTACGTCCTCGATCGCGAGACTCTGGAAGAACATGGGATGCCCCTCGACAAGATCGATCCGCGTACGATCGGACTGTTCTGCGAGGGAAAACCCGTCCCGATCTATATCGTGGGCGAAGCGGACGGGACGATGGACGAGAGCGATTCGATCGTGTTCTACGGCGAATACCCGCGCGGCAAGACCACGACGCGGCGAATCCAGAACGATCGCAATCACTACTTCCTCCGGTGGGACGTCGCCGAGCCCCTCCGCTATCGTCCCGCGGCGCCTCCGGTGCCCGAGAATCCGACGCAGTATCCAAACCTCACCTCGTACCGCCACACCGAACACATGGAGAAGGATTGGCGTTTCGACCGCTTCTATACGCCCAAGTCCCAAGAGACGGATTACTATTTCTGGGTGAAGACGGTGCCCATCCCCGATGCGGAACCGATCACCATCGCTCTTCCCCGGAACGTATTCGACCCGCCGCCCCAGGCAAAAGACACATTCGATCTGAAGGTCAAGTTCTACGGCATCTCGCAAGGGAACATCCACCCCCACCACAAAATCCAGGTGATCGTCGGCGACACCCTCGTCGGCGAGCCCGCTTGGGAAGAGATACAAGAGCACACTTTCGAGGCGAAGGACCTGCCCGCCGATCTCTTGAGAGAGAGTCCCGAACCCACCCGCGTGAAGTTCATGTTCCCCGAGGACCGCATCTCCTCGGGCGTGGTCGACGCGATCCTGATCGACTGGATCGAGGTCTCCTACTGGCACGCGACCGACGCCTTGAACGCTCCCATCTTCGAGTTCAACACTCGCGAGCAGTCGTTGCCGATCTACAAACTCCTCGTCTCGAGTCTCGCGGCCGAAGAGGGCGACGCCATGGTATTCGACCGCACTCGCCAAGAGATCTTTCGTCCCGCCGAGGTCCGCGGTCCCCAGGGAGAGATCATCCGCGTCATGTTTCCCAGGCCGGGGCCGGCGGACTACGTGATGGTCGGACGCCTCAGCGCGAAGTATCCGGAGGCGATCCGGCCCGTGTATCCGGAGCCGGCGTTCACTGCCGACAACCAGGCCGACATGATCGTCGTCTCGCATCCCGAATTCCTGAGCGAGGTGGAACAGTTGGCCGAATACCGACGCTCGCAAGGACTGAGCGTCCTCGTGGTCGATCTGCAGTCCGTCTTCGACCGGTACAACGATGGCTTTTTCGAAGACAAGCCCGTTCGCGATTACCTCCGCTACGCCTGGAAGAACTATCGGGAACCCAAGCCGCGCTACGTGCTCCTTGTGGGCGACGCCACGTTCGACTATAGACACGTCGTGCTCAAGGAGGATCGGAATCTCCTTCCTATCCACTGGCTCTCGTCCACGTCCTGGCGCTCCGGCGGTTACCCCTCGGACAACTGGTTCTCGCTCCTCGACGACGACTCGACCACCCCCAGCGTCGCGCTCGGCCGCATACCCGCCAACGCGCCCGGACAGGTGCTCAACCTCCTCGATAAGATCAAAGCCTACGAGAAGGCCGCCGAGGACAAACCGCGATGGGCGAATCGGGCGGTCGCGCTCACCAGCATCGAGAAGTACTTCCAGAATCTGATCCGGCAGGCCGCCGAAGGCCCGCTGGCGGGGTTCAAGACCGAGATTCTCTTTCCCACCGTCGATACCGTCCGCGACGACGTCAAGAAGCTCCAGGAGCGGATCGACGCCGGGTGCTCGCTTCTCTACTATCTGGGGCACGGCGGAGCGTTCGTCTGGCGCGTCGGGCCTATCGATTTCAAGAGGCAGGAAGATCTCTTCACTCCCAAACACGTGAAGGAACTCGAGAACCGCGGACGCTATCCGCTGGTTCTCGTCACCAGCTGTTACTCCGCGGCGTTCGACAACTATCTGAGCATCGGCGAGTCGCTGCTCATGGAACCCGAAAAGGGCGCGGTCGCCGTCGTCGCGACCGGGTGGAAAAGCCTGGTTGAAAACGATCACCCGTTTCACATGCACATGATGGAGGACCTCTTCGTCAAGAAGATGGAACGCCTGGGCGATGCCTATCTCGACGCGAAACACGCTCAATTCCGATGGGAATCCCGCACCAGAGAAATACGGGACAGTTTCCTCATACTGGGCGATCCGGCCCTCAAGGTCTGTCATCCCGAATAAGGTCGGGGGATCTCATGATATCCCACGCGGCAGGCGAATCGCGCCCCTCGGCGGCCTTCGGCCGCCGATCGGCATTCCTGGCCGCCATGGTCCCCTTGGCGATCGGCCCACTCTTCGTGTCGGGCGTGATCGCCGCTCCTCCCACGGCCCAGAAACACCTGATCGCGCTGGCGGTCATCGCCGCCTGGACTTGGCGCCTCGCTTTGGTCCGTCGCGCGTCGATCGCCGTCCGCGGCTGCGAGATCTGGGTGGGAGTCTACGCCGCATTTCTCCTTCTGTCGGTCATCCTGAGCCCGGAGCGCGGAATATCTCTGCGGGCGGCGTTCCTCCCGCTGATCCTGATCGGATACTACTTCCTTCTGGTCGAGACGCTCTCTCACCTTCCCGCCCAGCGCCGAATCGTGTCCTTAGTCTTGGTTGTGGGCGTTGTTGTTTCGCTGCTGGGCGTGCTTCAGTATCTGGGAATCGACCCTCTTCGATACGTCGAGGAACGAGCGACGGAAAAGGCGGTCGTTCTCTCCACGCTCGGCAATCCCAACTACGTGGCGTCGTTTCTTGGGCCGATTTGCCTGCTGGCGGGGATTCTCGCCGTCGACGAGCGCAGGGGCGCCGCGGCGACGACGAAAAGAGTTCTCCTGGCCGCGACCCTCTTTCTCATGTTGGGGTGCATCGTGATGGCCGGGGCCCGAGGGGTCTGGCTCGGCCTGACGACCGCCGCGGGATTCCTGATCGTCGTTCTCGCTCTGCGCGGCAGAAACATCGTCTCGGCGATGTGGAAATACCTGGGTCGAGTGTGGATGGCGGCGCTCGCTCTTGCATTGGTTCTGACCGGCTTTCTCCTCGTACCCAATCCTCTTCTCAAGAGCCGATTCGACTTGGCTCGCCGTCTCACCTCTTCTCGCGAAATCCACACTCGTCTTCTCTACTGGGCCGTCGCCGCCGAGATGATCCGCGATCGTCCCCTCCTGGGAATCGGGTACGGACGGTTCTCGACAACGTTCTGGCACCGGGCAGCCGAGATGACGCAGCGTCCCGAGAACGCACCCTATCGCGAGTACCTGATGCGCACGCAGACACTGCCTCCCGGCGAGGCGCACAACGAATACATCGAGACGGCGGCCGAGATGGGGCTTATCGGCTTGGCCGCGTTTCTCGGGATGGTGTGCTGGTTCGTCCTGTCGGCGCTGAGGCCCGTCTTTACGCGCGATTCGGTTTCGGGGCCTCGGCGCGCGCGGATTCTTCTCCTTGTCGCGGCGCTGATCGTCATTCTGGTCGATTCCCTGTTTTCTTTTCCTCTTCAACTCCCGGCCAGCGGCCTGCTATTCTGGACGCTGCTGGCCATGATACGCAGCAGCGCCGTCGTCCTTTGACGTGCGGGAAGGTGCGCTGAAGAGGAGAAGACGATGAGGGGCGGGGAAAACAAACCGCCTTCAGAGCGGGAGAATCGGACCCCACGATCCGGTTCGCGACCTCGCGGGATTGTGCGCAAGGCCAGGAATCTGACCCCTGTTCTGAGTCTGCTCATGTTTGCGGGGGCCCTGTGGATTCTCCACCACGTCCTGCGCAGCTATCACTATCACGACATTCTACGCGAGATACATTCTCACTCGTCTCGACAAATCGTTCTCGCGCTCGTCCTCGTCGTCGGCGCCTACGTGGCGCTCACCGGCTACGACCTGCTCGCCATCCGACTGATAGGACGCGCACTCCCCTATCGTTCGGTGGCGACCACGTCGTTTCTATCCTACGCGTGCAGCAACACGATCGGGATGTCCGTTCTCAGCGGAGGCGGCGGACGGAATCTCGTTCGAAGTATCGCCACCGGAGGCTCAGGCGCACCTGATGCCCACGTTGCGCCAGATCTCGGACACTTGGCTCGCACGCAAGAATACCACCGAGAAAGGATTCTCGATCGGGTTTTTCGACGAAGATTATCTGCGGAACTTTCCGGTCGCATTGGCGCGCCGCGGAGAACGGATTGTGGCCTTCGGGAGTATCCTACCCGGTCCGCCAGGAACGGAGCTGTCGATAGACCTCATGCGCTACGGCGACGACGCGCCCCGATCGGTGATGGAGTATCTCTTCGTGAACATGCTGGTGTGGGGCAGAGAGCAAGGCTACAGGTGGTTCAACCTGGGAATGGCGCCGCTGGCGGGACTCGACGACCGGCCGCAACCCTCGCTCTGGCAGAAGATCGGCGTCTTCGTCTACCGCCACGGCGAACACTTCTACAATTTCCGCGGGCTCCGTTCGTACAAGGAGAAGTTCGATCCGGTTTGGGAACCCCGCTATCTGGCGTCGCCCGGCGGCTTGGCGCTTCCTCAGATTCTGACACACTTGGCGACTCTGATATCGGGCGGCCTGCGCGGGGTTCTTACGAAGTAGCGCATCGCTCCAAGCCTCGAAGACGGGGCGCGCTCTTCCCGGATTCCTTGACTGTCTTGTCCGCGGGGTGCAGGATGGGCCATGCAAACTCAGCGGGGAAGGAACGCAAGATGCTCTACGCTGCGGTGCGAGCCGTCCGATGCGGTCTCTTCAGACTCTTTCTCTTGGGGGGAATTGGAATGTTGCTGCCGGTCCCGGGTCATGGCAAGGAAACGACCGAGAGCTCGTCTCCAGACGCGTTGAACGTCCTGGAGGAAAGCGGCGATTCGCTTCTTCACGACTATCTGCTCGAGGAAATGAGAGAGAGCTACGCGCGGCGCCGAGCCGACCTGGAACGAGCTTTCGCGTCGGCCGAAACGCTCGAGGCGCGCCAGGAACGGCTCCGCACCGGCTATCGCGATCTCATCGGGTCCTTCCCCGAGCGAACTCCGCTCAACGCCCGCGTCACGGGCGCGATCGAAGGCGACGGCTATCGGATCGAGAAGGTCGTTTACGAAAGCTGGCCCCGCCATCACGCGACCGCGAGTCTCTATCTGCCCACCGAGGGGAAAGGACCGTTTCCGGGAGTGCTCGTTGTGTGCGGACACATCGCGACGGGAAAGGCGAGTGCCGACGAAGAGCTCGTCTGCCTGCTCCTCGTCCGAAACGGTTTCGCCGTGCTGTGCGTCGATCCGATCGGCCAGGGCGAACGCTATCAGCTGTTGAACCCCCAAGGCGAGCCCACCACACGCGGCGGCACCCTCGAACACACCCTAGTCAACGTCGGCGGGATGCTCGTGCGGCGCGGCACGGTCAAACATGAGTTGTGGGACAACATGCGCGGGATCGACTATCTCGTCAGCCGACCCGAAATCGACCCCGACCGGATCGGATGCACGGGCTACTCGGGCGGCGGGACGCAGACCACGTTTCTCATGGCGTTCGACGACCGCGTCGAGGCCGCCGGACCGTGCTGCTACCTGATGACGTTGGAAGACAAGTTCGCCTGGCGTCCCGCCGACGGTTGTCAGCATCTGGCGGGCGAGGGCGCCGAGGGGATCGAGACCGCCGACTACATCGAGATGGTCGCCCCGAAACCGATCGTCATCCTGGCCGCGCTCCGCGACATGTTCGACATCGAATCGACCCGCCGAATCTATCGCGAGGCGCGGCGCGTGTACGACGCGCTGGGCCATCCCGACGGGCTGGACATGTTCGAATGGGACGATGGCCACACCTACAGCAAGCCGCGGCGCCAAGCCGCGGCGCAGTGGTTTCGGCGCTGGCTCGCCGACGACGCCTCGCCCGTTTTGGAGCCGGACGAGGTCGCCGTTTATCCGCCCGAATCGCTCCAGGTGAGCCAAACGGGACAAGCCCTGACCGAATGGCGCGGGGCGAACGTCATCGACCTCAATCTGCAAACGGCCCGGAACCTGGCGCCCGCGCGCGAGTCCTTTTGGCGAGACCACGCGACCTCCGAATGTCTCGCTCGGGTCCGCGCCTTGATCGGATGGCGGGACGATCCGACGGTCCCCACCGTCGAGACCGTGGGAGAAATCGCCTCGAAGGGGTGCCGGATCGAGAAACTCGTCCTTCGCCGACAAGGCGAGGTCCCCGTTCCCGCGCTTCTCTTCGTCCCCGACGGCGCGACCGAAGATCCCCTGCCCGCGACGCTCTACGTGGACAGCCGGGGCAAGGACGCCGAAGCGGGGCCCGATGGCGAGATCTGGAAACTCGTCCGCGAGGGGCGGTTGGTGCTGAGTATCGACGCCCGCGGCTATGGCGAAACGGCGGACAACCCCAAGGACAAAGACGCGAAGAAGTTCTGGAACGTCGATTACCGCAACGCCGTCCTGGGTTTCCATCTAGGCCGTTCGCTCATCGGGCAGCGCGTCGAGGATATCCGCGAGGCGCTCGACGCGCTTCTCGCGCGCGCCGACGTCGATCCCGCCCGAGTCGCCCTCGTGGGGATCGGCGCGGCGGGACCGGCGGCGCTCCACGCGGCGGCGCTCGACGACCGGTTCGCCGAACTCCGATTGGGCGGCTCGATCGAGTCGTGGATCGACGACGTGGTCGCCAAACCGATGGCGCGCGACCTGATGGCCCTCGTCGTGCCGAACGCTTTGGAGTGCTACGATCTTCCCGATCTCGTGAAGGCGATCGCCCCGCGCCCGGTCCGCGTCGCCGACCCGTTCCACCCGGTCGAGGAAAGCGCGATGAGGTAATCCTGGGTTGCACGTGCGCTAAGGTCTTTGCGCGCACCGCCATTGAGAACAGGAGCGAACTCGCCATGTTCAACCGTCTCTTCGGCCTGGTCGAGGGGTTGGCCCACTTTCTGCGCGTTGGGATCTGGAGGATGCGGCTTTCGGACCTGGGCGGCGCGCGCCGCTATGCCGTGCGCCGGATTCGGATCGTGGCGCTCGCGATCCGCGGGTTCGACGAAGACAAATGTCTTCTGCGCGCCTCGGCCCTGACCTTCTACACCCTGTTCGCCATCGTGCCCGTCTGCGGCATCGCGTTCGCCATCGCCAAAACGTTCTTTCAGAACCAGGACGGGATGAACCTGCTCGAAGTCCGCCTGAAGGAGATGTTCAGCGACCCCCAGATGCACGAGGTCATCGCTCAGGTCTCGGGCTTCGCGGAATCGTTGCTCGACCGCTCGAAGGGGAGCGTGATCGCCGGTGTGGGCGCTCTGATCCTCTTCTGGACCGTCATCAAGGTCCTGGGCAACATCGAATCCTCGTTCAACGAGATCTTCGGCGCGCGCCGCCGCCGCCCGCTGATGCGCCGCATCAGCGACTACCTGGCCGTCATGGTCGTTGCGCCGATCGCCCTCATCTCGTCGGGGAGCGCCACCGTCGCGGCCACCACGTTCATCGCCGAACTCATGGACAAGTACGCCGTGATCGGCGTGCTGCGCCCCCTCATCGACCTCGGACTCAAGACCCTTCCGTTCCTGCTTCTGATCGCCATGTTCACGTTCATCTATGTGTTCGTCCCCAACGTGAAGGTTCGGTTCAGCTCGGCAATGGTGGCGGGATTCGTCGCGGGCGGGCTCTACCAGATCGTGCAATGGACCTATATCGGCTCGCAGGTGGTCGTATCGAAGTACAACGCCATCTACGGGAGTTTCGCCGCCTTGCCGCTGTTCCTGCTTTGGGTCCAGATCAGCTGGCTGATCGTCTTGCTCGGGGCCGAAGTGGCGTTCGCGCACCAAAACGCCGAGACCTACGAGTTCGAGCCCGACTGTCTGACCGCCAGCCCTTCGCTGCGCAAACGCGCGGCGCTCCGGATCGTGCATCTGTGCGTGCGGAACTTTCAGGAGGGAAGCGAGGTGCTGACCGCCGCCCGGATTTCGGAAATCACGACGATCCCGATTCGCCTGGTGCGCGACTTGGCGGCGGCGCTGATCGAGACCGGCGTGTTGGCCGAGATTCGCACCGAAGGCAACGGCGATCCCGCCTATCAGCCCGCCCGCGACCTCGACCAGATGACCATTCACTACGTCCTCGGGCGCATGGACGCGCACGGCACCGACACCCTCCCCTTCCCCGATTCGGAAGAGCTCTCCAAGATCGACGAGTGCTTGGGGCGGATCGACCGCGCGGCCAGAGAATCGCCCGGGAACATGAAGATCAAGGCGATCTAGCGATCGAACGCGCCCTAGTGCAGTTGCGAGCACGGCATGAAGGGAAAAGAAGGAAGAGAATCAACGCGGAGACGGCGGAGCGACGAACAGCTCGCAGAGAACGCTTCGCACATATCCGGGGTCTTTAGTAGAGCATCCACACGTTCGGGTCGACGGCGAGGATCGGAAAAACCTGCCGTTTGACGCCTCGGGGCTCACCGGGGGCGAGGGCAGACTTTGCCCGTCCCCTTGGCTTGTTCGATCCTACCTGGTGTGCCTAAGTATCGTTTATTCAGCCATTCACGTCGTCTCGGCGAACCCGTTCTCCCCGTGGTACGCCTCTTGCACCCTTCGTGTCCTGGACGGAGGATTCTACCTTCCGCCGGCGGGTTGTTGCATGGCGCACAGCGAGGCGCGAGTCGTATGGGAATCCGGATCAACGAGAACATTCTCAGTCTGCTGGTCAATCGCAACCTGGCTCGGGCCGACCAACGTCTGGAGCGGGCGTTCGAGCGCCTGAGCAGTGGGGAGAAAATCAACCGTTCGGGAGACGACCCGTCGGGACTGGCCAACTCGCACTTGTTGCGGGCGAAGATTTCCGGACTTCAACGCAACCTGACCAACTGCAACGAGGGAATCAACCTTCTGAGCGTGGCCGAATCGTCCCTGGGCGGGATGAACGAGATTCTCCAACGTCTGCGCGAACTCGCCGTCCAGGCTTCGAATGCGACCCTGGGCGACGAGCAACGCCTCCTGATTCAGAAGGAGGTGGATAGCCTTCTCGAAGAGATCGACCGGATCGCAACCCAATCCAACTACAACGACAAGAACCTTCTCGACGGCACGTTCCAAAACCTGCGTTTGCAGGTCGGCACGCGGATGGACCAGTCGATCCCGATCTCGATCGAGGACAGCCGAGCGTCGATTTTGGGAAGTCTGGCGCGGGTGACGGGCGCTTTGCCGGTGGATGCCACGCCTCTGGCGGGTTTGGGCGAGCTGACGATCGACGGTCAGACGATTCCCGCCACCACCTACGACGGCGTTTCGACCGTGGACGGCGATGCGTCCGCCTTGGCGAAGGCCACGGCGATCAACTCGGTCACGTACCTGACGGGCGTCCGGGCGGTGGCGGAAGACACGGTCTACTCCGACGCGGCCGCTTCGGTCGCCGGGGGGGCGCTCGACGGGACGGTCGCGTCTCTCACGATCAACGGGACGAATATCGGCGCGATCGACTTTCTGGCGGGCGACACGGACGGCTCGCTTCGGGCGCGGATCAACAGCTATACGTCGCTCACCGGGGTCGAGGCTTCCCTCGGGCCCTCGGGCGAGCTGGTGTTGACCGCCGTGGATGGGCGGAACTTCGAAGTCGTGACGACGGGCAACATCGCCGACGAGCTGGGGCTCCTGGCCGTGAACGGCGACGTGAACGCCGTGGCGCGCGGAACCATTACACTCACCAGCCCCGACACGATCCAGGTGGGCGGGACGCTCGCGCTGATCGGCCTGACGGCGGGACAGGCGACGACGTTCGTGGACCCGGCGACGGCGGTGGCGAACTTGCGTCTGACTACCTTCGCCGACGCGCAACTGGCGCTCGACACGCTCGATACGGCGATCCAACAAGTGCTGGCCCGCCGCACGGCCATCGGATCGATCGAGTCGCGCCTGAACCAGACGATCGACGACCTGATGTTGAACGTCGAGAACCTCACCGGCGCGGATTCGCGCATTCGCGACGCGGACTTTGCGGTCGAGACCGCCGAGTTGACGCAGGCGCAGATCATCCAGCAGGCCGGTGTGGCGATTCTGGCGCAAGCCAACGTGATTCCGAGCATGGCTCTCAGCCTGCTTCAGAACCAATAAGGAACGCCGTCCCGAGGAGGAGGGGCGGTGCACCAAGGAAGGAGGAACCAGTAACATGGCTCCCTATTACTCTCAAGCGTACCTCTCGACCCACATCGAGACGGCGGACCGCATGAGCCTGGTCGTCACTCTCTATGAGGCGGCCTTGGCTAACGTGACCCAGGCCATGGAGGCCATCGAATCGGGGGACTCGGCGGCGAAATCGAAGTCGATCGAACGCGCGTCGAAGATCCTGATGGGGTTGTGCGAGGCGTTGGACTACACCCAGGACAACGGCCTGTCGGGCCGGTTGTTCGCCCTCTACACGTTCCAGCTGCGCCAGCTTCTCGAAGCCAACCGCACCGACGACGTCGAGCCGCTCCAGATGGTCAAGTCCACGCTCACCATCCTGCTCGAAGGCTGGGAGACCGTCTCCCGCAGTCCCGAGGGGATCGCGATGCGCACCCGCGAGACGTCCGACCGCGCGCTCAGCCGGTCTCCGAAGGGTGTGCCGACCGCCAACCGCGCCATGGCCCTCATGGCCTGAGCGTCGTCGCCCTCCTCTTTCGGGGGACCGAAGCGGCGGACGCGGAATCGTTCGTCCCATTGCCCGGCCCTGGCTTCGGCCCAGGGCGCAGGGTCTTCCCATACCTTCCTTTCCAGACTCGAAAACAACCGGGCGGGCACGTTCGCCACGTGGAAACTTGCTTTCCAGCCTCCCGCGCCCGTACAATGGAGGCAGAAACCGAGCCTGCTCTCTCTCGGGAGGAAACGGACGTGAAGAAATCAACTCTCCTCAGGACCTTGGGCGCGATCGCCTTCGTTGGGTGCGCGGCCCCGGCCGCCGGCGGGTGAGGCCCGGCGATCTCGTCGGCGAGTGTCGCCGACTTCGTCTCGAACTCGGCCTTGTTCGGCCCCTGGTATCTTCCCGCGATGTTGGGAGTGGCGGGGTCGCTCCTGATCTTCCGCCTGGCTGCGGTGCAACCCCGCTTCGGCCGCCAGATCGGTTGGCTGCTCCTGGCCGGGACGCTGGGCGGGACCTCCCTGGTGTTGGTCGACGGTTTCCACCTGTTCTCCGTTCTTCTGATTGCCTTCGCGTTGTGGGCCGTCCATTGTTTTCTCAAACCGCCCCGGCACGGGCGCTACTACAATCGTCCTCTCTACCAGAGCGGCTACTGGTTTCTCTTCCTCGTCAACTGGATGGTCATTCGGTGCGAATGGGCCGGCCTGGTTGCCCTGTCGATCCTCTATATCCTAGCCTATCTGGCGTCGAAACTGTTCCTCAGAGAGTACGAGGCGGCCTGACCCTCTCTCCTTTCTCCTTGTCCGAACGGGAACTCTTTCCCCTCTCCGGCGTTGTACGTCTCGTGGGACGGGAGCGCGCCGGTACATCGGGCGGCGCGAGCGCAGTCGGCTCCGCGTCTTTTCTGCGTGACGCCGCCCGGACGCGGTGAGAGAATCGGCGGCACAGACGAGGGATTTTCGAGAGACCCGCGCATCGGAGCCGGCAGTGCAACTCTGGCCCAGTTTCGACAAGGACTACGCCGACCTCTATCGCTTCGCCTTCCGCATGGGGCTCGACGCGGGCGCGCCTCAGCCCGTTCAGCTGGCCGACCTGACGCCGACCATCTCGCCCGATCAGGCGGACCGTCTCCTGCGCAAGACCCAGGCCGAGAGTCTCAAGAAAGAGGTTTTCGACCACCTGGGCAAAGACAACTGGAGAGACGCGCTTTCGGCGGGAAAACAGCTTTGGGACGAATACCCCGACACGCTCGAATTCGACGACCTGCGTCGCGACGAGGCCCTTCGTCTCCTGCGGCGCAAGATTCAAACCACAACAGGGAGGATATGACCGTGATCGAACACACCAGACCCGATTCTTGTCGGCCATTCCGCGGATTCGAAAAGTGCGCCTCCACCTCGTCTCGCCTGCGTCTTGGCGCCGAGATCGTCCTCCTGTTCCTGGCCGCGCTGTGGCTCGTGGGCTGCTTCACGGGCGACCGGATTTCATGGAGCGCCGACGGGCGATCCATGGCTTTCATCGGACCCGACGACAAGGCCCTCTGGGTTCACGACACTCACGCAGGGGAGTCGAGGCGCTTGACCGGGACGGGGACCAAGGTCGAAGGGGAGATCATGTGCGTACGTTTCCTACCCGCCGGAACGCGTCTACTCTTCGGAGAGAACATAAAAGAAGACGGGGGGGATTCGGTGCGGCTTCGAAGCGTCGACGTTCTGAACCCCGGCGAGTTCCGCGACGTGGTCGCGAAGACGGAATGGCCCTCGTTCGACGTTTCGTCCGACGGTCGCAAGGTCTATGCGATCGAGGAAGAAAAGGACAAGCCGCCGCGGCTTTCGGAAATCGATCTCGCCTCGGGAGACCGCACGACGGTCTTCTCCTCCCTTCCGGCTGGCGAAGGTTTCCTCTCCGTCGATCCCTCAGACAAGCGATTCCTCCTGAGCGCCGAGGAACAGCTGATTCTCTTGGACCGCGACTCGGCAACGACGCGGCTTCTCCTGTCGAATCGCAAGAAGGGTGACGGCGAATCCGAAGAGGATTTCTGGTGGCCCAAGTGGGTCGACGAAGCGGAGTTTCTCTTCGTTCAGCCCGAGAACGAGGACGGAGAGGGAAGCCTCGTCGCCTGCTCGCTCGACGGACCGACCACCCGCCTTCTTTGTCCGAACGTCTATGTCTTCTCCCCGATTTCCCTGAGCGCCGACCGCCGGTCGGTGGCCGTGACGACGTATGCGCGGGAACAGGAACGTTTCCAGGCGGCCGTCGTCGGCGTCGAGAACGGAGATGTACGGATCGAAACGGACGAGCCGTTCAACGTCTGGTTCGGCGGGCTGGACCCGGCGGGGAAACGGTTGGGATTCGTGACCGGGAGGGAGGACGATCTCGAGGACGGTGTGGTCCGCATTCTCGATCTGCGGTCGGGAAAGAAGCGCGCCGTCTGGCGCAACGAGGAAGAGCGCCTGTTCGCCGCGGCGGAGGACTTCGCCGCCGACGGCGACGCCGTCCAGTCCCTAGCGTTCTGCCGCGACTTCCTGGATCGCTTTCCCGAATCGAGGTTGAAAGATTCCGTGCGCTACCGGATGTTCCGCCTCTTCACTGAGGAGCCGCTGCTCGACCTGGACCGGGCGTACGGCGTTCTCGAAGAGGTCGGTACAAGTCGGCTCGACACCGAGAAGTACCTGGAGGCCGAGGTCGTCCGCTCCCTCTGGCCCGAGGCCTGCCGTGTTGCCTCGGACCCCGCGGGCGATGCAATCACCACGCACTCGACCGAAGCGGCCCGCGCGGAGTTCAAGTTCGATACGGACCGAACGCGCGATCTTCGTGGGGTGTGGGCGCGCGCGGGAAAGAAACGTCTCTATGTCCGGATCGACTACGGTTCGAAAGGCGACCTGACGGGCCTGACGTTCCAGGACACGCTTCTCGTGTTCAGCCGGGTCTTGTCCGACGGTTCGGCCACGTCAGGTTCGCTCTGCCGAATTTCCGACGGGGTCGATTGGGACCGACCCATCGAACGGTCGGTGCTCGTCCGCCATTGGTACCCGGCGGACAAGGACAGTCAGTACGACGTAGAGATTCGCGACGCCACGGACCAGATCGTGAGCCGGTTTCTGGTCTCGGGATTCGCCCCGCCCGGCAATGCGCTTTTCGACATACCGATCTCGATTCAGAACGAGAACGACGAAGGGGCGGTCGTGTACTCGATCTCGCGCGACGCTCTTGGCCTCGCCGACGGGCGCGACGCGGCGATTCAGGTCTGCACCTCTAAAGGAGGGATCGAGTCTCTGAGAGCGCTCGAGCGTCCGCGCGAGACGGCCGCGGCGTCGGGCGGACGGCCCTTCTGCGACGTGGCCGACACTTTCGGCGCGGAGAATACCCGCGAACGGATCGAACGCGACGTGCGCGAGGCCGCCGGGCCGGGGACGCGGATCGTCATCCGCGGGGCGGCGGGGACCTTCTCGAACCTTTCTCGCTAGCGCGAGGAGGAAGGCTCGACGCGGAAAAGAATCGCGCGGTCCTTCCTCGACGGCACGAACTCGCTCACATAGACCTTCGTGTGGACGGCGATTTCGTCCAGAATCTTGCTCTTGTCTCCATCCACCAATCCCATCGCGCCCGGATGACCCGCGCTGTACGCGACGGCGTCGGCCGCGTCGTGGAAACTCGGCGGGGCGGGCCGACCCAGGTAGAACCAGACGGCGTGATTGCTTCCGAGCGAGTAGAGCGGCGTTTGCGGACCGATGTGTTCTCGAATCTCGTTCGTTGCTCTGCGCATCGAATACTGTTCGTTCATCCGGGGATACAAGACGAAGTTGAAGACGGTGACGAGGGCGATCGACCCGAGGGCCGTCCAGAGCGTGACGGAACGCAAGAACCCCGCGGCATTCGCGCGAGCTCGACGCACGAGTCCCGAGATCCCCATCCCGCAGAACAAGACAGCCAGAAACAGAACGAGGACCTTCGAATCGAGCGAACTTTTGCCGCAGTACGCCTCCCACTCCTCGGGAGAGGGAAGAAGAATCCCCGCGGCGGCCGCTCCGACGCCCGCCGCGAGAAGCGTCGGGTGAAAGAAGCGCGAGGAAAAGAAGGTCGAGCGGCTCGAGCGGAGAGATTCCGCGAGATCGCGGTACGCCATGGCGCAGAGCGAGGCGAACGGCGGCGCGAGGATCAGACCGTAGTAGTAGCGCTTCGAGGTCACCAGCGAGATGACCAGGATCGAGGCCAGGAACCACAGCAGGAACCCAAGGCGCTCGCCCTTTCCTTGGGTCCAGTAGGAACGGACGCGCACGGCCATCGCCGCCGGGCGGCGGTCGCTCCGCCAGACGCGCGCGAGCGAGACGATGAGTATTCCCAGCAGCCAGAACGACCAGGGAAAGAGAAGCGAGTCGATCCGGCCGAAGTAGTAGGAGAACTTCTTCGAGTGCGCCGCGCCCTCGTCCACGTGGGACAGAATCTCGTCGAGGAAAACGCGGACCGAGAAGCCGTGCGCGAGAAGAAGCGCGATCCAGACGAGAAAGGGGAGAAGAACGATCGCGAGTCCGGGCCAGAAGAGGAGGCTCGGACGCGGCGTCGTTCGCCGCGCGAGAGACCGCCACAAGAGGATCGCGGCGAGGATCGACGCGGGAACCAGCGGGCCTTTCGTGAGGAAGGACACCGCAAGCGCCGCGTAAACGCCCCAACGCCACAAGAGACTCGGGCGTTCTTCGAAGGCGAACGCGGAGAAACACATCATGGCGACGACGCCCGACGCCGCGAAGAGCATTTCGGGCTCGGCATGCGGGGCCATCCAACAATAGATCGGCATCGTCGCCATCGCCGCGGCGCCGAGCAGAGCCGGACCCCTTCCGAAAAGCCCCGCCAACATCCGCGCCAGCGCCAGTACTCCGGCGATTCCGGCCAGGACCGACGGCATGCGCGCCGCCCAGTCCGAGGGGCCTCCCAGAAGATGGAACGCCATCGCTTCGGCCCAATAGAAAAGAGGGGGTTTGGAGAGAAGCGGCGCGCCCATCAGGTGTGGGACCAGGAACCGCCCGCTCTGATGCATGTCGAGCGCAACCAGCGCGCGCCGTCCTTCGTTGAACATCCAGAAATCGCGGACCCACAAGGAGGGAACGAACAGGAACACCGCAATCGCAAACGACGCGGCATAGCCGTGCCGGACGACGCAGGAAGCGATGGACCTCTGGAATTCGCCTTGTGAACGCATGGGCCGCCGCCGGAAAAGAGGAGTTCGAATCTCACGCGCGAGAACGCGGAGCGCAAAGCGCTCGTCTTCTCGCGGACGCTCGATCCACGTTCTTACCAGAAAGCGGACTGCATATCCACGGCCATCTGGCTCGGCTCTTCTTGTTTTCCGCTTCGGGACCAGGTGTTTTCGTCTTTCGGGCGCTTGAGTTCCGGTCTCGAATCGCCTATTCTGTTCCCAAAAGGAGAGACGAGACGATGAAGAACCGGATCGCGTTCGGAACTCTGGTCGGAGCGGCGGGTTTCGCGGTTGGCGCCGTGTATTCGACCCTTGGGTTCCGGTTCGATCCGATGCCGCCGCTCGGCGGGTTCACCGGGCTGGTCGGAGGGTTCTTTCTGCACGGCGTGGTCGGGGCCGCGATTCTCGCTTACTTCTCTCGAACCGGCGAGATGTCGGTTTCTCGCATCCTCGGGTTTGGGGTGGGGTTCACGATCCCGGCGTTCATCGTCCCGCTGGCGACGATGACGGGAGCCTACGAGAGCGGCGCGTCCGGATCTCTCGCCCCAATTGTCGGATACGCGATCGCCTTCGCTCTGGCCGGAGCGATCGGCGCCCCCGGCTTCCTGCGGGGACGCGTGGGCGGGTGCGCCGGTTCGGCGCTTCTGGGCGCACTCCTGTTCGGGTTCGGCGGCGGCGTGGGCGGCCTGCTACATCGCGCGCTTCCGCCCGACCTCGCGCTCTTTGGACTCCCGGCGCCTCTGATCCCCTTCTTTCTCGAAATGGCGGCGACCGGCGCAATCGGCGGCGCTCTGTTCGGAGCCGCCGCGGGGTACGCCGAAGGTTCCGAAGGGCCGCTGGGCTCGGAGTTCCGCCAACCGAAGCGGCGGCGCGGACTCGCGGTGGCGGTTGTCGCGATGGCGGTCCTGGCCGTCGCGATGGCGGTCGCTCCCGGATGGCTCGCCTTGGCAAAGACGAAACGCTCCGTCGCGCGCGGAACGGATCTGAACCCCGAGGCGCGGAGCGAGAAATGGCACGGGGTCGATATTCCCAAGAGCAGTTCGCTCCACGAGGCGGCAATGTACGGCGACGCTAAATCGGCGGCCTACCTCGTCGAGAGCGGGGCGCAGGTCGATCGGCGCCGCGCCGACGGCTGGACCCCTCTCCACCTCGCGGCACTGAACGGCGAGACGGAGGTAGCGAGAGTCCTGATCGAGAAGGGGGCCGACGTCGATGCCCGCGCCGACAACGGAGACACCGCGCTCCACTTGGCCCTCGGCCGGACGAACCCCAGCGTCGATTTCGCCGAGGTTCTACTGGCGAACGGCGCCGATGCGGGACTTCGCAACGCCGACGCGGAGACTCCCCTCGAGACCCTGGAACGCTTGGGGATCGCCGATCGCCTCAAGGATCGGCATCGGGAGGTTTACGACCGACTCCTCGCCGACGAAACGAAGGCCAACGACTCGGCGCTCGCCGCGGCCATGACGGCATCCGCGAACGAACCCTTTCTGGAAATCCGAAACCGCGACTTCTCGGCGAAAGTTCGAGCCATGAATCCGTCGGATCGTCGGGCGTTCCTGGAGAGCCTCCGGGGAGAACGGGTGGACGTTCGTCTGCGTGCGGCCGAGATCCGGCCGGAACCGCGTTTCCCGAATGCCTGTCGTATCCGCTCGTCGATATCGAACGGCATCGGGGTGCATGTTCTTGCCGCGCCGGGAGAAGCCTGCGCGGCGCTACGGCGCGGTCAGCTGCTCCGAGTGCGCGGCACGGCTCAGGGCGCATTCTACGCCTTGGGCGTTCAGATTCTGATCGGGCCGAACGCCGCGATCGAGCCGTTGGAGTAGACGCATACAAAAGGAGAGGGGCGAGAACAAGTCCACTCGTCGTCCGTCTTCGTTTTCAGTTCCAGTCTCGCTCGTCACCACGAATACGCTTCGGGCGCGGGACCGCCCGGGCCCGGCCATATCTCGTCGAGGCGCTTGAGCGTTTCGTCGTCGAGAGCGATCTCCAGCGCGGGAAGACTCTCGGCGAGTTGCTCCATCGTCCGGGGACCGATGATGGGAGACGTGATCGCCGGGTGCGCCAGGAGCCAGGCCAGTGCGACGTGCGCGGGCCTGTGGCCCAGCTCGTCGCAGAACGTTTCGTACTTCTCCACCTTGTCGCGGTGTTTCTCGAACTTCTTCTGAACGTTTCCGGTCGTGCGCCGCGCGCCCTCGGTCTCGGCTTTCGCCATCCCCCCGAGCAGACCGCCCTCGAGCGGGCTCCAGGGGATGACGGCGAGACCGTACGTCTTCGCGGCGGGCAGGACCTCGAGTTCGACGGTCCGCTGCGCGAGACTGTAAGGGCACTGCTCGCTCACGAGACCCAGGAAGTTGCGCTTGGACGCAGTCTCGCACATCTGGGCGATGTGCCACCCCGGGAAGTTGCTCGAACCCACGTAGACGATCTTGCCCTCGCGCACCAGCTGTTCCATCGCCTGCCAGATTTCCTCGGGCGGCGTGTCGCGATGGATGTGGTGCATCTGGTAAAGATCGATATGGTCGGTTTGGAGGCGGCGCAGGCTGTCCTCGCACGCCTTGCGGATGTGATAGGCGGAGAGGCCGCGATCGTTGGGACCTTCGCCCATCGCGTTATAGACCTTGGTCGCGAGCACGATCCGCTCGCGCCGTCCGTCGCCCTTGGCGAGCCAGTTGCCGACCACCGTCTCGGTCGCCCCCGAGCGGCGAGGCGCGCCGTAGATGTTGGCCGTGTCGAAAAAGTTGAACCCGAGTTCGAGCGCCTTGTCCATGATCTCGTGACTCTCGTCCTCGGGAGTGCGATTTCCGAAGTTCATCGTCCCCAGGCAGAAACGACTGACCTGAAGACCCGTTTTGCCGAGCTGGGTGTATTCCATGGGCCATCCTCCGTGCGATGCCGGTTTACGTACGACGCGGTTGTCGTTACCAGATTACCGCCGCCGCGCGGAGATGACAAGGGGTTTGAACGAAGCGGTCTTCTAGCGGTGGCCGTCGTGGCGCCGGGACCCGTCGAAATCGCGGTCGCCGCGCCGGTCGTGCCGGGGCCCGTCCCAGTGTCGGTGGCGCCGATACTCGGGGTGGTGACGTTTGTGCTCGATGACCACGACCAGGTCGGGAGGAGGAATCGCCAATTGGAACGTCGTATAGCAGCCCGTCAAGAATATGGTCGCGCCCAGAAAGGCGATGAGAGCGAAAAGTCGTTTCATGATATCCGTGTCCTTTCCGTACGATCTCGTCTGCGGAATCGGACACCGGCTCCCCGTGAAAGTTCCCATCGAAAAGCAAGGTTTGGGGAAGGAAGAGGGGGGTAGAGATTCTCAGGACTGGGCGAGGAGTTCGCGGGCGTGACGCAGGGCGAGGGCGGATTCCTCCTGGCCGCCCAGGAGGCGGGCGATTTCGCCCACGCGGTCTTTCGGATCGAGACGCTCGACCCGGGTGAGCGTCCGCCCCTTTTCGCGGACCTTGCGAACGGCGAAATGAGACGCGGCGCGAGCGGCGATCTGGGGCAAATGCGTGATGCAGACCACTTGGCGCCGTTCGCCCAGGGCGGCCATCTTTTCTCCTACGCGGGTTCCCGTCTTCCCGCTGATTCCCGTGTCGATCTCGTCGAACACGAGGGTGGGCACTTGGTCCTGCGCGCTCATCAGGGCCTTGAGCGCGAGCATGATGCGCGAGAGTTCGCCGCCCGACGCGATGCGCCGCAGCGCCTTGAGTTCTTCGCCCGGATTGGGACTAATGAGGAATTCAACTTGGTCCACGCCCCATTCGTGGACTCGATAGGTCGCGCCGCCGGGGAAAGGGATCGCGTGCGCGCCGCCTGCGGCCGAAACGGTGGACGGAGTGGACGAAGTGGACAACGTGGACGCAGTGGACCGAGGAGATCTCTTTATTCTGTCCACCCTGTCCACTTCGTCCACCCCGTCCACCCCGTCCACCTCGTCCACCCCCGCCGAGCGTGCGGCCTCCTCGCGGTCCAGTCTCACCTCGAACCTCACGCTGGGCATCTCCAGATCTTTCAGGTGGCGGCTCAGGGCTCGCGAGAACTTGTCTGCCGCCTCGCGCCGCCCGGCCGAAAGCGATTCCGCGGCCCGAACCATCTTCTTTTCGAGTTCCGCGCGCTCGGTTTCGAGTCGCTCCTGTTCCTCGCGGCCGTGCGTCAGGGCGTGAAGTTCCTCGGCGAAGCGCGCTCCCTCGGCCAGGATCTCCTCGATGCTCGCGCCGTACTTGCGCTTGAGCGATCGAATCAGGTGAACGCGGTCCTCGACCTCGGCCAGGCGCTCGGGGTCGTGTTCGAGCGAGTCGGCGTACGACCGCAGCGAACGCGCCACGTCCTGCAGCTCCGAGTGGAGCGATTCGAGACGCCGCAGCTCGGGTTCGAGCGAAGGGTCGAGTCGCGCGGCCTCGGCGACGAGGTTCTTGGCCTGGCCGAACAGGTCGGCGGCCGTCGTTTCCTGCGTCTCGCCCTCGTAGAGAAGATCGGTCGCCCCGAGGGTCGAGCGACCGAGAGATTCGGCGTGTTCCAAACGGCGGCGCTCTTCTTCGAGCCGTTCGTCTTCGCCCGGTTCGAGCGACGCCTTGCGGATCTCGTCCACCTGAAACTCCAGAATCCCCTTCTGACGCTCGATCTCGCGTTCGTCGCGGTCGAGCGCGCGCAGCCGTCGCATCGCCTCGCCGTACCGGTCGAAGAGCGCTCGATACGCGTTCAGGTCGGGCGCGATCGAGTCGCCCGCGAAATCGTCGAGAATCTCGCGGTGCAGCTCGACCCGCAACAGCGATTGGTGCTGATGTTGACCGTGAAGATCGACCAGGAGATCGCCGATTGTCCGAACCTGGGCGAGGGTCGCGAGCCGGCCGTTCGCCAGACAGCGGCTCCGCCCTTGGGCGCTTACCTCGCGCCGAACCACCAGCTCGGCGGTCTCGGATGCGTCCGACGGGCCCATTTCTCCTAGGAGTTCCCTCACCTGCGGCGATCCCGAGAGATCGAACAACGCCTCGACCTCGGCCGAGTCGCAACCCGACCGAACGTCTTCGGCGCTGGCGCGCTCGCCTAGGACCAGGTTGAGCGCGCCCAGGATGATCGACTTGCCCGCGCCCGTTTCGCCCGTCAAAACGGTGAACCCGTCCGACAGGTCGAGCGTCAGGTCGTCGATGATGGCGAGATTCTTGATTCGCAAACGGACAAGCATACGCGCCCTTCGCCCCGCCCCCTCTTGTCTCGGAGAACAACGCCTCAGATCCTACCTATCCCGGCCCGCGAGCTTCAAGGGATTTCTCCTTGGGACGGTTCGCCCGATTCCGCGGATCGGCTGGAAGCCTCGGAGACCTTCGGGTGCATCCCGCCATTCTGAAACGCCACCGCCGACTTTGTGTCGGCGGGGCAATGACGATGCTCAAGAACTGCGCCTCGGACATGTCTCATTAGCACCCGACTTCAGTCGGGTGGCCGAGCGACCCGATACACGGAAACCGTTTCAACGGTTTTCGTCGGAAACGATTCCGCTGGCCCGCCGCGCAGACGGGAACACCGTTGAAACGGTTCGCAGACACCGAGGGAACCGCCGCTCACCCGACTGAAGTCGGGTGCTAATGAAAAGCGTACGGATTGAATGACGTGGGGATAGGTTTCCGGAGAACCGCACACGGGGACGAAATCGCCGAACGGTAGAGGTACAGAACCGCTGGGGGCGAGGAATTGCGGGGCAAAACAGCTTCTTCAATATAGCAAGTTTCACACGAGGTTCTCGCATGGCGGATTTTCCCCTTGAATCTTTTCGCAAGGGTCCAGACAATCCCGGGAGATTGGCGAAACGAAGGAGGAGACCGGTTCCCGATATGAAGTTCAAACTCCGCAAGCGCCTGAATGAAGACACCGACTATTACGAGCTCGACCCGCTGGTCAAGTACGCCGACTTCCTGGAGGAAAAGGGACGGTTGGTGAAGGTAGGGAACCTGCGATTCGACGCCCAAGCGATGCTGCGTCCGTTCGCGTGCGATACGCGACTCTGTTTCCCGGCGAAGAAGGCAAAGGACACAAAGAGCGGGAAAGGCGGAAAGAAGAATCTGAGCCCGAGGAAGAACTGTTCGTGCTGCGTGGTTTACACCCCCCGGCTCTCGACCAGGGAGCGTGAGCGTCTCGAATCGATTCTGCCCGGAATACGCCGCCGGTTTCCGACGCTCGGGAAGGAAATCGAGCGCAAGGGCGGCTTCTACGAGTGGGACGAGGGTTTCGACCGCATTGTGATGAAGAACGGGGGCGACATCTGCATCTTCCAGACGACCGACACGAGCGAGTTCGGGTTCCACGCCTGCATGATCCACGTCTACTGCAAGGAGCGACGTCTGAGCGCGTCGCTCTACAAGCCCTCGGCGTGCGTCATGTTTCCGATCTTCATTCTCGAACTGGGCGACGACGAGGACAGCATTCTCGTCACGACGCACAACCGCGAAGTGCGCACGCTCGGCGAGGAGGACGACGAATACATCGAGCCCGGATGTCTGAAGAAAAACCCGTTGGCCAAGCGCCCGTTGTACATCGAAATGAAAGAGACGTTGGTTCACATGTTCGGAGCGGAAGCCTGGAGACGATTGGACCACGCGCTGAAAGTGTGGTCCGCCCGTACATGATCCGCCTATGACGATCTCCGTCAGTCACCTGTCCAAGTGCTTCCATCTCTACGACCGGCCCTTGCACCGCCTTGGAGAATGGATGACGCTGGGACAACGTTCGTTTCATCGTCCTTTCTGGGCCTTGCGCGACGTGAATCTCGACGTGGCGCAGGGCAGCTCGACCGGGATTGTCGGGCCCAACGGAGCGGGCAAGAGCACGCTCCTCAAGATCGTGACCGGGACTCTGTTTCCGACCGAAGGCGAGGTGCGGGTCGAGGGGCGAGTGGCCGCCCTTCTCGAGCTGGGCACGGGTTTTCATCCCGAATTCACGGGGCGCCTCAACATCTACCTCAACGGCAAAATGCTCGGCCTGACCGACGACGAAATCGCCGAGCGTTTCGACGAGATCGTTCGTTTTTCCGAGCTCGGGCAATTCATCGAGCAACCGATCCGAACCTATTCCTCGGGCATGGCGATGCGGTTGGGGTTCGCCATCGCCTCGTGCGTCGATCCCGACGTCCTCATCATCGACGAGGCGTTGAGCGTCGGCGACGCGCACTTCTCGCAGAAATGCGTCCGGCGGATTCGCGAGTTCCGAGAGCAAGGCGTGACCATTCTCTTCGTCTCGCACGATCCCGCCGCCATTCTGACGCTGTGCGACCGCGCGGTCCTTCTCGAAGCGGGTTGCGTGGAGGCGCAGGGGACGCCCCGGGACGTTCTGGACTGCTACAACGCCCGGATCGCCCACCGCCGCGGCGAGGAAAACGGTCAAGTCCTCGTCCCGGTCTCCACCGGCTTGGGAACGCTGCGTTCGGGCAATTTCCGCGCGTTGATCCGGTCCGTGGAGGTTCTCGACGCTTCGGACAGGCCGTGCGAGGCCGTCCCGAGCGGCGAACGGGTGACGATTCTCGTTCGAGTCGCGTTCCTCGACGACGTGGAGAATCCCACCGTCGGCATCTTGATTCGCAACCGTCTCGGGATCGACGTCTTCGGCGCGAACACGGCCGGGTTGGGACACGCTTTGGGCGATTTCCGCGCCGGCGAGACCACCGACGTGCGGTTCGAAATGCCCGTGGACCTCGGGCCGGACGAATACTCGATCACGGTCGCCGTTCATCGAGACGAATCGCACTTGTCGGGAAACTACGATTGGGCGGACAAAGCGGGCCGATTCAAGGCGGTCGAATCCACCGTCCGGTTCAAGGGCATCGCGCGATTGAATCCGACGGTGCGCCATTCCTCGCCTCGACCGATCGAGGGCGACGTAGGCGACACCTTGGATTCGGTTTTCGGCCCGCCTCCCGCGCGACTCGGGCGCGACGTCGCGTGCGACGCCTTCTTCATCGATGGATGGAGGAGCGTTGTGGGAGAAGAGGAGACCGGACGCCGCCGCGAGTGTCTAGGGACGGGCCGATTCCTCTTTCGTCCGGCGGGGCGCCGACTTCGGATTCGAACCGGTCCGTCCCGTGTTCCGGGAAGTGCGCGCCCGAGCCTCCGGTGGCTTGGGGGAGAGACCGTCGCGATGGCCGAGGAGAATCCGGGCGAGATCGTTTTTGAACTCCCGAGCGACGCCGTCGGCCGGACGCGAATCTTCTCTCTGTCGCTTCCCGGCGCCGACGGCGGCGAGTCGCCGTCGATGGCGGCGCTGGAAGTGAAGTCGATCGAATCCGAGAACGGCGATTGAGAAGGTTCGGCGCCGGACACGCCCCGATTCCCTCGATGGGAGATTCGACATGAGACGCTACGATCCGAAACGGATTGCCGACAACCTGAGGGACATACAGGACGGCTCCATGGCGACTTCGGTCCCGCCCTCTTCGGACGGTCGCATTCCGACCCAACCGCCGCACGGCCTCTCTCCGGATGGCGAGGCTTCGGATTCGGAGGCGTGGGAGTCGTTCGCGGAATGGATGGAGGAGAAGATCCTTCCCGGGCTCGACCGAAGCGTGCGGATCGACGCGCTCCCTCCAGGTACTCGCTTTGCCGCCTTCAAACGATTGATTCATCGGGCGCTTCGCCTCGTCAGCGCGAAGCAAGTCTCGTTCAACTTCTATGCCTCGGTAGCCTTGCGCGGTATGCTCGAGCATTTGCGCGAGGTGAACGCGGCCTTGCGAATGCACGAGGAGGCGATCCGGCGCGAATCGGCCGAACTCGGCCGCCGGTTCGACGATATTCAAAACGATCTCGTGGGTCGCACCGAGGCTCAGCGCCACGAGTCGGCGCGCCTCCACGAGGAGACGCTCACGCAGGTCCAGGCGCGTCTGCGCCAATCGCTCCGCGCGCTCGGTTCGCAGACCTCTTCTACGTCGCCACCCGTCGGAGGCGCGGCGGCCTCGTCTTCTCCGGACGAAGCGCCCTTGACGGAGGAACTCGCGTACCAACTCTTCGAAGACGCGTGGCGCGGCACGCCCGAGACGATCCGTCGCGGTCAGCAAGAGTATGTTCTCACGCTCAAGCCTTTCATCGAGAAACTCGAACCCGATTGTCGCATGGTTTTGGACCTGGGATGCGGCCCCGGAGGGTTCCTCCAGGCGCTCCTGGAGTCGAAGATCGAGGGCGTCGGGGTGGATATCAATCGCGCGGCGGTTTCCGAAGCGCGGGACAAGGGACTGAACGTCGAGGCGCGCGAGGCGACGGCCTACCTGGCGGAGCGACCCGACAACCGTCTCGGCGCGATCACGGCCTTCCAGTTCGTGGAACACCTGACGCCGGGCGCCCTTCGCCGCCTGGTCGATCGGGTCTATTCCAAGCTCGCGCCCGGCGGCGTCGCGCTGTTCGAGACCCTCAACCCCGCGACGTTCGCCGCGTACCGGTGGTTCATGATGGATTTGACCCATCGGCGCTTTTTGCCCCCCGAGACCCTTCGTTTCCTGTGCGAATGCGCCGGACTCGAGCACGTCGAGACGCGAATGATCCATCCCGTGCCGGAACATGAACGCCTGCGCGAAACGGGCGACGAGACCGAACTGGCCAACATCCGGCGACTCAACGAAACCTTGTTCGGATATCGCGACTATCTTCTTCTGGCGCGGAAACCCACCGCCGCAGAAGAGGGACCGACAACGTAGCGGACAAGGCAGTGCAAGAATCGCGAAGCCGGAGGCGCGATGTTCGGAAGCGCGTGATGGGAAGCGCAGAGCGTGAAGGGCTCCTTCTCCGCCCCGAAGGGGCGGCTCTACTAAAGCCCAGGGCAAGCGAAGCGTCGCCCTGGGGAAACGGCCCCCAAGTCCGCCAAGCCCCGCAAGGGCGACCTATAAGCCCGAGGACAGCGGACAAGAAGCGACGGTTATGGTCAGAGGTCGCGACAATACCCCTGAAGAAAAGGTGTCCGCCGATTCCTTGAAACACTATCTCGAGAGTCGATGCGGTTGTAGGAACGTGGTTGTTACTCCCGCCAAGCCTGATCCACCCGACTACTGGTTCGACGTGGACGGCGAGAGATATGCCGTGGAAGTCACGCAGATCGCGGAGCAAGCCCCCCGTGAGCTCAGCGGCTGCTGCGAAGCGCTGGCGCACGGTATTGAGAAGCACGCCAAAGAAGAGAAAGCGCTTTCAGGAACGAACCATTTGACCTTCCTAATACGCAGCCTTCTACAGATGCCAAGGCCGAACTCCGCGGAGTGGAATGAGTGGGTTAGGCAAGTTTCAATGGCAAAACGGATACGGCGCGTTCTCCGTGAGTCAGTCTCAGGTGAAGAGGGTCACGGAGTACATCCGGAATCAACCCGAGCGGCACAAACGCCTGACGTTTCAGGACGAGTTCCGCGCGCTCCTGAGGAAGCACGAGATTCCATTCGACGAGCGGTATGTTTGGGATTAGCTGAAACGAGAGAGACTGCCGGAACGAAGCGGGCAGATCGCCCTTACAGGGCTGCATATTGCGTGAAACCGTCTTTCCCAGGGCGTCGCCCTGGGCTTTAATAGAACCGCCCACTCTTGTCCAAAACAGAAAGGCGCGATCTTCGTCTCGATATTGAAAACAAAGGACAAAAATGTCGTGAGCAAATGGGGTCA
>JAFGFN010000152.1 GCA_016931035.1 Candidatus Sumerlaeota bacterium
CCGTCGTCGCTGAGGTACCAGGTACCGTAGTTGGCGCCGAGAGCGCCGCCGCCCGCACCTGTGGCATCCCAACCGATACCGCCGTTGGTCGTGTCGATGCTGCTGGTCGCCGCGCCGAAGTCGGCCAGACCGAAGTTGGTCAGCGCGTACCAGTTCTCGACGCTGCCGCCGGGGAACTGGAAGTCGAAGAGGACATCGGTTGCGCCGGTCGTGTAATCATCCGAGTCCATCACCGTTGTCACGGTGAACGCATCGGGGGATTCGGAGACCAGCGTGGGCGACGTGGTGGACAGAGGCACTTCGGCGGCGACCAGAATCAGGTCGGTGTCGCCGAAATCGCCGCTCGGGATCGAGCCGGTCGCCATGCCGTTGGCCGCAGCCGTCGCCGAATAGGCGTCCGAAGGCAGAGTGCCCACGATGTCGGTGTTCATCAGCGACAGGTAGGTGAACGACGTGGTGTAGTCGATGAGGTTGTCGCCCACTGCCGGGACGGTGCCGCTGCCCAGAAGGGCCGTGTACTCCGCGCCGGTGAGCTGGTCGAGGAGCGCTGCGTCCGTACTGGCCTGGATCGTCGGTTCCGACGCGGTGGGCTGATACAGGAACACATAGTGTTCGCTCAGCGGCGCGCCGTTCAGCCACTCGATCACGTTAGCGTCGAGCAGGTTCGCGATGTTCAAATAACGGTACAGGCGCTCAGCGCTCGTGCCGGACCCGTTGATGTCATTGGTGTCGCCGATGACAATGTCGGGAAGGTCCTTGATGATAGGGGCTTTCGCGTGAGCCGGGAAAGCCATGGCAACCACTGCCACCATCAGCAGGGCAAGAAGCAACCCTTTCTTCATGATCTACTTCCTCCTTTCGAGCTAGAGAAAAAAACCTCACCCGCGCGACCGGGATTTCCCGTAGTCGCCAGGCGTTCTACAGATCAAATAGTTCGGTTGGCGCGGCCTCCTCCTTCCCAGCTATATGGAGCGTTCTCTTTCCTATACTTACAGATCCTCGGATTGGGGCATGCAGTAGAAGTCTTCGTCCCTTGGCTCTCTTCTATGCCAACGGGCCGGGCATGTCAACAAAAAAAGCGACTTTTCGCGGGGCTAAAACGGCCCGAAACCGTCTTTCCCCGCGTCGCCTTCTTATCGGCAGCCGACCCCCGTTTCACAAGAGTGGGGATCGCCCTTTCCCGCGGGTCTTCGCGCCCCCGGCGGACGGCTCGAGAGCGAGAAAATTGGCCAGAATTCTCTTCCCTTCGCCAGTCAGGATGGATTCGGGGTGAAACTGGACGCCGAAGACGGGAAAGTCGCGGTGGCGCAGGCCCATCACGAGTCCTTCCTGGGTCCAGGCGGTCCGCGCCAGGCGCCGGGGGATCGAGTCGTCTCGGACGATCAGGGAGTGATAGCGAGTGGCCTCGAAAGGAGTCGGCACCCCCTGGAACAACCCGTCCCCGTCGTGATGGATCATCGACGTCTTGCCGTGCATCAGTTCGGGCGAGCGCTCGACGACGGCGCCGTAAGCCGCTCCGATGCATTGGTGGCCCAAGCAGACGCCCAGGAGCGGGACTTCGGGTCCGAACCGCAGGACGATCTCGTTGGAGAGTCCCGCCTCGTTGGGGGTGCAGGGTCCGGGCGAGATGACGATATGGGAGGGTTTCATGGCGGCGATCGTCTTGAGGTCGATCTCGTCGTTTCGCGCCACGCGAATCTCGGCGCCCAGTTCGCCCAGGTATTGCGAGAGGTTGAAGGTGAAAGAATCGTAGTTGTCGATCAAGAGGAGCATTCGGTTCTTAGCCCTTTTCCAGGTTTTCCAGGTCGGCCAAGTCCTGAAGCCGTCCCGCCGCCTTCTTGGCCTTCTTGAGGTTTTCCAAGTCGATGAAGTCCGCGATGAGTTCGTCGATCTCCACTCGCACCCGCGAAGCGTAACACGTCTCGAAGTCCACTCCGGCCGCGGACGTGATCAGGTCGATGCGGTTGGGCGGATACCCGAGCTGGACGATCTGCTCGGGGACGAGGAAATCGGCCGCCCGCAAACCCAACGAACCGAACCCGAATTGTTCGAGCGCTTTCACCATGCTTTCGGCGTTTCGCGCGCTCACCTCGATCCACACGTCGAGATCCTTGGTGTAGCGGGGATAGCCGTGCAACGCAACGGCATAGGCGCCGATGACGAGATACCGAACGCCGTTATCGTTTAACGATTGCACAAACTCTTTGAAGTCCGGGCTGAGCATGGTATCTCCACCGGCAGTATTCCCGTCGGATCTCCTCGAGCGCCGCGAGACGTTCTCCGTACGATCGGGTCCGCCAATAGACGGAATCCGGCTCTTGGTCTTGGAGCCCGACCTTCCTGCACACCAACCGGATGCTCCGATCCTTTGTCACGAGAACGACCTCCGCCCGCAACGCACAAACGAAACGACTCTCGCTCGGAGCGCCCTCTCGACGACTCGTCCGTCTTTCCGGTCGTCGTCTCTTCCCGAACGGCTCGTGGAAGTCTTCGGGAGAGTCCGCGTCCGACCTGCCGAGCCATCCTACCCTAAGAGAAGCGCGATGGCAATCTTCTCCCCACTGAGTGTTTGCGGCGCTCCTCCGACGGTTCTTGCTTGTTTCACGCTCCCCCGTTCTTCCCGCCAATTCGCCGATCGTATTCAGGCCTCTATCCCCGCGCCTCGCATCAGAGACGAGACCAAGTCCACGGGAGGAGGCAGCCCCCAGGGGATATGCGCCTTGAAAACAGGGACGCTCGTCGCCACACGCCCGAGGAAATCGATTCGACGCTGGAAAGGCTCGTTCCGCGGCAGTTCCCGGATTCGGGGATAAGCCATCAGGTGAAAGAGCGCTTCGGAACGAGCGAGGCGCTCCATTTTCACCATGTCGCCGTCGCGTGTGCGATGGGGGACGACGATCGCGCGCAAAAGGGGCATGGAGGGGTTGTCGGGCATTCGGACGGCCACGCGGTCGTCGGGAGTCGTCGACAACCGCGACGCCGGAAATCCCTCGGCCAGGGAAGCCGCGTCTTTGCGGAGCCGGAGTTGCCCCGTGCCCGGAAAACAGCGCCAGCCCTTGCCGTCGGGTTGGAGACGCAACAGGTCGTCGGTGACGAACCGGGCGCCCTGGGCGCAGAGCAGCGCGGCCAGGCTGGACTTGCCCATCCCGGATCCGCCCGCGATGGCCAACGCCGCTCCGTTCGTCTCGACGGCGCTGGCGTGCAGAACGGATTCGCCCGCCAAGGTCAGGACACACGCGACGACGTTTCCCACCAGAAACAATGCGGCGACTTCGGGACCGATACCGTCCAGAAGACAAACATGAATCGTGCGCAGGTCCGGATCTATCCGGAAATCGCCGATTCCGTGAAAACGAAGCGCGTAGTCGTTCCCTCCATCCGTGAGCGTGTAGCCGCGCCCCCCGCCCAGATCCAACTCGGCCAAGACTCGCCCCGACGGCGCGTCGTCTGGAATCGCCGGTCCTTCTCCCTGGCAAAACTCCAGATCGTAGGGTGGGAGATCGCTCTGGGCGCGTGGCGCGGGCAACGCGATTTCGGAACAAACGCGCAATCCGTAGAGGTCGTAGACCTGAGCGTCGTTTTTCACCGGTCCGGGTTCTCCAGTTGTGGGAATGGGGTGTATTGGGAGACGCCCGCGTGGCCGATCACGATTTTGCCCTCGCATTCCACCCAAGCGTGCGCCTTGAAACGCCCCTTCTCGTTTTTGGCGGCTCCGATGCGGAGTTGCGCCCGGCGACCCTGCCGCGCCAGCATCGCCCGGGCGGCCAACGCCTGGGCCAGGCAATTCCGAGTCCCCGGCAGATATCGGCTGACCGCGCGAATCGCCCACCCCGTCCGTTCGGCCGGCAGCGGGTCGCATCGGCCCGTGCCGACCGGTGCCCCGTCCGTTCGAGGCTCTCGTTCGAGGAGTCGCCGAAGGGGGAGCGTCCACAGACGGACTCTCGCGACGACAAGGCAAAAAAGGGCCTGGATCAGAAGACGCCGCTCGGCGGGAGGGAGATTCAGGAACTTCAGGATCCGATTCATGTTCGCTCGGGTGCGTCGTCCGTTTCGAGAAGAGGAGTTCGGAGTACAGGCTTCAGGCTGCTCTTGCGCCGAAGAGAGCAGGCTGAAGGCCTGTACTCAGAACGGCGCGCAAGCCGTTATGCCGAAGTGGACGGACCACCAGGGCGGCCTGGGAAGCGTGGCTTCTCCTTTAGTCTATGCGGAGGACGGGGGCCGGGCGGCAACGACCTCGATCAGGCCCTCGTTTTCCATTTCGCGCAGAACCGCCAGCAGGTCGCGCTCGCAGCGTTCGGGCTCCACCGCGTAGTCGCGGACGATGGCATCCAGGATTTCTTTCGCCGTTTTCGGTTCCTGGATCATGTTCCAGATGCGGGCGCCCACGTTTTCGAGCGAGAAATACTCCTCGGATTGCAGACCCATGATGACGACTTCTTCGCCCAAGTCGGTGGATACCTGGTCTGAACTTCTCATGATCGTGGAATCGAGCGATATTTCGGACATGGCGTTGCGATGCTCCTTACCGCCTTCTGCGTCGGCTGGAGAAATGGTGCGCCGCCATCCATCCGTACTTTCCGGCCAACCTCACGGGGCGCAGCGCGTAGTAGAGCGGGAACAGAGGATCGGGGAGCCGGATACTAGTCCAGTCCGCGCGCGTGGGATTCAGGAGACCGAGTCCGTGTCGGCGCCAATAAGAGAGACGATCTCGCAGACCGTCGATCAGTTGCGGACGGAACAGCGCGCATTCCTCGGTCGTGCGGTTCACGAGGGGCCCCTCGAAGAAACGGCGCTTCACCTCGTCGGCGAGTCTTCCCGTTTGCGGGTCGCGCCCTATTCCGCGCTCGATCTCGGGAGGGAGGGGCGTTGCGAGAACGTCCCGGGCGAGACAGAGGCCGAGAAAGAGCATACGTTGTCCCCCGGACATCCTGGCTTGTTCCGCGAGTCGGCCCCAGTCCAGATTCGGACGACGTCGGATCAACCGCGCCACGTCGCACAGCCACTGCAGACGGCACCAGAGATGTCGAGAGCCGTGCGCGCAGAGCGACATCAACAAGTCTTCCGAGGAAAGGGCGGTCGTTTCCATCCCGGCAAAGAACAGGGGCTCGCGTCGTTCCCATGCCTCTTTGAGATTCTGGCGAAAGGGAGAATCGGGCGGTACGATCCCACAGTGGATCTCCACTTCGATTTTTGTACTTTCCTTGACTATCGTCAGTTTCTCATGGCGCTTGTTGCGCAGGTATGCGTTCTCTTGTCTTTTGTTCAGGGGGATTTCCGGTCGGTATCCCAACGACCGAAGAAGCGACTTGGCCGTGGGGTAATCCTCCCTGCGCACGAGGATGTCGAGGTCGTCGAACTGCCGCAGCGCCGGATCTCCATAGAGCGAGACGGCTAGTGCGGGCCCTTTGAAAGGGATTGCCGGAATCGCTTGAGCCGCCAAGCGTTTGAGCAATCGCACGAGCTCGCCGGTCAGGAACAGACTGCGACTCGATGCGGAACGAACATAGGCCTCGAGATCGGCGAGTACGGACGGCGGCACGGTGGGGGATCGAGCGTTGCGCAGGCTGTTTCGCAGAAGCGGCGCCACTCGGTGAAACGCCGCGAGTTGGACGAGGGATCTCCAATCCGCCTCGTCCTCGAACGGCGCGTTCGATCGCGTGCTCTCCTCCGCAAACAAGAACGTCCGCAAACAGCGGACGAGAAACCTGCGGGTCGAGAGGGGAGGAACTTGGCCGCGCGAGCCATGCGCCTCCTCGCCGCCACCTGTCTCCGGTAAGGAACGACGCTGGAGATTCTTCGGTCCCTCACGGCGGATTGCCATCATGGTGTTGCGCGTTCGGTCTCCTTGAGAACGGCCCCGTCATCTGCGGAGCCGTCGCCGGTCTGCTCGAACTCGGACCGCCTACAGATTCCGGGTCAAAGACTGGGAAGAACAATCGAAGCCAACGAGAGGTCGGGAATCCCCTCCGTCAGCTGCTTCACGTTTCCCAATCTCGCCAGAGCGGGAGCCTCGTAGGGTTTCTTCTCGCCGGCCGTCTCGACCGTCTTGCGATTCGTCGTTTCAGCGTTCTTCTCGTGTGTCTTCATACTCTCTCCTCCCTGGAATCTCAGGAAAAGCAACCGCCTCGCCTCGATTGTGCGTGGCCGACGCTTTCGCGAGAACCGCCGTCCGCAATGACGGCGCAATCGTTCCGAGATCGCCATCGAACACGCGTCGTTCTTCAGGGACTGACGGCGCCGAGAGCCGACGAGATGTCCGGTATCCCTTCCGTTATCTGCTTCACGCTCCCCAATCTCGCCAGATCGGGAGCGCGGTAGGGTTTCTTTTCGCCGGTCGTCTCGATCGTCTCGTCATCCAAAGTCTTCGTGTTCTCCTTGCTCGATTTCATGTTTTCCCTCCCTGAGAAAACAATCGCTCCAACAATCTAGGGGCCGCCGATCGCCTCCGGACCCTCGTCCGACCGATTCTCCTTCGTCTGAGGCGCGACCGACTCATTCCCGTCCCGCATTGGAGCACGACCCAGCGCTGGCGTCAACGCCGATTTTGCACTCGGCGGCACCTGGGTGCATCTCACTTCCGCTACGCGGAGCGATGGGGTAATATCGCGGACGGGGCGAAGGCGCCCGACATTCTAAGTCAAGCGAGGC
>JAFGFN010000153.1 GCA_016931035.1 Candidatus Sumerlaeota bacterium
GGGTGAAATCCTGCAAATACCCTACCAGAAACCGCCCCACAAGTCAAGTATTATCAATCGTATGCGTCGTTTTTCAGCATCGACTATCTACCCGTGTTGTCCGCGGTGTACCCGTCGTTCACGCCGAAGTCGAGCTTGCCGCCGGGCGCCTGGATGAGAAAGGTGTATGTGTGCGTATCGTCATAGGGCGGCGCCCGACGGCCACGAATCAGCTTCTGCGCGACCTCACCGTTGATCGTGAGCCCCCCCTTGACCGGTCTTTGGAAGATCTCGTTTCCCTGACGATCCGTGAAGCAATAGAACGCATCCTCGTATTCGGTTCCGGATGCTTGCCCGCTACCCAGGACGGTGATCCGAGTGATACCGTCATAGAAATACCTCGTCTGAGCTGCTCGCACACCGCGAGCGAAGTCCACCGTGAGAGACTCCACGTCGGGACAAGCCTTGGTTTGCGGCGAGATACGACTGCATCCCACCACGATGACGCCCAGGAGGCAAGTCAGTGCGATTCCAGCGGTCTTGACGCGCATAGCGATTCCCTTTCATCGATTCCCGTTTGGGTCCTTCTCTTCCGTCTGGTGGGCTCAGCATATGGCCGTGCGAGAGAGCGGGTCAAGAGAAAACCAGGATGGAATACGGGGATTGAGATTTGACTCGCGGAGTCCGAAGGCGCAGAATTGGAATCCACACAACCCGGCGATCGCGCGAATTCCGGTGAGTGACCAGGCAGCGCCCGCCCGGGACTCCGGCGATGAGGACCTTGGACGTGTTGAGTCAGGCGCTCGATTTCGGCAATGCCTTGTTCGACCTCCTCCTCGCACCCGTCTGTTCGGTGTGCGGCGAACGGGTGGAAGGGCGAGCAGGTCTGCTCTGCGACGAGTGCCTTGAGAGTTTCGAACCGATCGGGCGGATGGTCTGCCCGACCTGCGGCTCGCGCGCGACGACACGGGTCAAGAACCGGTGTCGCGAGTGCCCGCCGCGCCCCGTCTGGTTCGAGTCCGCGCGAGCGGCTTTTCTCTACACGGGTTTTCTTCCGGAAACGTTCTACATGTTCAAGTACAGTCGTCATCCGGAACTGGGGGAACCTCTGGCGCGATTGATGTTCATGACTCTGCGCGACGTGTTCAACGACGCGTTTCCGCGACCCGATTTCCTCGTCCCGGTCCCGCTCCATTTCCTGAGACGCTTCCAACGGGGTTTCAACCAGTCGCAACTTCTCGCCGAGGAATTCGGGCGATTGGCCGGGATCGAGTGCCGTGTCGATCTCATGGAACGGGTCCGCTACACCCCGCGTCAGGCCCTTCAACCCCCCGAACGCCGCGCCCGAAACGTTCTGGGCGCGTTCGCCGTGTGCGATCCCGCGTCGGTGCGCGGCCGCCGCGTCGCCGTGGTGGACGACATCCTGACTAGCGGCTCGACCGTGAACGAGTGCGCTCGCGTGTTGCGCGAGGCGGGAGCCGCCTCGGTCCAGATTCTGGCGATGGCCAGGGCGTGAGGCAGAGGGCAGCAGGCAGTAGGCAGAGGGCAGTAGGCAGAGGGCAGTAGGCAGAGGGCAGTAGGCAGTAGGCAGAGGGCAGTAGGCAGGGTAAGAAGAAACCGCCTTCCCGATAGAGGGGAAGGCGGTCTTTTCGTGTCCAACAAATCCGAAATGCTCGGAGAGGCAGATCCTCAGAGCGCCCCGAAGAGCGGACATGACTACATCATTTCCAGTTTGCTCTGGATTTTCTGCATCCGCCGGCGGTATTTGCGTACCGCGGTTTCCTGGGCGCGTTTGCGTTTGATGCTGGGTTTCTCGTAAAACTCCCTGCGGCGCAATTCGGTCAGGATACCGGTCTTCTGGCACTCCTTCTTGAATCGTTTCAGGGCGCGTTCGATCGACTCGCCCTCATCCACGTTGACGGAGATCAAAAGGACTCACCTCGTTTCTGGTCGAAAATCCGGCGCGATCCGAATCTCCCATCGAACCGCAACTCGGCCGCGCGTCCTCCACGGCCGGACAAGGATTCTCCGGCAAAGCGAGGATCTTGTCAAACACTTATTTGCGGCAGAAACGACGAAGAGGCGCCGATCCGGAAGAACGAGAACCCCCGTCCCGGAGGCGACGGGGGCGTGGAACCCTACGAACAGGAAATCCGGGGAAGGAGAGATTCCAACGGAATACGAACCGGCGCGGATCCCCGGTCGCGGTCCTCAACGCATGTTGGACCGAACGTTCTCGACGAGCGCCTCGATCTTCTTGGCGTTGTAGTCCGGATACATGAGTCTGAGGAATTCGAGCGTTTGCAGAGCCGTGGCCCACTGCCCCAGCTTCATTTCGCACAGGGCGCGCGAGTGGAGGCTCTGGGGGATGATCTCGCTGGCCGGATAGCCCGAGACGATTCGGTCGAACGTCTCTCGGGCCTGATCGTATTCTCCCATGTCATAGCGGCACCGGCCCAGGTTGAAGACCACTTCGGGCGCCTTGGCCGACGAAGCGTACTGTTCGAGCCACTTCTGGTAGATCTCGGTGCTCTGGGCGTAGTCGCGGCGCGCGTGCGCCTCCTTTGCGGCCAGGAGGTCCGCGCTCCCCTCGTCCGACGCAGGGGCGGCGGCGGGCGCAGTCTCCTCCTCGGGAGTGGCCGGGGCCGCCGTCTCGACGGCCTGCGAGGTCTCGACGGCTGGCGAGGTTTCGGCTGGAGGATACGCCTCGGCCTCGGGGTACGCTTCGGCCGAGGAATACGCCTCGGTCGCGGCCGAGGTTTCCGTGGCCGCGGGCGGCGCGGGAGTTGTCCGAGTGGGTTGGACCAGGCTTCGGCCCCCGGTGAGCATCTGCAAGTCGCCGCGGATTTGCATCAGATCGTCCTGCATCTGTTGGTTGACGATCTTGTCGATCTCCTGCCGCGACGCCAGTTTGCTGTCGATTTGATCGAGGCGGTACTCGATGCGCAGGAGCGATTCGTTGAACGAGGTCTGGAGCCGCCCCACGTCGAGTTTGGTCTCGTTGATCTCGCGACGCATGTCCTGGACTTCGGTCAGCGTGGCAATACACCCCGAAAGGCCGAGAGAAGCCGTCAGAAGCAGCGCCAAACCGATGCAGCGAAGAAGAAGGAACCGCGCGGCTCGGGGGCGATGTTCGATATCCTTGATGTGCCTTATCATCGTGTCCTCCGTAAACGTGTCGGAGGCGCGAGCGTACGCGACATCTTGAGGATGCGCGCTCGCGACCCTCTCCTGTGCTCTTCCGAATCTTGTCTGTCCCAAAGCAAAGACCGGCAATTCCGGCTTGCTCGTTACGCGCAGGCTCTCGGCCGGACGCGCGAACGCGCGGAACCGCCGTTCATCAATAGATCAAGAATTGCGCGCGCCGATTCCTGGCCCACGCCTCCTCGTCGTGCCCCATCGCGTCGGGCAACGGGCGTTCCTCGCCATAGGAGATCGTGACGAGGCTCTGCGGGTCGATGCCTTCGCGAGCGAGAAACTCGCGGACCGTGTCGGCGCGTTTCTGGCCGAGGCTCAGGTTGTATTCGGTCGAACCGCGTTCGTCGCAGTGTCCTTCGACCTGGATCGTGATACCGGGATGCGCCCGGATCCACTCGGCGTTGCGGCGGAGCAGATCCTGCATCTCGGGCGAGAGCGCGTAGCTGTCGTACGCGAAGCGGATCGTCTGGAGTTCCGACACCATGGCGGTCGGTTCCTGGCGGATGGGCTCGGTCGCCTCGATGGACATGTCGCTGGGCGGCAAAGTGTCGGGTCCCGAGAGGTCGATCGGAGGCGCGATATCCGGAGGGGGATAGAGTTCGATGTCGTTGTAAAGGGTGGGTTTCTTGCGCCAGAATTCGTACCACCGTTTGCTGTGGGGCGTCCGGCTGCAGCCGACCGACACGATCACGAGCGAGAGCAGGCAGAACAGGGCCACTAGGCGGGTCAGCGAGAACGGGGAGCGTCTCATCGGTTCAGTACCTCCATTTGCCGACACGGTTGCCCCGGCGGCGACGTATTTCGACATATCGATCCGGCAGATCCCACGAGTTGGGCATGCCCGGTGCGCCGGTTCGCCCCGCTCACGGGTCCTTGCGGCCCCGTCTCGGGTTGCGCGCGCAGCCGGACGCCTTCGATTAAAGGCTCGCCCCCCGGCAATGTCAACAGGAAACTCCTCTCGCTACTGGGCAAACGAGGGGGACCAGTCGGGGAGCTTGTTCTCGCGTCCCTCGGAGGTCAGGCGGTGCACGCTGCCCCCGTCCTCGGCCCGCATGATGTAAATCTGGTAGGAGCCGGTCCGGTTCGACGAGAACACGATATGGCGGCCGTCGGGCGCCCAGGAAGGGTCTTCGGAGTTGCCCGCCTTGGACGTGAGCTGTCTCCACCCCGTTCCGTCTACGCGCATCGTGTAGATGTCGAACCGGTTCTGGTCGCGCGCGCTGAACGCGATGCGGTCGCCCAAGGGCGACCAGGAGGGGGCGGTGTTGTAGCGCCCCTGGCGGGTCAGGAGGCGCGGGTTGACGCCCTCGGCGTCCATGGCCCAGATTTGCGGGGTGCCGGACCGGTCGGAGGTGAAGACGATCTCGGTTCCTGAAGGGTCCCAGGACGGTTCGCAGTCGATCGAAGACGTGTGGGTGAGACGCTTGAGCGTCCGTTCGCGCCCGCTGCGCTCCATGGTGTAGACCTCGGAGTTGCCGTCGCGCCCGAGCGTCAACACGAGCCGTTTGGTCCTCTCGCTCCAATCGGGCGAGAGGTTCGATCCGGGTCGGCGCGAAATGAACCAGGTCTTGCCGGTACCCAGTTGGATGCCGCAGAGGTCGGGATTGTAGTCCTTGTACGACGTATAGTAGATTTCGGTGCCGTTCTGACCCCAGTTGGGCGCGGTCACGAGGCTGTTGTCGTGGGTGAGCCGTTCTTGGTTCTGGCCATCGGCGTCCATCACGTAGATCTCTTTGTTCCCCGATTCGCCCCGCCACGAAACGAAGACGATCCGGGTCGAGGCGATCCCGATGTCGTTATAGACCTTCTCGACGATCCTGTCGCTGACCAGGTGGGCCTGGCGGCGAACCTGCGCGGGGGGAAGGGATCGGTAGCCGTAGGCGAAGAGCTGCTGGCGGTAGTCGATGTCGTAGAGACGACACTCGAGGACGATCGCGCCGCCTCGAACCTCGTACTTCCCCTTGAGAACGTAGTTGCACCCCAGACGCTGCCATTCCGGATAGTCGATGATGCCCGTCCGGCGGTCGCGCCGTTCGGTTTCCTCGACGAACCTCTGGTTGTCGGCGCGTTTGAAATCGCTGAACCACTCCAGGTCCTGATAGACGATTCGGGCGAACTCGTCGGGCGCGATGCCCCCGTCGGGTCCGACCGGCTCGAACAACGGAATCCCTACTACGGGAAGCGACTTCCGGATCGCCGTGACGTCGGGAATGTTGATATCGGCGTTCGAGTTCTGCGCCCGGGCGGGCTGAGAGACGAGAGCCACGAAGATGGCGGCGACAAGAGCGAGGACACGGGCCAGAGGGGAGGCGGAACGGGAAACCATGGACGGGACGATTCCTTTCCGGGACCTTCGGGTGGTGCGCCCCCTCGATCAGGCGGTGCCAGAGGGGGGCACGCTTTCCAGAGAATCATCCTTTCGCGCGAGGAGTTCAACGAAAATATCCGCTTCGGGGAAGGCGGTCTCGGCAGGAACCCCCTTGCAGTCGCGGCGCGATTGCCATAAAAGGGGATAAGGCGGCGGTTCGTCGCCTTCGGCGCCGCGCCCGAGTGGCGAAATTGGTATACGCAAGGGACTTAAAATCCCTGGACTGGAAACGGTCGTGCCGGTTCGACTCCGGCCTCGGGCACTCGCGTCCAAATCCGGCGGAGGCGGAGCGCTTCGTCGCGTTTTCCGAGCGAGAGAGGGGGAATCGAAACGTGCGCGGACATCGAATGCTCGGGTTCTCGTTTCTGTGCGCCTTGACGGCATCCTCCCTTGGGGCGGGCGGAGCGCCTCCCGTTGCGGGTCAGGAAGCCCGACCCGCCGGAAGGATCAGTCTGACCGAAGAGGACCTTGCCCCGTTGAGGCTTCAGAGATGTCGGCGGCGGGTCGAGAGAGCGAATGCCGCGATCGAGGCGCTAGCCGAAGCGTATGAGAAGACCGGAAACGATTCGTGGCAGTACGCGCGATCGTATGGGGCGTGTCGCGCGCAGGTGGACTCGCTGAAGGAGTTTGTCGAGGAATACGCGACCGAGGTGGAGCCGAACCTCCTACCGATGCCCGCCGCGCCGACCGGGGCGGCGCTCGACAAGCTCGCCGAGATGGTCCTGGACGAAAAGAACCGCCAAGCCGAGGAGAGGGCTCGACGGGAAGAACGGGCGAGGGAGGAAAAGGCAAGCGCGGAAACCGCGAAGATCGAACAGGAGCGCATCGAGGCGCAGAAGCGCGAGGCGGATGTCGCTCAATCGCTTCTGGAGTACCAGAAGGGACGGGATGGCAAGAAGAGCGAAGGCCACAAGGGAAAAGCGAAGCAAAGCGGGGCGGAGTACAAGGAGGTTATGGAGATTCTCGACGGCCTGTGAGCCGCTTTCGACGCACGCCCGGGATCGTTCTCGCCGTTCGTCTCGGTGTCGCTCACGTCGCTCGCATCCGAATGTCCTTGCAACGCGCCAGGGGGGGTGGTGTAATCGAACCAAACGCTCCGGGGCCGAAAGCGTCCCTAGCAGGCTCGCCCGCCGTCCGGCGCGTCAGGAGTTTCAACTCGAAAATGAGGCTTCATTGAGAAGGAGTGCCGTCCCATGCGCCGTTTCTTCCCCCCCCTGCTTCTGATTCTGTGTGCGATTCTGGTGGTTTCTTCGGTCGGTTGTTCGCGCCGCAAACCGTCCCCACCAATCAGCGAGATCGTTCCCCCCGGTCTTGGCGATGCGGGCGAGACGGGAGACGACATCGGTTCGGCGCCCGAAGGCCGCCGCATCCCGATCTCCGACGCCGAGCTGGCCACGAGTCTTCAGACCGTTTACTTCGACTACGACCGGTCGGAGATCCGGTTCGATCAGATGGATCAGCTCGAGAGAAACGCCCAGTGCCTCGTCGAGAATCCCGACGTGACCGTTTTGATCGAGGGGCATTGCGATGAGCGCGGAACCGTCGAGTACAACTTCGCGCTCGGCGAACGCCGCGCCGAATCGGTCCGCGACTTCCTGGTCAGCCGCGGGGTGAAGGCCGCGAACCTCGATGTGATCTCGAAAGGCGAGGAAGAGCCGATGGCTTTCGGACACGACGAGGAGTCCTGGACGCAGAATCGTCGCGCCGAATTCAAGATCACCCGCTGAATCGTCCCGATTCAAGGCGGACAAAGACCCAACTGCGTATTCAAACGCCGGAACGTGGCTTTGCGACGTTCCGGCGTTCTCTGTATTCTAGCGCCGTCGAGAATCACGCCAGATTCTCCGCGCGCAGGGCGAAGACTATCCCTTTCATGCGGAGCGCTTTCTGTTCGAACCCCGTGGTTTCGTACACGTCGCGCGTAGGGTCCGACTCGACCGAATTGGCCGTGACTCGGAAATGAGGCGAGCGTTCGAACCGCCCAAGTATCTCCTCGAAATACCAAAACAGGTCCACCTTGATCCAGACGGGCGCGCCCGGACGCAGGATGCGATGGACCGTGTCGAGAAACGGAGTCTGAAAGAGCCGCCGCTTGACGTGGCGCTTCTTCGGCCATGGGTCGGTGAAGTAGACGTGAAGCGCGTCGACCGACGACTCGGGGACGCGGTCGGCCAGGAAACGCGCGGCGTCGGCGCGCACGATTCGCACGTTGCCGATGCCGTACTTGATCATCCTCTCGTTCGCGAGGCGGGCGTACTTGAGTGCGCGTTCAATCCCGAGGAACAAGGTGTCGGGCCGGTCCTCCGCCGCGCGCCGCAGGAAACGGCCGTTGCCGCATCCGATCTCGACCTCGACCGGCGCGCGCGCGCCGAACTCCGCTTCCCAATCGAGCGGTTTCGGGAGTTCGTCGCGCTCGAAGAACCGCTCGGCGGGGCGGAGGCGTGTCAGGAGATCGTTTGACGTGGTTTCGAGCGTCATGGGAACCGATTGAGCCGGAGCGGGCGAGGTTTGTCAAGGCTCGGGCGCGGGGTGCGGCTCGGGTACCTCGAAAACCTCGGCCTGGAAGACCTCGAAACGCGTCTTCGCGTCCTTCCACGCCGTCGGCGAGAGGCCGGCTTTCATCGAGAGATGCGTCAGCGTCTCGTCGATGTCCCATCCTTGTTCGGGCGCCACTTGGGGAAGAAAGACGGCGCGGGCGAACCCTTTCGAAAGGATGATCCCGTCGCGTCCGAGTTGAATCCTGTCGTACGAAGCGACTTCGCGGGGGACCGTGAGGGCCGAGATTTCGATGTGAATCTCGGGCAGCTCGTCGGGCCGCACCCTCGGGAAACGCGGGTCGCGCAGCGCGGCGTTCACGGCGTTCGACCGGACGGACTCGGCGAGCGGCTCGTGCGGCAGAATCGATCCGATGCACCCGCGGAGCTCGCCCCCTTCGGTCAGCGTCACGAACGCGGCGCGCTCCTCGGCGAGAGCGGGAGTCTTGAGCGAAGCGTCGATGTCGGGAAGCGATTCGCCTCGGACCGCGGCCTCGACCGTTCGACGCGCCAACGAGAGCAATGCGGAGCGTTCTTGCGAAGTGAGTGTGGTCGGCGCGTCGTTGTCTGTCGCGCCGGTCTGCTCGACGGCCTCGGACGAAGCGGCGGGCGGCTCGGGCCATCCGGCCTCGGAGGAGAACGCCATGGAGAGATAGCTGACCGAGTTCGAGAAACCGCCCGTCTGCGCGCCGCTCAGGTCGCTGTGGAGCACGGTCGCTCGCGCATCGTTCGGAAGCATTTCGAGAAGGACCTGGATCGGCACCTGGCCGCAAATCGTGTCGCCGGTTTCGTCCAGATACTTCGCGAATTCCTGACGCCGACACGTCGAGATCGCCGCGGCGGAACGCTGGAGAAGATCGCGCAAGCTGCTTTCCGTCTCGTCGTCGTTCGGGAACGGGACGTATCCGTGCGGGCGGCCGTAGTGGGTGAAGTCGGAAGAGACGAGGATCGCGGTTCGAGGCGTGACGACTTCCGCCAGCGCCTTTGCGAGAATGGCGTAGTCGGATTCGCCGAGAGAGCCAACGACGACCGGGACCAGAGGAGGCAATCGCTCTCCGAAGGCGTATTGAAGCAGGGGCACTTCGATATCGACCGAGTGTTCGAGCGTGTCGGCCTCGGGGACGTTGCGGGCCAACTTGCACCGGCGCAGGCGCTCGATGGTCTTCGTGTCGAGAGGGGCGCGGCCCAGGGGGGTGGCGTAGGCGCTGAACTCCCCGACGGAAATCCCGGGGAAGACCCGATGGCTCGGACCGAGAATCACAATCCGGTCGGGCGGCGAAGGTCGGCGCGCCAGAGCGGCGACGGCGTAGGCGGCGGTTGGACCCGAGTAGCGATATCCGGCGTGCGGCGCGATCGCCGCGATCGCGTTGCGCTCGTCGATGTCCGGCAACGGATCGGGGACGGCGTCGAAGAAGGCCTGGAGCATCGTGCGAAGCGTCTCGGGCCGCCCTGGATACCAAGTGCCGGCGATGGGGGACTCGTGCACGGGCCACTTCGTCGCCTGATCCGACTCGGGCGGGCGAACGTCCGCGTCGCTCCCGTTGCAGCTGACGGACAGCAGCAACAGGAGGGGGAGAAGGAATCGACTGCGTTTCGGACCTCCGTGGGATCGCGGCATGATCGGGTTTCCCTTCTTGCGTGACGGCGAATTCACCCAGCTATGTTTCTCCCTCGCTCGAAGAGGGGGCGATAGTGCGAGGCTTCTCGTTCGGTCGGCGACGGAATCGGGCGCGGCTCCTCGGCCGACGCTCGACGCGACAAGGCGCCGGGCAGGACGACGACCCCGGCGCAGAACCCGAGCAGACGCCCGAACAGTCTGCGGCGCGGGATTCGCTCCGCGCGATTCGTTTCGAGAGGATTGCTATCGCTCATTTCAACTTCTCCGTTCCCCGGTCCGAAGACAGGTCAGCTCCAGACGCCCGGGATCTTCTGCCCGCACGTCGGGCACGCGCCGTCTTTCGTCAGGTGGTTTTCCAGCATTTGGAGCCCGAGACGCCGGATGAGAAGCGTTCGGTCCGAAGGGCAATACGTGTTCTCGCTCGGGGTCCCTCGGATGTTGCCCACGTAACAGAAGTGGACACCCGCGCGCATCGCGATCTCGCGCGCGCGTTCGAGCGTGTCTTCGGGCGTCGCGGGCAGGTGGCGCAGGCGATAGAGAGGATGAAAGCGCAGGAAGTGGAGCGGCACATCGGGCCCGAGCTCCTGGACGATCCAATCGCAGAGTTTGCGGATCGACGCGTCGTCGTCGTTGAGGGTCGGGATCGTGAGGTTCGAGACTTCGAGCCAGACTCCTTCTTCGCGAAAGATCTTGAGCGCGTTGAGAACGGGCTGGAGGCTCCCGTCGCAGTTCGAGCGATAGAGAGAATCGTCGATGAACTTGACGTCGACGGTTGCGGCGTCGGTCACTCGGCACAGCTCGCGAAGGGGGCCGGGATTGATGTAGGCCGCCGTGACGAGGGCGTTGCGCATTCCCGCGCGCCGCGCCGCCTTCGACGTTTCGAGGGTGTACTCGTAGTACACCACCGGCTCGGTGTAGGTGTAGGCGATCGAGTCGCAGTCGCTCTTTCGCGCGAGATCGACCAGGGCGTCGGGTTCGAGCGCGTAGGTTTCGTTCGTTTCGAGCGGACCCGACTGCGAGATTTCCCAATTCTGGCAGTTCTTGCAGTGCATGTTGCACCCGACCGTGGCGATCGAGAAGATCCGGCTCGATGGGAGGAAATGAAAGAGAGGTTTCTTCTCGATCGGGTCGACGTGCAACGCGCAGGGACGGGCGAATGTCGTGGCCAGGAGTTTGCCGCCGCGGTTGATGCGGATACGGCAATCGCCCGACTGCCCGTCGCCGATGACGCACTGTTTCGGACAGATCTCGCACTGGACCGCGAGCGAGTTCAGGGCCGTGGAGGTCGAGGTCTGAGTATCTTTCGAGGGCATCGGACTCCTCTCCCCCGATATCATGAAAACGCCGCTGTCGCACCTCGTTCTCGTACTCGTGCTCGTACTCGTACTCGATTCCTCGCGCCAGAAGGCGGGGCATTTTCAACGCAGAGGACGCAGAGAACGCGGAGAATAAGTCACTCCAAGGCAATCCCAATCCACGGGCTCTCTCTTACGCAGCGCAGAAGCGTTCTCTGCGACCTCTGCGTTTCTCTGCGTCCTCCGCGTTGATTGCCTTCCTACTCCGTCTATGACAACAGCCCTGGCGCCTTCCGGGAATCCGTGACTGAAATACCCGCACAAAGAAAACAGGCCACGGATCGACACGGATGGAACACGGATAGAGAGACCTTTCGCCGAAGCCGTTTCTATTCGTCGTGACCCGCGACGGATTTTAGCGCCTCGTCGAAGTCTCCGAAGTAGCGCCGGTGCGTCTTGCGCAGAGCCTCCTCGCTCGCGGCCTCCAACAAGACCGCTTCGTGGTCGGTCATCCCCTTGCGGTGATGCTCCAGCTCGAGCGCCAGCAAGGCGTCCTGAGCCTTTCGGCGCTCGGATTCGTCGAACGTTCGCATACTGACGATGCGGCTCTCGCGCCGGTTGTAGTCAATTAGAAAGACCATCGTGTCTACCTTATGTTTCTCAATCTCTCAAGGATCCGGATGGTTTCCTGGAACTTTGCGACAATGTCATTCTTCAGATTCTTCAAATCGCGACGACGTTCGACGGATGAATCGTTCTCGTTGCGCAGACAATTCGCCTCCCGCTTCTCAACCTCCGCCAGAGCCATAGACTTGATCTGCCCTAAGCGTTGGATCTTCTCATCCCCGCCTCCGTACTTGATCGCTGGATCGCCCAACAAGTCGGCGAATGTCTCCGACTCGTTAGCCCATAGATCCTGAAGCACGGTTCGAACCTGGATCTCAACAGGCTTTCCCTCAACCTTCGGAATAACATGAACCGCGCGATAGCCATGACTGGGTTTGGCGCGCCGGTCCACGACCCGAGCGCCCGAGAACGTCGTGCATAGCAACTCGACCACTCGGTCTTGCTCTACGATATCTGTCACAACCACTCTGCAGCCCGCGATGTCTTGCATGCGCGAGAGATTCATGCTTCCCTGGCGGCGCAGCTTGGCCGCTATCGACCCCGAGGTCTTTTCCTGTTTTCCAGTCGGTTCCAAACCGAGATTGTCGCGAATGATCCGAACGACGGTCTCGTAAGCCTCGTTGAACGATTGCCGGTATTCGTTCAGAAGTCGCAGGTCCGCTCCGGTAAAGGATTCTCCTTTCAAGCGTTCGCCGAGCTTGTCGATTTGCGCCTTGCTTAGTCCCGCCGCCAATGGCTCTTCTCCGTTCGTCCTCAAGGCCGTGTCTGCTCGGGCTTCGGCGTTTCTCGTGAAGGAGTCGGCGCCGGTCTGTAGTACATCGCCTCGTGGTTGGAGAGTTGTCCGCTTTCGAGAGCCTTGTCCACGGCCCTCACGTCGAGACTCATCACCCGTCCTGCGCCCGCCGGACCCACCTGCGACGCGCCCAGGCTCGCCGACGGCGCGCCGATCGTCTCCACGGCTCCTCCCCAGTATACCACCGCCATCAAAACGCACGCCAACGCAAAGAGGGCCACCGCCGCCGCGCCGCGCGTTCCGGGAAGCGCACGGGGTCGCGCGGCCAGCGTGAGACAGCGGTTGCATCTCAGGCACTCGCGCGGACGTGTCGCCGTCGCGCCCAAGTCGCACATCGTGTAGTCGGGCTTGCGGAACAGCCGAGTTCGCCGAAGGAGGCTGAATCGGTTAAAGACGGAAAGCACGGCTCCCACCGGACACAGGCACAGGCACCAGAGTCGCGGCACGGCGAGCGACATCGCCACGGCCGCCAGAACCGATCCCCACAACAGAGCGGGTTTGCCCCGCGAGAAGGCCGTTTCGAGAGGACTCCACGTGACCCATCGCTGGTCGCCCCAGGTCAGGAAGAATCCCGCCAGCGCTAGCGTCGCCAAGACGTAACGGATCGTCCGAAGCCGCCTCAAACGCGCGTTCAGGAAGTGACGTTGCGATTCGCCGCCGCGCGCGAAACGCGAAACGAGCTCCTGGAGCGCTCCGAAAGGACAGATGTAGCCGCAAAAGGCATTGCCCAGGAGAAGAGTGACGATCAGCACCCCGGCGATCATGACGGCTTTCGCGGCGTCTTGGGGCGAGGGGATCTGCCCGAGCGCCAAGCCGCCGACTTCGATCAACGTGAACTCGCGGTTGAGCCAGAAGCCGAGAACCGCCGCGACGAGGATGAGATAGCGCAGGCGAAGACGGTCGCCTCCCCAACGATAGACCGGGAAGAAGAGGAGGAAACAGACCCCAACGAGAATCGGTTCGAGCGACAACAGGTTCTTCTTCCACGAAGGCTGTTCGAAGAGGTCCGGATCGAGATCGAGTTCGAGCAGCGTCCGGCCCGCGTGATACACCGAGCGATTGATCGTATCGACGACCGCGCGGCTCGTGACCGACGCGCCGGTGATCGCGTCGATGTCGCGCCCGAGCACCAGACCGCGATCCGCCGGACGATCCGAGAACCCCTTGAGCCAGTCGGCGAGGTCCGCGACGTAGGAGGGCGTCTCGTCGCTTCGGATCAGGTGGACTCCGCGCAGGCGCGAGCGGTCCATTTCGATCGCCAGCGTGATGGGCCCGACGAAACCGCGGATGTCGCCCGCCGTGTGGTCGGTCGAGAACACGACGCGCCGCTTCTCGTCGGGAGTTGTGCCGGGAGTTTCCCAGTGCGGGATCGGACCCTCTCTTCGCACCCAGGACGTCTCGCCGGTCCAGTTCTCGATCTGCGCGGCGGACAGAGCGGTCTGGGGCGCGGCGTCGGCGGTCTCTCGGTGGTTCCACCCTCCCAAGAGATACGACCCCAGGAGCACGAACGATAGAACCCACCGCAACGGGCGCGAGAACCCGGGTGGGGGAGCGGTCGACGCGGGCGATTCGGCGAGGTCGCGCGCGGTCCGTCGCCGAGAGAGGACGAGGGTCTCGACATGAACGGCGACGAGGGCCAGGGCGATGGCGGCGCCCGCCCACGCCGTCGTCTCGAATCCCAACAAGGGAACGGCGACCGCGCCGGTGACGACGGCGCCCAACGCGCCTCCCGTGTGGTCGGCGGCGTCGAGCCATGCCCCGGTGCGTCCCGGCAGATCGGCGAACACGCGGGCCGACGCCGCGAATGCCCCGCCCGCCAGGAGTCCGGCGAACGCCAGCAGTCCCATCGCCAGGCCTTCCTGCCCGGCGCTGCCGGGAAGCAGACGGCTCATCGCCAGGAGCTGAGCGACCATCGCGCCGACGATTAACAGAAGCGCCGGGCGAGGCCGCAGTCGCCGCGCCATCCATGGGCCGACGGCGACCGACCCGAGGGCCAGGCCCGCCATGTAGAGAGCCGCCAGGAACCCGATTCGTTCGTAGAGCAACCCGACCGAACACTGATAGGCCATGATCAAAAGGATGCTGACGAGCATTCCGACGCAGCCGAGCGCGCCCACTGTCGTCACGGCGTCGAACCGCGCGGCGCGCACGGCGGCGTCCACCCTCTTGTCGCTCCACGCGTAGGCCAAACGGAACCCGAGGACCAGGAACAGGAACACGGCGAGCATTCCCGGTCCGACACGTTCGAGCGAACGCAGAAGTCGTTGCAGGATTTCGGACCCAGAGAACCGGCTCCACACGATGGTCCCGTAGTAATACGTCATCGGGCGCGAGTCGGTATTGACGGGCGCGTCGACCGCCGCGAATCGCCTCCGGACCGCCTCGACGTCTTTGGGGGGGAAGAGGCTCGCAAAGCCTTCGGGAGCGAACACGTCGGAGGCCGGGCGCTCGAGCGCCTCGTATCGCGCGGCGAGCTCGGCCGCGTCGAGCGTCACGACTCCGGGCTGCGCACACGCGAAGATCGTCATGTAGTCGCCGGGCGAGAGAACCGCCGAGGGAAAGACGCGCCGGACCGTCGCGACGACGGACCCGGCGTAGTCGGCCACGTCGCTTCCGAGATAGTTGGCCGACGAGGTGACTCCCGTGACGAGAACGCCCCCCGGGACGAGCAACTGCTTGACGCGCGAGAAGAACTCGAGAGTGTAGAGACGATTCACCGAGGCCGAGATCGGGTCCGGCGCCTCCATGACGACCGCGTCGTACGCCCCCTCCTCGGCCTCCCGGTTCACGAACGCGCGCGGGTCCGCGAAGACGCGTTGCACGCGCGGGTCGTCGAGGGCGCGGCGGTCGGCCTCGGGGAGATAGGGCCTCACCAGGTCCGCCACGCGCGGGTTGAGCGCGACGACGTCGATTCGCTCGACCGACGGGTAGACGAGAAGCTGAGTCAGAAGGCCCGACTCGGCGTTTCCCAGGAGCAGAATCCGGCGCGCGCCTTGCGGTCTCTGGACCAGAATCGCCGCGGCGCGGTTGCGCGCGTCGAGCCGATTGGGAAATGAGAAATCGACCGCGCCGTTGGCGAAAAGCGTGTACTGCTCGCCGCGACGCGCCAGTTCGAGCCGCTCGTAGCGCGACTCGCAAGCGTCGACGAACTCGAGTCCGGGTCGGAACTGGGTGAAGCGCCGCGCCTGAGCCTCGCGCATCCGGTTGCGTCCGCTCGGAAGAGCGATCTGGGCGATCGCGCCAAGGGCGAGGAGCGCGCCGAAGCCCACGAGGCCCAATCGCGAATAGCGGCGCAGGCGTCCCGCCGGTTCGCGTCGCGTCCATTCCCACGCCGCAAGGTGAAGCCCGAGCAATCCCGCGAGAAGCCATGCGACCCCATCGGGCGGCAACTTGTCGACCAGATAGAATGTATAAACCAGACCTCCGACGAAGCCGCCCACCGCCTCGAATCCGAACAGAAGGGCGACCCAACGCAGGCCCGAACGCGAGGCGTCCGCGTCGTCTTCCGAACGGCTCCGAGCGGCCGCCGATCGACACGCGGCCGAGAATGCGAAACCGGCCGGGAGTCCTACCAAGGCGGTTGCGAGGATCGTGACGAGCGCGAGCGACCCGAGCGGGACGATCTCGGCGGCGGACACGCCCGCGAGTTGGCGTCCCCACCGGATCGCCGCCAATTCAACCAGGAGCGCCGGGGCCAGGAGAGCCATCGCCCACGGGACAGCGCGGGCGTCCGGGGCGGAATCGACAGGTCGCAGTCGCGCGTCGCCGCGACGACCCGCGAAGGGCAGATACATCGCCGCGCCGACGCCGATCCACCCGAGCCACGCGGCATAGAAGACGCCCAGCGCCACCTCCCCCCCGATGTAGAGGACGAGAAACTCTCGAATGAGGACCGCCTGCGCAATCAACGTGAAGAAACCGACGTGGGTCAACGCAAACGCGAGCGATCGAGCGTGTTCGCTCCCTCGCCGGGTTTTGCGGAGCGGCGGCTCGGTTGCGGCGATCATTTCCGGAAGTCCAGTCCGTCGAGTCTGAATAGGCGTTTCGTGTTGCGCGCCAGCTGCGAAGACAGCGCCCGCGCATCTATCCCGAGTTCCAGCGCCAGACGTTCCGCCGTGTGGGCCAGGAAGGCGGGTTCGTTGCGATGTCCGCGATGCGGGACCGGGGCCAGGTACGGCGCGTCGGTCTCGATCACGAGCGATTCGATCGGAACCGCTCGAACCGCCTCGCGAATCGTCTCGCTCTTCTTGAACGTCAGAACGCCCGCGATTCCGATAGAGAATCCCAGCTCGGCGAGGGCGACGGCCTGCGCCGCCGAGCCGGTGAAACAATGGACTACGCCGCCGACGGCGCCGAGAGCCCTCTCCTCGGCCAGCTGGATCAAGGGATCGTAGGCGTCGCGACAATGGATCGCCATCGGGAGACCGAGCTCCCGCGCCAGATCGGACTGCTCGACGAACGCGCGCATCTGGTCCTCGCGCGAGGCGAAGTTGTAGAAGTGATCGAGCCCGATTTCTCCGATCGCGACCGGGCGCGGCCGACCGGCGCACAGTCGGCGCAGAGCGTCGAGCGCGTCGGGCGACCATTCCGATGCGCGATGAGGGTGCACGCCGACGGTCGCGCTCAACACGCCCGCGTGACGTTGGACCAGATCCAGCGCCGCGCGGCTCGATTCGACGTTGTCGCCCACCGCCACGATATGCCCCACCCCGGCGGCGCGCGCACGCTCGATCGTTTCGTCGAGGTCGGCGGCGAACGCCTCGTCGGTCAGATGGCAGTGCGAGTCGATCCAGGCCGGTTCCGTCATGGCGCGTAGCGAGGGGCCGTCGGTTCTCCCAGATTCTCCGTTTCCAGAACCGCCAACATAGCAGATTCGGCCTTCCCGCACAATCGGCGGTTACTCAGAGCGTGTGCGAGAAGGCTCTGAGCGCTGAAAGCGCGACATATTGCAGTCCAGGGCAAGCGAGCGAAGCGAGCGTCGCCCTGGGTTTATCGGGTTTCTTTCTATCGCGCTGGCGCGTTTCCCGCCGCTTTTCGCAGGAAACGTGACGGCGCGGTATCGGTGCTTCACACACGCCCTCTCAGGCGCAGGCGCGAAAAGTCGCTTGCCTGCACGAGTCTCATCTGATAAGAATAACCGGAGTAGGGGGTAGTAGGCCGCCCCCGCTCCCGCGTCCCTGTTCCGACCTTTCCTCCAATCGGCGAAGGAGTCTTCCCCTAATGTTACGTCTCTCCTCCCCATCGGTTCGCTCCGCATCGTCCGCACTCTCTGTCGCCCTTCTCTTCGTACTCTTCGCGTCGTGGTTGGGCGCCCAGACGACCCGAACGGCGTCTTCGACCCCGGACGAGGCCACATCTCCCCCGCGTATGAGTTCGGACGAACGCTCGACCGGTGTCGAGCCGGCGGAACCCCTCGAGGAGCCGGAGGCTGTCGGAAATCCGGCCAAGGCGCCCGCGCCCGAGTATCCGATTCGCGGAATATGGGTCGAGTCGCAGAGCGCCGAGATGCGCACCCAGGCGGGCTGCGCGACGCTCGTGGGGCACCTGCGCAAGATCAACGTCGACGACGTCTTCATCGAAATGCGTTCGTTCGGCGACGCCTATTACTACTCCGAGCTGGCCGTGACCCCGTCGGGTCTGTCCGAGGACTTCCTCAATCCGCTGGGGACGATTCTGTCGCTCGCGCACCGACCCCAACCGCGCGCGTTGCGCGTTCACGCCGTGATCAACCCCTTCCGGCTTTACAACGACAAGTTTCCGTTTCCCCCTCCCGCCGACCACCTGATCAATCTGCATCCCGAGTGGGTCTCGTCCGACTACATGGGGAATACGCGCGACCAGGCGCAGTATTCGTATCTCGATCCCGGAGTTCCCGAGGTCCAGGAGTATCTGGAACTGGTCGTGCGCGAACTGGTTTCCAACTATCCGGTCGACGGCATCGATTTCGTCGATTTCCGCTACCCCGGCCTCGAAAGGCAGTGGGGATACAACCCCGCCGCGCTCGAACGATTCCGGGTCGAGACCGGCCGCATCGATCCCGAACCGCCCAAAGTGGACGATCCGGCGTGGCTGCATTGGCGTTCCGAGCAACTCACCCAGCTTCTCAAGCGGCTCTCGGACGCCGCCCACAAGGTCAATCCCGACATCATCGTCTCGACGTTGGCTCTCTCGACGGGCGACCTGGGCGAGGAGCCGGGCAAGGACAAGCCCGATTTCAAGGGCGCGCTCCAGGATTGGCCCCACTGGTGTCAGCTCGGTCTGGTCGATTGGCTTGTCCTCGCCAACGCCCACACGCATCCCACCGAGCAGGACGGGTTTGTCCGCTGGATCGATTTCGCCAATGCCGTCAAGGGCCCCGCGAAACTCGTGGTCATGGTCGACGGTCCGCGCAACTTCGACGCCGACGTCGTGATGCAGATGCGCGTCGCCCTGGGACGCAGCACCGACGGCGTCATGCTCTACTCGTACCAGAAACCGGCGGTCAACAACGCCCCGAACGCGGATTTGCTCGACTATATCGCCCAAACGGTCTTCGCCAAACACTACCCGATGCCGGCTTACGTCGAGCGGGTCGTGCGCGAAGCCGCCCCCACGCCGATCGACTTCACAACCGACACCCTGATCGCCTCCAACCTCGCCCCGCCCGTTCCGCTGCCGACCGCGGCCTCGCGAGAATCCCCGGACGAACCGACTCCCGTGCCTGACCAGACGGACATGACCGCCGCGCTTCTTCAGCGTCCGTTGCCCGCCGAGCCGACCCCCTCGGCGCTCGAGCCCGATCTTCCCCCCGTCGGGAGTTCCAAGGAGATCGAACAGCGGCTCGCGCAGTCTCCCAGGGCTCCCGATCCGTTCGCGGGAGAGTGGGCCACCGTCCGACTCCGCAGCCGAGGCACCTTTATTGGGCGAACCGTCGGCAGCGACGAGGAACTGACCGTTTTCCAGATGCGGCGCGGCGGCGTGATGCTCACCCTGCACAATTCCGATATCGTTCGGATCGAGCCCATCCAGGCCGAATGATGATCGCCCCACCCGATTCCGAAGGCCGCATGCGCCTCGCGCTCGAAGAAGCCCGACGCGGCGCGGCGATCGATGAAGTCCCCGTCGGCGCCATCGTCGTCGACGCCGAAGGACGCCTTCTCGCCGCGGCACACGACGAACGCATCGCCACGAGCGACCCCACGGCCCACGCCGAGATCCTTGCGTTGCGCCGCGCCGCCCAGGCCCGCGGCGATTTCCGCCTGGTCGGGTGCGAACTCGTCGTCACCCTCGAACCCTGCCCCATGTGCGCGGGCGCCCTGGTCCTCGCGCGCGTCCGACGCGTCGTTTACGGCGCCGACAGCCCGAAGAGCGGCGCGGTCGCCTCGAACATCCGCCTCCTCGACGTCGAGACCTTCAACCACAGAGTCGAGGCCGTCGGCGGCGTCCTCGCCTCGGAATGCGCCGCCCTCCTGAGCGAGTATTTTCAGTCCAGGCGTTGATGGGGACGCAGCCGGAAGAGAGAAACGACGATGATACAGAACTTCTCGACCGAAGACCTCACGGACAAAGACTCGGTCCTGGCGACCGTTCTCAATAGCCTCTTCGACGGCGTCTACATCGTCGATCCGGAACGTCGCATTCTGTTCTGGAATCGCGGAGCGGAAGAAATCACCGGCTACCCGGCGAATGAGGTCGCGGGACGCTGGTGCGGCGACGACATCCTCAACCACATCGACGAACAGGGGCGTCTGTTGTGCCGAGGGGCGTGTCCCCTCCTCCAGGTGATCCAAACGGGCGAGCCGGCACGCGCCAAGGTCTATCCCCTTCACAAATCGGGTCGGCGCTTTCCCGTCATGACTCACATCGCCCCGATCCGGGGACCCGAGAACGAGATCCTCGCCGCCATCGAGGTGTTTCGCGACATATCGAAGGAAGAGGACTACCGTATCCTCCAGGAAAAGTTCCAGCGCGTCGTGCAGAAGTACGTGTCGCACACGACGTTCGAGGAAATCGTCGCGCAGGCCCATTCCGAGGCGGGAAGCGCCGCGGTCGAGCGCGACCTAACCATCCTCTATCTCGACGTGGTCGGTTTCACTCCCTTGTCCGAAAAGCACACGCCCGAGGAGGTGGTCGATCTTCTCAACACGCTTTTCTCGACGTGCGGGGTGATCACCAAGGAATGTCACGGCGACATCGACAAGTTCATGGGCGACGCCGTCATGGCCGTCTTCATCGACGCCAACGACGCCGTCCAGGCCGCCCGCACGATCCTGGGCGTCTCCCTCCCCGAGTTCAACCGCCTGCGGGCGCAGGACGGACGCGAAGAGGTTCGCGTTCGGATCGGCATCAACAGCGGCCGCGTCCTCCAGGGCGACGTCGGCACACTGGATCGCAAGGATCGGACCGTGATCGGCGACGTGGTCAACACCGCCCAGCGGATCGAACGCGCCTGTCCGCCCGGTTCGATTCTGATCTCCGAGACCACGTACGCTCGACTCTCGGAGGAGAACGCGGCGCGCTTCGCTTTCCACGGCGAGGAGGCGGTCAAAGGGAAGGCCGACCGCGTCCGCATCTTCGCCGTGAAAGAATGATCGATCATCTCGGCGATCGACCGACCTAAAAAGCGATGGCGAAGCGATTCACGAGAAGAGCGAGGCGATGTGGGGTTGGACGGCGCGTAGCGCGCGGCCGCGGTGGCTTCGGGCGTTCTTTTCTTCGGGCGTGAGTTCGGCCATCGTCTGCCCCACGTCGGCGAGGCAGAATACCGGGTCGTAGCCGAAACCGTTGGTCCCGCGAGGCTCGAAGGCGATCTCGCCCTCGCAGGTTCCGATTTCGACGATCTCCGTCTCCGAACGGGCATCGACCAGCGCCGCGGCACAAACGAACCGCGCCGCGCGGCGATTCGCCTCCACGTTCTTCATCTCGTCGAGGAGCCGTTGGATTCGTTCAGGGTCGGTAGGGGCGTAACGCGAGGACAAGACGCCCGGACGTCCGTCGAGGGCGTCGACTTCGAGACCCGAGTCGTCGGCGAGACACGGAAGCCCCGAGGCGCGCGAATAGAAGCGCGCCTTGAGGAGAGCGTTGTCGCGGAAGGTCGCGCCGTCCTCGACCGGCTCGCAGTCGATCCCTATCTCGCGGGGCGTCGCCACGCGAACGTTCATATCCTCGAGCAGCGCGGCGATCTCGCGCGCCTTGTGGGCGTTGTTGGTTCCGACCAGGAGCGTTCTGTCCGTCATCGCCACCCCCGCACTCACCATTCTTCAATCCGCATTCCGCAATTCCTAGTATCCGCCCCCTCCGATGAGGCCCGCCTGGTCGCCTACGCTCGATCCGCCTCGGATGAACCGGCGCAGGAACGATTCGTCCGCGCAGTGGCGCGCGGCGGTCTGTTCGGAGATTTTCGATTCGCGGACGAGAAGTCCGAGACTGACGTCGAACGACTGCATGCCGCCCTCGCGGTTGGTGAGGACCTGTTGCAGATCGGCGATGCGGCCGTCCTTGATCAGCTTGGTTACGATAGGGGTGTTGATCAGAAGTTCGACCGCCGGAATAAGACCCTTGATATCGGTGCGCGGAAGCAGGCGCTGCGAGACGATCGCGTGCAGGTTCATCGCCAACTGTTCGAGGATGAGTTTCTCGTCCTCTCGGGGGAAGAAGTTGAGAATTCGGGTGATCGTCTGTTTGGCGTCGGAGGTGTGGAGCGTACTGAGAACCATGTGCCCCGTGTCGGCCGCCTCGAGGGCGGATTCGATGGTCTCGCGGTCGCGCATCTCGCCGATCATGATGATGTTGGGATCGAACCGCACGACGTGGGTCATCATCGATCGGAACGAGGGGCAGTCCAGTCCGACCTCGATCTGGTTGATGATGCATTTTTGGTCCGTGAAAAGGTACTCGATCGGGTCCTCGAGGGTGACGATATGGGCGTGGTAGGCCGAATTGATCTGCTGGATCATCGCCGCCAGGGTGGTGGATTTTCCCGAACCCGTCACCCCCGTCACCAGCGTCATCCCGCGAATCGACGCGGTCAACTTCATCGCCGCCTCGGGAAGGTTCAGAGTCTCGATCGCGGGGACGTCCGTGTTCACGCGGCGGAATGCCAGACTGACCGCTCCGCGCTGGTGGAAGGCGGCGACGCGGAATCGCGCCAATCCCGCGATGGAATAGGAGAAATCGACGGCGCCTTGAGTCTCCAGACGATCGCGGAACTTCGCGGGAAGAATTTCGTCGAGCGTCTGACGGATCTCGTCGGCGGTTAGAGGCGGATGGTTGATCTGGCGAAGGCCCGCGTGGATGCGCAGCGTAGGCGCGCCCCCGGCTTTGAGATGGAGGTCGGACGCTTCGACCTTGGTCATTCCTTCAAGCAAGGTTCTCAGGTTCATCGTTGTCCGCTTTCATGCTTTCATAACGTGTGATTTATACGACTTCCATGTCGTTCTGTCGGGCGAATATCCTTCTCGGAGCGCCGCCGAACGCGGGGGCGCGGCGACGACCCGAGCCCCACCGGGGCCAAGCGCCCTCGTTCTGCCGCCAGGCGCGGCGAAACAGAGCGGTCCTTCGCCCGCTCGACGAACACTCGGCGAGATCGACCGTCCGCGGCGTTTCCCGAATCGCTTGTTGGGGTTCGATCTCGGGTCCTTCGACTCCGGGTGGATCTTGGCTCGCGATGCTCTCCTCTTGAGGTTCCTCGACGTTCTCTTCCGGCGCCTCGTCCTCCAGGCTCTCGATTTCCCCCGCCGGATCGAAGGCGGCGAAAGCGTCGGCGAGGGACGGGTTCCTCGCGTCGCGGACCCATTCGTCCAGGGCTTCGCGAATGGAACGGTCCCCCATCGTGAGTCTCAGCGAGGGCGCATCCAGGGGTTCTATCGTCTCGGGTTCGGTCTCTTGCCGTTCCGTTGGGCAACGGGCAGGAACGCAGTCGATGCGCAGACTCGCGATTCTTCCCCGCGCTCCCTCGACGGAAAAGACCGCCCTGGGGGGCTCTCCAGGCGCCTGTTCGGCCAGAAGCAACGAGGGCGTGCCCGAGTCCGCGAACCACGCGCCGAAGATCGCGCTTCGAAGCCGTTCTCCGTGGACGCGAACCAGTCGCGCCGGACAATTGACACTCGGGAGAATCAGGGACCGAAGCGGGTGCGATCCCAACGCGCACGCTCCGGGTCCTTCGTTGGGGAAATAGACGGGATGAAGCGTGCCGACCGACGGGGCGGCGCCCTTGTTCTCGACAGGCGTGAAACGGCAGTCGAGCCGAAGGCAACGTTTCCCGATTGCCGTGAGCGTGGTCTCGGCCCCGAGACCCGAGACCGGTTCCCATGTGACGGTCAACCTGTCCGCCTGCGCCGCAAAACCCTGGACGCGCTCGAACCGCCGGGGCGTGGCGGCGCCCGAGGGCGTGTAGGCCGGATGCAGCGAAAGAATGCCGTTCGACTCGGCGTCCTCGACCAGAAGACGATCGGGTCCCACGGCCAAGGTCAGAGAGGCGAGAGTCGTTACGTAGGCGTCGACCATACAGAATCCCTTCGCGAAACGCCCCGAATGCCGGACATCGATGTCCCGTCCGGAGTCCGGATCGCGACGGATAGTAGCGGGAGAAACGGGATTCCTCGGGACAGCCTGGGCGGACAGAGCGGAACGGGAATCCGGGCCTTTCGCAAGCAGTCTCCGTTTTCAAGCGGCATCCGTTCTAATGCCTGTCGCCAAAACAGGCAAGCGAAAAGGCAGAAGACGAAGATGTCCGCCGGGAGGGGCTGAACGGGTCCTTACGACGTCATCCGCGTGTGGTGCAGGTCGCCGCTGCGGACGCGCTCGAGGACTTCTCGATAGTGGATAAGGCGGTGGAAATCGTAGAAGGTCGAAAGCGCCTTGCTCTGCGTGCGAATGCCGGTCTCCTCCACGGCGGCGACCGGATTCAGGCCGCCGAAAACGACGATTCCCGTGCGCCCCTCGTGGACGGGAAAATCCAGCAGCGGCTGGCTCGGCTTGCCGATCGTCAGGACGCCGCCCAAGCCCACGCGCTTGAGTCGACGCAGAACCTTCGACACCTCGTCCATCGCGACCGTCGGCACCTCGCGGAAACTCGCCCCGATCCGCCCGTGTCCGGTTCGCGCCGCCTCGCGGACCGACGTGAGACCTCCCTTGATGAACACCTCGAGCGGATCGAGCGTGGTTCCATCGTAGTAGATCACGTCGGTGAATCGAACCGGCTGACCCTCTTGCATCTCGACGACGCCGCCGAAGCGCGACGCGGTCGGGATGCGCATGCTGAGAAGGGCGCCGTTGATGGTGACGCTGCACACCGTGCCAATGCCGATCCGTCCCTCGGGGACGCGGAATCGACCCAGCTCTTCTCCCTCGCGGGCGACCGCCAGATAGTCGCCCATCGCCAAGCCGGCCTCGAAGACGGGGAGCATTTCCTCCAGGGCGCGTTCGAGCGAATGCGCGTCGATCGTGGTGACGTTGAGAACGATCAGCCCCTGCGCCGAGGCGGGATTGAACGTCATCTGCCAGGCGAAATCGTCCACCTTCGAGGCCGTGAACCCGACTCGGTCGATGGCCAGAGCGTCCTTGATCTCGTCGATTCCCTTCTGCGTGATCGACCGTCCTCCGCCGCGTCCGCGTCGCGCCTCCTCGTCGACGAGGCCCTCGCGGGCCATGTCCTGGAGATAAAGGCGGATCGTGCGAGGACTCGGGTCGAAGCCGTAGGACTGCAGCTCGCGGGCAATGGCCTGGCTTCCGATAGGCTTCTCGCTCTCGCGCAAGACGCGCAGAATGGCGATCTTGAGTTTGCGGTCGATTTGCTTCATGGGGATAGGGCCTCCATGTTTTTGGCAAAACTACCTAATTTATGGGGCCTATGTCAAGAATAAAATGGTACTCTTTCCGCTTTTCCTGTCGCTTCTATTGCTGCTGCGAAAAGCGGACCGAGGCTCGGGCGGCGTCTTGACCGCCATTTTCCCCAGTCTTCTATCCCCGTCATGTTCGCTCAGAGGCTCTTGCGCCTAGCGGTCCAACTTTGCCTCCGAGGGGATAGATTTTTCCCTTGACTTGTCCTCTCACAGAGATATTATTGGCCAGATACTGCCAATAAGCGGCCCGCCAACGCGCCCGCCGAGGCAATTGCTCCAGGAGAGGAAGAGAAACCATGTCTTACATCGCCAGTGTCAAGGAACTCGTTCGACGCCGCAACCCCGCCGAATGGGAGTTCCACCAAGCCGTCGAGGAAGTCCTCGACTCCCTCGGCCCCGTCGTTCAACGCCACGCCAAGTACGAGAAGAGCCGGATCCTCGAGCGCATCGTCGAGCCCGAGCGCGTCTTCATGTTCCGGGTCCCGTGGTTCGACGACAAGGGCAACATCCAGGTCAACCGCGGCTTCCGCATTCAGTTCAACAGCGCGATCGGCCCCTACAAGGGCGGTCTGCGGTTCCACCCGACGGTTTACCTCGGCATCCTCAAGTTCCTCGCTTTCGAGCAGGTCTTCAAGAACTCGCTCACCACGCTGCCCATGGGTGGCGGCAAGGGCGGCTCGGATTTCGATCCCAAGGGCAAGTCCGACAACGAAGTCATGCGCTTCTGCCAGTCGTTCATGACCGAGTTGGCGCGCCACATCGGTCCCGACACCGACGTCCCCGCGGGCGACATCGGCGTGGGCGGGCGCGAGATCGGTTTCCTTTACGGTCAGTACAAACGTCTCCGCAACGAGTTCACGGGCGTCTTGACGGGCAAAGGCCTCAACTGGGGCGGTTCGCTCATCCGTCCCGAGGCGACGGGCTACGGCGCGGTCTATTTCGCGCAGGAGATGCTCGCCACGCGCAAGGACAGCCTCAAAGGCAAGGTTTGCACGGTTTCGGGCTCGGGCAACGTGGCCCAGTACACGATCGAAAAACTCAACGAGCTCGGCGCCAAGGCCGTCACGCTCAGCGACTCGAACGGGACGATCTACGATCCCAACGGGATCGACGCCGAGAAGCTCGAGTTCGTCATGGAACTCAAGAACGTCAAGCGCGGCCGGATCAAAGAATACTGCGACAAGTTCTCCGGCTCCCAGTATCGCGAAGGCGCGCGGCCGTGGGATGTCAAATGCGATTGCGCTTTCCCGAGCGCGACGCAGAACGAGATCTCGGGTCTCGACGCGAAGACCCTGGTCGACAACGGCTGCATCCTGGTCTCCGAGGGCGCGAACATGCCGACCGATCCCGACGGCGTCAAGGTCTTCCAGGAGAAGAAGATCCTCTACGGTCCCGGCAAGGCGGCCAACGCCGGCGGCGTGGCGACCTCGGGTCTCGAAATGAGCCAAAACTCGATGCGTCTGTCTTGGACGCGCGAGGAAGTGGATCAGCGCCTGAACGGCATCATGAAGGCGATCCACAAGGCGGCCTTCGAGGCTTCGGAAGAGTACGGCGACAAGGGCAACTACGTCATGGGGGCCAACATCGCCGGTTTCGTCAAGGTGGCCGACTCGATGCTCGATCAGGGCCTCGTCTAGACGATCCCCTCCTCCCCGGGTTCCCCAGTCGCTGGCGCGAAGCGGGGACATCCGGACTCCGTGACATCCTCCGGCCTTGCGCTCCTCGCGGAACGCAAGGCCGGTTTCTCATTTCTTCACTGGGCCGAAAAGCCCTTGACCGGTCTGGTATTGTAGGATAATTTCGCCCGATCAAGGTAGGAGAGAGATCGTATGACACGCCCGATGCTCGATGTGCCGCAACTCGAAGAGATGGTGCGCCAGCTCAAGATTCGCATCGTCAAGTCCATCTCGAAAGCCAAGGGGGGACACGCCGGCGGGTCGATGTCCTCGCTCGAAATCGTCACCACCCTCTTTTTCCGCGAGATGCGGCTCGATCCCTCGAATCCCGAGTGGGCGGACCGCGACCGGTTCGTTCTTTCGAAGGGGCACTCGTGCCTGGCGCTCTATTCGTGCCTTTCCGAACTCGGCTACTTCCCCGAAGAAGAGCTCTATCGCCCCTATAAGATCCATAGCCCTCTCCAGGCGCACCCCGAACTGGGGGTCTGTCCCGGCGTGGACATGAGTTCGGGCGCGCTCGGCCAGGGGCTCTCCGTCGGGATCGGGATGGCGCTGGCCGCGCGGATGCGCAAGAAGGACTATCGCGTCTACGTCGTCGTAGGCGACGGCGAGGCGGCGGAGGGGCAGATATGGGAAGCGGCGATGTGCGCGCCCAAATATCGACTCGACAGTCTGGTGGGGATTCTCGATTTCAACAAACTGACCCTCTCGGGCGACGTCGCCGAAATCATGCCGCTCGAGCCGATCGACGAACGGTTTCGCGCCTTCGGCTGGCACGTGATCTCGATCGACGGCCACTCGATTCCGGCCATCATCGAAGCGCTCGGCGAGGCGCGCGCCACGAAGGGTCGCCCGACGATGATCGTGGCCCACACGATCAAGGGCAAAGACATCTCCTACATCCAGGGAAAGTGGGAATGCCATTCGATCACCATGCCTCCGGCCGAAGTCGAGAAGACTCTCCGCGCCCTGGGTTGCCCCGAAGACGAGATAGCCTGGGCGCTGGAGTGAGTGCGCGCATTCCAAGACGAGACGTCGTTGGATGACGCAGTCGAATCTTCCGCGTAGACCGGAAATGAATTGAACCGACTTGTATCGGCGTGGTATGTTCCAACCATGAGCACGACTGTCGAAAAAGTCCGTGACGAGGCTCTGTCGCTCTCCGTCAGCGAGCGGGCGAGTCTGGCGCACGACCTCATCCTGAGTCTAGAGAACCCGGCGGATTTCGAACTGAGCCGCGAGCAGGAAGCCGAGATCGCTCGCAGAGTCCAATCCGTTCGCGAGGGGACCGCTCAGGGCCGGCCCGTCGCCGAGGTTTTCGCCGACATCAGGGCGCGATTCGGCAAATGACGCGCTTGACCGTTCTTCACGAGGCCGAGACGGAATTGTGGGAGGCCGTGGCGTATTACGAGTCTCGCGGCTCGGGCCTCGAACCGGATCTTCTGGCCGAGGTTGAAACCTCAATCGAGACAGTCGCACGATATCCGGAACGATGGCCGCTGCGCCCGGACGGGACCCGAAGGTACGTCACCCACCGTTTCCCCTATCTTGTCGTTCATCTTTATGAAGATCGTCAAGTTTGGGTAATTGCCATCGCCCACTCAAAGAGGAAGCCCGGCCATTGGACGCATCGAAAAACCGCCACGGCACGACGGAGACACGGGCAATGAACAATGGCGGAAAGGAAGCAGAGAACCGATGACTGAAGCATCCTTGGCCCCGCGCGACGTGGTGGGGCAAGTCCTGGTCGACCTGGGCGAGAAAGACCCCGACGTGGTGGTTCTCGACGCCGATTTCGGCCCGTGCTCGAGAGTGGCCGAGTTCGGCGAGCGGTTCCCCGAACGATTCGTTCAGGTCGGGATCGCCGAGCAGAACATGATGGGGATCGCCGCCGGGCTGGCCACGACGGGGATGAAGCCGTTCGCCTCGGCCATCGCGGCGTTCTGTTCGCGCCGGGCGTGCGACCAGGTGACGACGTCGATCGCTTTGGCCAATCTCAACGTCAAGATTCTGGCCGTGTATCCGGGGTTGTTCGTCGGAAAGAATGGCGCTTCGCACCAATCGCTCGAAGACATCGGCATCATGCGGTCGATCGCCAACATGGCGGTGGTCCAGCCGGCCGACGCCGAGGAGATGAAGGCCATCCTGCGCTACGCCGCTACGCACGTGGGCCCGATGTACGTTCGCGTCGGGCGCGACCCCGTGCCCGTCGCGGTGCCCGAGGGATACGAGTTCGAGCTGGGGCGGTCGGTCCAGCTGCGCGACGGGGACGACATCGCCCTGATCGCCGTGGGCGAATCGGTCGAGGACGCGATGCGGGCGGCGGAGTCGCTGGCGGGCCGGGGCGTCGAGGCCCGTGTTATTAACATGAGTAGTATCAAACCTCTAGACGAGGAGGCGGTGGTGCGGGCCGCGCGCGAGATCGGTCGGATCGTGACGGTCGAGAACCACAACATCCTCGGCGGGCTGGGGTCGGCGGTGTGCGAGACGGTGGCGGAGCGCTGCCCCGTCCCCGTGCGGCGGATCGGGGTCCGCGACGTGTTCGGCAAGTCGGGGGGAAACGACGAGATGAAGGCGCACTTCGGAATCGACGCCCCCCACATAGAAAAGCTTGCGTTGGATTTCCTCAAGGAGTAGGATACGGGTCAATGAAGGAATGCGATTCGTCGGGCCGCTCGTTGCGAGCAACGTGCCTGTGGAATCGCGACCGGTCTCCGGACCGGCAGAATGAGCAGGATAAGGCGACTCGATCGAGAATCGAGGATGCGGGGAAGTCCGGGGGGAAGTTCCCGCAGACGTAGCGGCGTTCAGCCCATGGATTAACTCTCACTTTTTCGAGCAACCCGAGGACGAACGCCCGGCTGCGGATTACTCTTCTCGATTTGGGAGGGGACGCCTTATCCTGCTGATCCTGCCGGTCTTCTTTATTTGAGTTCCACGTTCGAAGGTTCCAGGTTCACAGGTTCGAGGACTCGGCGGTCGGGAAGTCTTCCGAACCTTCAACTTTCGAACGTGGAACTTTCGAACCGTTCTTATTCTCCCATTCGTTTTTCCCAATTGAAATCGCGCGAAGTGACGATCGACTCCATGCGTCGGATGCGCCGGTCGAGCTTCGCATACGTGTCGCGCAGACGGTGCAGCGCCAGCGTGCGCGACGATGCGTAGGAATCGTAGAACTCGCGGTCCATCTCGGTTCGGAACGGCACGACGGGTTCGGGCTTCATGAAGATCGCCGCGGCCAGGTAGATCCAGATCACGAGCGTGAACGAGCCGAACGCCAAGACGACGGCGATGACGCGGAGCCAGAAGACCGGAAAGTCTAGATGGTCCGCGACGCCCTTGCACACGCCCAGAATCATGCCGTTGCGCGAACGGTAGAGGCCTCTTTTCGGATCGTACTGTCTCATTGTCGTGTATCCACCTTTCCAGTATTGCAAATAGTCTCACAGAGGGGGCTTTTCGATGGGGTTCCGGTCTTTCGTCGCCTCATCTCTTCTCCGAGTGCTCGATCAGTATCGTTTCCAGAGATTCGATGCGTTTCTCCATCTTCTCGAGGTCCGTGTGGATCGCCTGGGCCAGAGTGTCGACCTCTCCGTCGTGTTGCATCCGGTAGCGCCCCTGCCACCTCGGGAGCTGCTCGGCCAGAACGATGAGCGGAGCCGCGACGAGAACGAGCCAGATCCACTTGGAGGCGAAGATCGCCACGAGGGCCACCATCGGAATGATGATGGCGATCGCGGTGTGGTGTTCCCTGTCGCGCTTGCGCATATCGTCTACCCCCGCTCTTTCCTCGAGTGTTCGATCAGAATCGTCTCGAGCGATTCGATCCGCTCCTCCATCCGAACCAGGTCGGTGTGCATCCGCTGCGTCTGCTCGTCCTGGCTCGGTCCTCCCGTCGCGCTTTTTCCGCGCTTGTCGCCGCGGGTCAGGAAACGGAACACGAACCACATGAACACAATCGCCAGGACAAACAGGCCGCAGACGATCAAACTCTTTAGGGCGAAGCCGACTCCCAGGGACATGAATGGCGTTCTCCTTTTTCCTATGCGTCTAGTAGGCGTGTTCTTGTCGCGGCCTGAAGATCAGCCAAACCAGAAGACTCCAGGGCCAAAACATCGGGATTGCGACGATGAGAGCCACGAGGCAGCCCGACTTCTCGCGGCTGTGGGCGTCGGCGAAGACCCACAAGACGCTCAGCACATAGAGCCCGAACGTAACCAGACTCACCACGACGCCCAGGAGCGTCGCGACGATCGTGAAGGGCAGAAGGAGTATCTCTATCATGGTTGTCCTCGCTCCGGTTTGGCGCGGAGTCGGCTTGCGCGACTCTGCACCGGACGTAGCCGCACGCTACGGATTCTTGTCCATCAAGATCGTTTCGAGTGCCTCGACGCGCTCGGCCAGTTTGTCGAATCCGTGGTGAAGATCCTGGATCTCGCGCGCCTCGCTTTCACTCGCGCGCCGCCTTTCGTGCGAAGACCCGCCGCCGCGTAGCATTGCGCTCGCCAGAATCAAAAGGAGCAAAGGCACCGCGAGGACCGCGCCCAGTGCGGCGAGCCGGGCGTAGTTTGCACCTTCGTGTACGAACAGGCGTTGCGTTTGTCCCCCGTTAATAGGGCCGTACAAGGCGGGATCGGGGTATGTCTCTCCCGCGACGGTCGGTCTATGCCCGAAGAAGTTGGGCACGGCGATGCCGACCAGGATGCCCGCGATGCTCACGAGAACCAGGAACACAATAATGGCAATTGCGCAGCCCCGCATCGATCCGTCTCCTTTCTCTTGTCAAGGGCGGCTGCCCCGCTCCACTCCTTCGACAGGCCCCGACTCCGCCCGCGCGTGTCGGATCATCTCCTCGAGTCGCCCACGCGGATCCGGCATATCCGGCTGGACTTCGTCATCCGACGATGCAGCCTTGGCGCCCCCCGCGGACCGGCCATCACGAACAGAGTCGGTACCAGGAGGCAGAGGAACACAATGGCCGCGACCGTGGGATTGACCCCGAGAGCTTCGTCGAAGAGGGAAGCGGCCATGACGCCGAACAGGCCGCCGAGCAACAGGCACGCTCCGATAAGGACGAACAGCGTGATGAAGCAGCTCCGCATCGGCGGAATCTCCTCCCCGGGCTTGTCACGGCGCGGCTCTGTGTCCGTGCGCGCCGGCCGATTTCCTCCTTCTGGCGTAGAGCCCTGTGGCCTACAGCCTAATGCCTGCGACGTGCATCGCGCAACTTGAACTTGTAGAGTCTTACGATTCGACGGTCTTGCCGCCGCCCTTGGTCTCGCGGCGCAGCCGTTTGAGTTCGGCCTCGAGCTGCTCGTCGCCCTCGATATCGGAGAAGGCCTGTTCGAGGGTCGGTTTGCGCCCGTAGTTCACTAGGTCGGCCTCGGCCTCCATCCGATCGATGCGCCGCTCGAAACTCTCGAACCGCGTGAACACATCGGTCGAATCGGCCTTGCGGATATTGGTCTGGGCGCGGCGGCGCGAATGCGCGTGCTCGTGACGCTGAACGAGGATTTTCTGTTTCTCGCGCACCGAAGCCATCTTCGCTTCGAGTTCGACGATATCGTTCTGATAGTGTTCGATCAGAGCGTCGCACTCGGTCTTCTGAACGTCGATCGAGTCGGCGCGATCCACGTAGCGGCGCTTTTCGAGGAGCGCCTCGCGGGCCAGATCGTCGCGCTGCTTCTCGACCGCCAGTCGTGCCTTGGCTTCCCACTGGTCGGCGCGGTCGCGCGCCTCGGTCGTCTGGCGTTCGAGCGTTTTGCTCTGGGCCATGGCGGCGGCGCACTGGGCCTTGATCTCGATCAACGTGTCCTCCATCTCCTGGAGCATCAGCTTGAGGAGTTTCTCGGGATTCTCGGCCTTCTCCAACATCGCGTTGATGTTGGAAGTGACGATGTCGCGGAGTCTGGTGAAGATACCCATTTTCTTGTCCTCCATTACCTGGTCTGCCCGCATCCGAAGACCAGAATAGGCACGGAGCGTGCCAGGAGGACTCATACTCCCTAACTCAAGAATTATAAGTCTTATATGTCCTATAGGACCTATTCGATTCCCCGTAGGAGCCGCCCTCCAATGGCCGAATCCGCCACGATCTGGCGGAGGACGCCACGGGCGGTCACGGGGCAACCCCTTTGCGAGGGAGGGGAGAAGAGTTCGAGCCACGGATTTGCACGGAGCGGCACGGATGAAGAGAAAGCGATACGAACGATTCCCGCGGTTCCCAGTCCGTGTTCAATCCGTGTGAATCCGTGGCTCGTTTCTTTTCCCGATCCTGGCGAACTCGCGTTCGAGAGTGCCCATCCCAAGGAACGGGTTGCGTCGGGCGGAAAGGTGTCGCACGGATCGGCGCTTGAGTCGTCGAGCGAGGTCTATCGTTCCAACTTGGCTTCAGGAAAGCTGTTCCAGGTCATTCAAGTCCTACCGCGTACCCTCCGACGAGTAGGTATTCAACTCGGTGGGAAGTCAGCAGTCTCAAGAACTCTTTGAAGTCGGGCGGTAGTCGAATCATAGCCATACGCGATCTGGCGGTAGAGTTCGATCGCTTCGAGGCGTTCCAGAGGGGATTTGCTCAACCAGAACGCCTTCTCGTCGGATTCCTCGAAAAGCGTTCCGGTTGTGACGATGGAACGATCGACGCGCGGGAAGACGCCGGTTTCGGGTTTCTTCGGGATGATGTCGGTCATTGTCGTACCCCATCCTCCTCTCACGAATACCGCGTCTTCCCCGGCCAATCAACTCCAAACCGCCTGTCCCTCAATCAGATGCCAACGCCGTCTCGACGTACGGCCCCTTCGGGATGACGGCAAGGGTGGCGGAGGGGCCGTGTTTCGCCAGGGCGTCGCGCAAGGCCTGGTTCGGATCGCGATAGAGATTCACTCCGAGGCGCCTCATGCGCTCGGGGTCGAGGTTCTCGCTGACAAAGTAGACTTCGTTCTTCGAGAGCGACTTGCAGGTCTCCTGGATGGCCCACTGGTCGATCTGGTAGAACCCGGGTCGAGAAATCAGCGACATGATCTGTTCGGGCGACTCGGCGCGGTCGATCAAATCGCGGAACTCGGGGCTGCCCTCGCCTTCCTCGCACTCGGCGGCGACGATCACCGTCCCACCCGGTTTGACGATCGGATATCCGCTCAACATGCCTTTGTTCGTTTGGTAGAAGGTCGCGTCGAGCGGGTAGCCCGCCGACGAGGTGAGGACGACGTCGACCGGTTCGGGGACGGTGGCTACGCCGTGGCGACGGAGGAATCGGACCCCTTCGAGGTGGGCGGCGTCGAGATCGCCCGCGAACACGCCCGTGACGCGCCGCTCGGGGTCAAGCGTCGCGTTGACGAGAAAGTCCACTCCGGCGAGGCGAGCGACAGCGAGCGCTTCTTCGTGGACGGGGTTGCCTTCGAGGCATCCGGCCATCGCGCGCGGATGGCCCAGGATCTCGACCCCGTGGAAGTATTTGACCGTGTCGTAGGACGCGATGCCGGGGCAAATCCCCTTGCGTCCGCCCGAGTAGCCCGCCATGAGGTGCGGTTCGATCAGCCCGGTCACGATCTTGAGATCGCTCTCGACGTAGAACCGGTTCACGACGGCCTCGACGCCCGACGGCGTGCGGCCGACGGACACACACGAAGCCGGGTCGCGCGCGACGTGGTTCAGGACGCGCAATCGCCCGACCAGATCGGGACCGAGAATCTCTTCGAGCGCCGGACCTTCGGTCGGGGAGTGGATTCCCGTGGCGATCAGAATCGCGATCCGGTCGTCGTCGAGCCCGGCTTGGGCGAGGACGTCGAGAATTGGAGGGAGAATCGCCCGGTTGGGGACCGGACGGGTGCGGTCCGAGACCACGATGCAGCAGTCGCGTCGCCTCTGCGCGATCTCGCGAAGAGGGGGAGAGCCGATGGGGTGTTCGAGCGCATGGGCGGTTGCCGCCGTAGGGTCGGTTAGCGGTTCGACCTCCCCGTAGTCCAAAACGTGAATCCGATGACCGGCCGGAATAGCAACTTCGATGCCGCGACGACCGTAAGCGAGACGAACCGTGGTTTCCGCACTGGCGCTCACGGAGCGGTCTCCCATTCTCCGATCCAGGGGCCTTCGAGGCGGATGCGCGAGAGGAACTGCGGTTCTTCGCCCATGCGTCGGACCGGGGGCAGCCTTCCGAGACTCCAGAGGATGAAAACCGCGTCTTTCTCGACGGCCTTGGAGACCACGGTCCAGACGATCGAGTCGGGTTTGAGTTTCACGCGGGGACGACCCAAGGCCAGAGTCTGGAACGACTCGCGCGCGATGTTGCTCCCGTCCTCCAGAATCGACTCGGTGTGCCAATCGAATTCCGGGGCCGAGTCCTCCTTGAGCAACTCGACGAAGCGGGCGGTTCTCGCGATGCAGCTCGCGGCCGTTCCGTCGAGAAACTCCTTCCATGTGCCCGACTCAACTCGTGCGATATCAACGGTCGTCTTGGCCTGGGTCGTGGGCGCATCGGAACGCACGAAGCGCAGCGACGTTCTGCACGCGAGCGGCACCCCCCACAGGTGGCCGTTGGCCCGCACGGTGTTCCAGGCCGCGGGATAGATGTCCACCCCCTCGGAGCGCACGCTGTCGAGGGTCTCGTCGATGTCCTTGAGAACGTCGCGCTGGGCCATCTCCAACAGGCGAGGCGACCAGAGGAGAACGAGATCGGGGGGGGCCTCGGCTTTCGCGCCTCGGGTCAGCTCGCGCTCGAACTCCTCGGGATCGAGATACCTGAGCACGAGCCGCCCATCCGATGCCGCGAGGTTGTACTCGTCCACGAGTTTTTCGACGGCGCGGGCCACGGCGTCGGCGGGATCGACGTCGGTCCAGACGACGATGGCCGCCGCGGGCGACGCCTCCGGGTCCGTGGCCGTCGGGGACGTGGGTTCCGTTCGCCCCAAACGGGCAAAAAGAACAAGGAGAGCGCATCCGAATGCAAGACTTCGGAGGATCGTGCGTGGGACGAAGTGCATGGTCGAAGGTCCGTTTCCGAGCGGGAAAAACGAAGTTGTCTTTCTCCGTCGCTATTGGTAACACTGGATCTCGTGGAGTGTCAAGAGGACAAGGGGATTGCGGACCTCGGATTGCGGATCTCGGATTTCAGATTTGAGATTTCGGATTGAGAATGCGCGGCAGGGAAGATCGCATCGGCGAACCGAGGGAATCGTCGAGGAGTTGCGCGTCATGCCGAATGCATCGTCTCACGACTCGCCCGATCGTCGCCCGTTGAGCGTCTCGGAACTGACGCAGACGGTCAAACGTCTGCTCGAAACGCAGATTGGGCGCGTCGAGGTGGAAGGGGAGATCGGCAACTGGTCCGTCTCGTCGCGTGGCCATGCGTACTTCGTCCTCAAAGACGAACGCGCGGTGGTCCAGTGCGTCCTGTTCCAGGGCGCGCGGTCGCGCCTGACGTTCGATCCCGAGGACGGCGCGAAGGTGGTCGCCGCGGGCGAGGTCTCGGTCTACGAGGCGCGAGGCCAGTATCAGTTGATTGTCTCGTCGTTGCGCCAGACGGGTCTGGGGGACCTGTACCGGCGATTCGTCGAGCTGCGCGACCGGCTCGATAAGGAAGGCCTTTTCGACCCCAAACACAAACGCCCGATTCCCGAGTTTCCGCGCCGAATCGGGGTCGTCACCTCTGCGACGGGTGCCGCGTTGCGCGACATCGTCCATGTGATTCGCCGCCGAATGCCGTGCGTCGAGATTGTTCTTTCGCCGACGCTCGTCCAAGGAAACGAAGCGCCGCCCGAGATTGTCCGCGCGATCGAGCGGCTCAACCGTCTCGGATCGCCCGAGGCGGCGCGGCGCGGTCTCGAACCCGTGGACGTGATTGTCGTGGCGCGCGGCGGCGGATCGATCGAGGACCTGTGGGCGTTCAACGACGAACGGGTCGCTCGGGCGATCTACGCTTCTGGCGTCCCGGTGATTTCGGCCATCGGTCATGAGGTGGACTTCACGATCGCCGATTTCGTCGCCGATCTACGCGCGCCCACGCCCTCGGCCGCGGCGGAAGTCGTCGTGGCCGAAATCGGCGCGGTGGGTGAACGTGTGGTCCAGGCGCGTCAGAGAATCACGCGGGTCTTGTCGCATCTGGTCGAGACGCGCCGGCTCGAATTGGAGCGCTTGCTGCGAAGTTGGGGATTGCGTCAGCCTCTCGACCTGGTGCGTCAGGCAACGCAGCGGCTCGACGACCTGTCGGCGCGCGCCGCCTCGGCCGTGCAGCGAGCCGCGACCCAGGCCGCGCACCGGGTGGAATCGCTCGGCGGACGTCTCGGCGCGCTCGATCCCGAAGGGGTCCTCTTGCGGGGATACAGCATCGTTTCTCGCGCGCGCGACGGACGGGTGGTGACGCGAGAGAGCCAGGTCCGGGTGAGCGATCATCTCTCGATCCGGCTTTCGCAAGGCGACCTGCGCGCCGCCGTCGTGCCCAAGGGGGAGGACTTTCTCGACGGCGCGATGTGAGTTGCGGGTCGGACGATTTCAGATGGCGAACCGCGGACCGAAGGTGGAAGCGCGCAGGCGGGAAAGAGAACGGCGAGGCAGATCCTGGGTCTGACCGCCGTGGAGGCTGGAAAGCCCGGGCCACGAGGGAGAACGGCGTGGAGATCGTCTTGGCGCCCGTCCGAATCGAGACGGGCGATACTCGTCAGATCGCACATATCTTGGCGGAGCGAGTCAACGAATTGTCCGCGGAGACGGACCTCGTCGTCTTCCCGCAGATTCGGCTCGGGGCGTTCTCGTTCGATCCACGCGGTGGACGCTCGGGGACCGCATCGTTGTCGCAAACCTTCTCCGACTCGATTTCGCAGATCGCGAGTCGCTACGGCGTCCATATCGTCGCGGCGACGCTCGAACGCGCGGAATCGTCGGACCGGGAGACGATCCTCGCGGCCGCTCCCAGGGGAGTGGTGGCGATCCGCACGCGACACGCCGGCGTTTCCGATTCGGGCGAGACCGCTCGTTTCGAGCCGATATCGGTCGCCGCGGGCGATGGGAAGGCCGCTCTCGCGCTCCGAGCCGACCTGGACGATCCGCGATTGGCTCTCGGTTTGCGCGAAGCGAGACCCGACGTCCTGATCGTCCCGATGCGCCTGACCGGTTCGCCCGACGAATACCGTCGGATCGCGGTGCACAACCCTCCTGCCGCCCTGGCGGGACTTCGTTCGCGGCTCGCCGAGATGGCCCGAACGGCGCGGCGCCGCGTGGCGGCCGTCAACGCGATCGGCCAGGATCTCCCCGACGGGGAGTGCGGTCCGTGCGGCGGCGTCTTCGTGTACGATCCGCAAGGACGCGCGGAAATCGAGCAAAGTCTGTACAAGGAGTCTCCCTATCGTCTTCGAATCGATCCGACAACGCGATTCCTTCATCGGCCGAGTGTGATAGAATGAGGATCGAGAATAAGCGGCCCCGCGATTGGCGCGGGGGGAGGAGGATCGGCCATGATGCCTCAACCCGGACGGAGCGCCCCGGACTTCGCCTTGCCCGACGACCAGGGCGAGACGCGGTCCTTATCGCAGTATCGCGGGCGATGGGTGCTCCTATACTTTTATCCGAGAGACGACACGCCGGGATGCACTCTGGAGGCGTGCGGCATCCGCGACGTGTGGCGCGAGTTCGAAAAGGCGGGAATCCAGGTCCTCGGTGTCAGCATCGATTCGGTGTCGAGACACGACAAGTTCCGCCAGAAGTACGGTTTGCCGTTTCCGCTCTTGTCGGACGGGGAGAAGCAAGCGGTCGAGCTCTATGGGGTTTGGGCGCTCAAGAAATCGATGGGACGCGAGTACATGGGAACGCGCCGCACCTCATTCCTGATCGACCCGGAAGGTCGGGTCGCCAAGGTGTACTCTCAAGTGAAACCCGAGGAGCACGCCGGCGAGGTCCTTGCCGACTGGGCGAAGCTCTCTGCGTAAACAACTGCATACAACCGCGCGCGTTTGCCGTCGGGCGAAAACCGCGCTCAAACCATTCCACGGGCCCCGAGATACTCCTATGAGCGTTTTCGAAGCAGTGATGCTGATTTGTTTCGGAGTCAGCTGGCCGATCTCGATCGCCAAATCGCTCCGCACGCGGAAAGTGATCGGCAAGAGCCCGCTTTTCATGGCCGTGGTGTTTGTCGGTTACGTCAGCGGCGTGATCCACAAAGTGCTCTGCTCGTTCGACTGGGTCACCGCGCTCTACGCCCTCAACATGGTCATGGTGGGTGTCGACTTGCTTCTCTACTACCGCTACCTGCCCTTGGCGGAACCTTCCTGCCGCGGGATTGGCGACTAGCGCGACACGCCGCCACTCCACGGTCTTGCCGCCGCCGAGCCCGGGCTTGAAAACGGACAAGGCTGCCGTGCCGGAACGGAGAGGGTCGCGCGAGGGTCTAACGCGGATCGGACGATTCGAGATTCGCGAGCCGCTCAGGACTTCACGGCTTCGTCGGGTCTTTGCCGGGAGAAGAGAGAGGGGATTCGCGCGAGGAGAACGAGTCCGGCGACGTTCCAGCGAACCCAGAGCAAGAAGACGAGTCTAGCGCGATCGGGCCAGCTCAGGTTTCCCGTGCGGATGAACGTTCCCAGGACGAACGTGGGCAGGAGCCAGAGCGCGGCGGCAACGAGAGCCGGCACGGGGAGTCTCAGGCAGACCGCGACGGCGAATAGAATCCCCAGAACCACATGATAGAGGCTGAAGACCGGGTTGCGCCACACCCTCAAATGCCAGCGGTGCTTGACGGCGAACTGAAGAGCGGCGCTTTGCCTCCACGCTTCTTTTCGAATGAGTTCCCGCACGTTGCGGTCGCAGCCCAAATGCACGAGACGCGGTCCGGGCAGGCGGATCGATTGATGGCCGGCCGCTCGCACGCGGAAGGCCAGGTCCCTGTCTTCGCACGATCCGAGCCGTTCGTCGAATCCGCCGACCTTTTCGAACAACCCGCGGTTGATGAACATGTTGGCGCTGCTCACGTTGATTGTCGAAACGCCCCGGCGACGATCGCGGTGATTGCGGCTCTCCCATACGCGACCGACCCAGGCGGCATCGTCGGGGGCCCGTTGGGGGAACGAAAGCACACCCTCGAAATCCTGGTCGTAGTATTCCTTGGCCCGTGTCAGCCAATCGGGCGGAACCGCCATGTCGCCATCGAGAAAGGCGACGATCTTGCCGCGCGATTCGCGCGCACCGAGGTTGCGAGACTGCGCCACGTAGCCCCGTCGCGCATCGGGGTTGAGAACGACCCGCGCGCCCGCCCGGCGCGCCGCTTCGACCGTTTCGTCCGTCGAACCGTTGTCGACAACGGTCACGTCGAATGCGATGTCGGTCCCGCGGTTCTTGAAAACGGATTCGAGGCACGAAGCGATCCGATCGGCCTCGTTGCGAACGGGGATGACGATGGAGAAAAACGGTTCGTCCATTTCGGTCCTGAAGGAAAGGAGGGGAGACGCCCCTTGGCCAAAGCCGTTCGATCGGACTCGGGCAACGCTAGTCGCGGACTCGGTCGGGGCTCGGCGATCTCCTTCGATTCGCTCCCCGCGACAAATCCTACGCGACGAAGGTCGGTTACGTCAACATCTTCGAAGCGAGAGTCTTGCCCTCGGGTGCGTCCCAAAGATCTGAACCGCGTTAGCGGTTCGACGTTCAAAGCCGTGGCTTGGCGATTCGGAATCGAGTCGCCAAGCCACGGTCCGCGCGCGGCATGATAGGAACCGATTCATCGGTTCGATAGGCGGGAAGAGGCATCCCACGGATTGTCGAACCGGTGAATCGGTTCGCAAACCGGAACGCGACATCCGTGGGTCGAACCGCTCACGCGGCTTGCCCGCCTCTGGTGGGTTCCCGCCGAATTCGGCGAAAGACACGCGATCGGCGGGGCGGAATCTCAGAACCCTGGGACGCACCCCTTGCCCTCCTCGATCCTTCATCCCATAAGGTCGTTTTTTCTCATTTTCCCATAGCTTTTTGAAAACACTTGTGTTAGGTGTTTGCCAAC
>JAFGFN010000154.1 GCA_016931035.1 Candidatus Sumerlaeota bacterium
GGCGCACGGCGAAAAAGCACTCGTGGAACTCGAACTCGCCCGCCGCAACGACGACTGGGACGAAATCTGGGAACTGGACAACGTTGCTTAATCAAGATGCGCCCATGGAATCGCCTGGGTGGGGCGCAAGATCGTGGCGTAGGATGGAAGAAATCCGCCCTGGGGCCGAGGCGGATCGCATGGGCGATTCTAGGGGGCAGGGCGCTGGGAAAAGCGCCGCGGAACGCGCTAACTCGCCGGAAATCAATGGTGGGTGATAGAGGACTTGAACCTCTGACCCCTGCCATGTCAAGGCAGTACTCTAGCCAACTGAGCTAATCACCCACGTCTCGAGCGCCGCACGACTCGGGGCGGTTGCATCGTCTCGCTATTCCCCCGTCCGCGGCGAAACCGGACCTTAGCGAATCTACCGAGTGGAGTCAAGAGGATTTGCCCGGAGTTCCGCGCCAAAAACCTTGACACAGCACCCGCAAGACCGACTAGATGCGGATCGAGGTTCTCGCTCGACCGTGACCGCGCCTAGTCCGACGATTACTCCCTCTTGTGCCGGCCCGGCGGTCCACCCGACCGGCCCGGCACCCGGCGTCGTGCTCGTCAAGACGAGTCCCGAGCGGATCGTCCAGGGCGACTGGTATCGGATGCCGCTCCTGGGGATCGGGTACTTGGCCGCCTACCTCCGCCGGCAAGGCGTGGCCGTTCGCATCGTGGACGCGATGTTCGACCGGCTGAGTCTCGACGAAACCGTTCGACGGGTTGTCGAGGGTGGTCCGCGCCTGGTCGGCTTCACGGCGATGACGCACGAGGCGCCCCGTGCGGCGGAGGTCGCGCGAGGCGTGCGCGAAGCCTCGCCGGGCGTACGGATCGTCGTCGGAGGGCCGCACGCGAGCGCGCTGCCCGGCGACACGTTGCGCGAGTTTCCCGAGTTCGACTTTGCCGTGTTCGGCGAGGGCGAAGAAACCCTGTGGGAACTCTACCGGACGGTCGAGCGCGAGGACGCGGCGTTCGAGACGATTGCGGGACTGGCCTTTCGGCGCGGCGACGAGGTCGTGGTCAATCCGCCGCGCGAGTGGGTGCGCGATCTCGACGCGCTTCCCTTTCCGGCCTGGGACTTGTACGGACCTTCCGGGGTGTACCAGATGTACGCCTCGCGCGGCTGTCCGTTCCAGTGTATATTCTGTATGCGCGTCCTCGGGGAGAAGGTGCGCGTGCGTTCGCCCCGCAACGTAGTGGACGAGTTCGAAGAGGTGGTCGAACGGTACGCCCCGGCGCGGATCGATTTCTCGGACGAGACGTTCGCCATGCGCCGCGACTGGGTGATCGAGATTTGCGACGAGATCGTGCGGCGCGGCCTCCACCGACGGGTCGAATGGTTCGCCAATGGCCGCGTCAACACGGTGGACGGCGACCTGCTCGACCGGATGCGCGAAGCGGGGTGCGTCCGAATCGGGTACGGGATCGAGTCGGGCAACGCCGAGATTCTGAAGGTCGCGCGGAAAGCCACGACGGTCGAGCAAATCGAGAAGGCGATCGCCGCGACGAAGGCGGCGGGTCTCGAAATCGAGGCGTTCTACATCGTCGGTTTCCCGGGCGAGACGGTCCGGACGGCGCTCGACACGATTCGCTTGGCGGCGCGTCTCGCGACGACGACCGCGGCGTTCGGCATCATGGTGCCGTATCCGGGGACGGCGGTGGCCGAGATGGCCGCGGCGGGCGAGGGGGGGTACCGTCTCCTGTCGCGCGATTGGACCGATTACGACAAACACCTGGGCCACGCGCTCGAGCTCGAGACCCTCTCGCGGCGCAATCTCGAGCTCCTCCAGATGGCGGGGTATCTCTGGTTCTACGCGCGCAATCTCCGGTTCGGGGCGTTGGCGCAATTCATTTGGGAAAAACGCAAAGCCGTCGCGAGGATGGCGAAAAAGACGATCGGGATGCGATAGGGGGCCGTCAAGTCCGTCACGACGAGCCGAGCGCCGTTTTGAGTGCAGGCTTCAGCCTGCTCTTCTCGGCGCAAGAGCAACCTAAAGGTTGTACTCAGGACTTCTCATTTCGGAATTGACCGGCCGCTAGCGCGCCGGAACACCAGATTCGATGGATCTTGTGCGGTCCGTACCATCATGATGACTCCTTCGACACCTCCCCCTCTCCCTCCCCGAGCCTACGTGGTCTCGCAGTTTCCGGAGTTCTGCGAGACGTTCATCCTCAACGAGATCGTCGAACTCGGACAACGCGGGATTCCGTTCGAGGTGTTCTCGCTCAAACGGTGCCACGACACGCAATTTCAGCCTCGCGCTCGCGATCTCATGCAGCTTGTCACCCACTACGCGCCGTCGATTTTCTCTCCCAGGACGATCGCGTCCCATCTCGCGTTTCTATTCTCGCGTCCCGGCGTCTACTTCCGCTGTTTGTCTCTCGCGTTCGGCTCTCGCAGGGGCGGCATGGCGGTATTGGCCAAGACGCTGTACGTCTTTCTCCAGGCGCCGTTCTTCGCGCGCCGGGCGCGCGATCTCAATATCGCGCACATCCACGCGCACTGGGCTTCGATCCCGTCGTCGGCCGGGCTCTTCATCGCCCGCATGGCGGGACTCGGATTCAGTCTGACCGCGCACGCGTACGACATCTTCATCGATCGCACGCTCCTCGCCGAGAAGATCCGGTCGGCGACGTACCTGGTCACGTGCACGCAGTACAACCGCGATTTTCTTCTGCGCGAGTTCCCGTGGGCCGATCCCGAGAGAATCCGGGCCTCCTACCACGGCGTCGATCTCAACGTGTTCGACCACGCGCACGACGCGGCCGCCGAAGAGCCCGTGATTCTGAGCGTCGGGCGATTGTGCGCAACCAAGGGATTCCCCACCCTGATCGACGCGTGCGCGATCCTGCGCGACCGCGGGATCGACTTCCGCTGCCGGATCGTAGGCGACGGACCGCTGCGACGCGCGCTGGAGGAACGGATCGCTCGCGCGGACCTGTGCGGCCGTGTGGAGATCGCGGGACTCATGGAGCGCGAGGCGCTTCTCGAGGAGTATCGTCGCGCGCGGTTGTTCGTCCTGCCGTGCGTCGTCACCAGGCGGGGAGACCGCGACGGATTGCCCAACGTCGTTTTGGAGGCGATGGCGATGGGATTGCCTGTGGTGGCGACCGACGTGTCGGCCCTCGGCGAGGCGGTCAAGGACGGCGAAACGGGACGTCTCGTCCCCTCGCGCAACCCGACTCTCCTCGCCGACGCGATCGCCTCGCTTTGGGACGACGCGCCTCTGAGGGCGAAGATGGGCGAGAGCGCTCGCTCGCGCGTGAGAAGGGAATTCGGGCTGAAGGAATGCATCGACCGTCTGGCCGCCTTCATTCATTCGAGCCATCGATAGGGGCGGTGCTCACCTTCCTCCCTGCGGCATAGGAGAAGATCGAATCGAGCATGACTGACGCGGAAGCCGAAAACCGCAGAATCCGAGTCTTCTACGTCGTCGAGCGCCTGGCGCGCGCGGGGACGGAGCTGCATCTGTTGCGCGTCCTGCGCCATCTGAACCGCGAGCGATTCGAGCCGATTCTCTGTTGTCTCAATCGCTCGATGTGCGAGTCCGAACTCATCCCCGGCGACATGCCCGTCCATTTGCTCGACGCACGCTGGAACCTCCTCCACCCCTCTACCCTTCGGGTCTACGGCCGACTGCATCGTCTCATACGCGAGACCCAACCCGACGTCGTCCATTCGTTCCTGTTCGTCTCCAACGTTCTCGGCTCTCTCGCCGCGCGACGCGCGGGGGTTCGCTCGTGCGTCTCTTCGCGCGGGCGGATGGGGATCGAATGGGACGCGAACTTCTTTCATCGCCTGACCCAACGCCGGGCCGATCGGCGGATCGATCGGATCTTGTGCAAGACCGAGGCGATGCGTCGCGAAATCGCGGAGCACGAACGAGTCCCGATCGACAAGATCGAGGTGATCCCCAACGGGGTCGATACGCTGCATTTTGCGTTCGAGCCGGATGGACGCGCCGAAGCGCGGCGCCGTCTCGCGCAGGAGTTCGGGATTCCCGCCGAGGGGCCGTTGGTCCTGGCGGTGAGCAATCTCAAGCCGATCAAGAACCACGCGACCCTGGTCGAGGCCGCCGAGATTCTAACGCGTCGGTCGCCGACGGTTCAGATCGCGATTGTCGGGCAGGGAGAGAGCGCCGAGGACTTGCGCGAGATTGTGCGGACGCGTAAGCTGGATCGAACCGTCCATCTGCCCGGTCATTCGCGGGACGTACGTGTCTGGATGCGGGCGGCGGACGTTTTTGCTGCCGCGAGCCTGAGCGAAGGAATGCCCAACGCCCTGCTCGAAGCCATGGCGATGGGCGTCGCGCCCGTGCTGAGCGATATTCCGGGTCATCGCGAAACCGCCCTGGACAACGCGTGGTACTTCCCCCCGAAGGACGCCCGGGCCTTGTCCGACGCGCTGGGCGAAGCGCTTGACTTTCCCGAGAAACGCGCGGAAAGAGTGCGCGCCAACCACGAACGGGTCGTGTCGTCTCTCTCGCTCGAAGCGATGGTTCGGCGAATCGAAACAGTCTACGAGGAACTGAAGGCGGGGAAACGAGAGAGATAGGCTGCGGGTTTGGAGGGGGAAACTCGAGTACGAGAACGAGTAGGAGTATGAGCACGAGGATGAAGATCAACGCCAAACGAATCCAACTCGCCTTTCGTTCGCCCCGGCACTTCGTCTGGGCGGTGCGACACGTCGTGCGAAACAGCGCCCTCGGGCGTCTCGATCGCTGGAGTCCGAGCGGCACCAGCTTTCGCCCGAACCTGATCACGGTGAATATCACCGGTCGATGCAACCTGCGGTGCGAAATGTGTATGCAGCCGCGCGGCAAGATCGGTCGCGACGACGACACAGCGACCCTCGCCGCGGGCGGACGCGAGCTCACGCTCGAGGAATGGGGAGCGGTCGTCGATCAGGCCGCGCCGGCGCGGCCCGCGTTCTATTTCACGGGAGGCGAGCCGCTCCTGTACCGAGGCATCGCCGACGTCCTGGACCGTGTCAAGAGCCGAGGGATGATTGCCGCCCTGGTGACCAACGGGACCGCGCTGTCGCACTACGCCGAGCGCCTCGTCGAGATCGGCATCGACAACGTGACCGTCTCGATCGATGGCCCCGAGGCGGTGCACGACCGGATCCGAGGCGTGGCGGGCGCTTTTCGCAAAGCGGTCGAAGGAATTCTGGCCCTGCGCGAGGCGCGCGGGCGCGCGGGCGTCCCGTATCCCGCGGTCAAAGTCAACTGCGTCATCACGCCCGAGAGTCTCGACACGCTCGAAGAAACCTATCGGATCGTGAGCGAGCTCGGGGTCGAAGAGATCAACTTCCAGCATCCGATCTTCGACACCGCCGAGAACGTCGCGCTTCATAACAAAGTGTTCCGCGAGGCATTGAAGAGTGGCATGGGCGTCTCGCCCATGAAAGAACACGGGCAAGATGCCCGTGCCACAACCCGTGCCGCTCAAGAAGCGAAATCCGAGGGAGAGTTCTACGCGGCGCGAATCCGCGAGGACGAGTTCGAGCGCCTCGAATCGGCGTTGCGCCGAATCCTCGCCTCTCGCAGCCCGGCGACGCGCGTCCTGTTCTTCCCCGATGTGAAGCCCGGCGACTGGCGCGGGTACTATCTCGACTTGCGCCACCCGTTTCCCGAGAAATGCCATGCGCCCTGGACCACGATGCGATTCCTCGCCGACGGAACGTTCGAGCCCTGCCTTCGCTATCCCGTCGGAAACGCTCTCGAAACCCCTCTCTGGGAACTGTGGAACCACGAACGCATGCGCCGGTTCCGTCTTCTCATCCGCCGCGGCCTCTTTCCCGCCTGCGTCCGTTGCTGTTACCGATGCTATTGAGCGGAGATAGGCCGACGCCAAACACATATTCGCGGTCTCGCCCCCTCGTCCTTCCCTGTTCCGTTCCTTCCTTGACTCTGTCCGCTGGGATGAGACAATATGTGCTCCTGGGTAGGACGAGAAAACGAGCGAGTTCACGAGACCCGCTTTCGGACGGGCATCGCATGATCGCAAAAGTCGCCAGTTTCGTCGTCTACGGGGTGGATGCGTTGCGCGTCGATATCGAGGTCGACGCCTACAAGGCCAACCTGCAATCCTCGTTCAACATCGTCGGTTTGCCCGACATGGCGATCCGCGAGGCGACCAACCGCATCTATTCCGCCTTGTCGAGCGGCGGATTCCGACTCGGGTTGATGCGCATCGTCATCAACCTCGCCCCCGCCGACGTGCGCAAGGAAGGCGCCTCGCTCGACCTCCCGATGGCGCTCGGTCTCCTCGCCAGCCTCGACCACGTTCCGAGCGAACGCTTCGGTCAGTACGCCGTCGTCGGCGAACTCGGGCTCGACGGAACGGTCCGGTCGGTGCCCGGGGTCTTGTCCATCGCTTCGGGGGCGCGCGAGGCCGGACTCAAGGGGGTTCTGGTTCCCGAGCCCAACGCCTCGGAAGCGGCGATGATCGAGGGGATCGAGGTCTTCGCCATCTCGTCGCTCGGCCAGGCCGCCCGGTTCTTCACGGGCGAAGAGATGCTTCTTCCCCACACGGTGGATCGTAAGGCCGTCTTCGAGCAGAGCCGTTCGTTCGACGTGGACTTCCAGGACGTGAAGGGCCAGGGGTTCGCCAAACGCGCCATCGAGGTCGCCGCGGCGGGCGCGCACAACATCCTCCTGATCGGCCCTCCGGGCGGAGGCAAGACGATGCTCGCGCGGCGACTGCCCACGATCCTGCCCTCGATGACGCTCGAAGAATCGCTCGAAACCACCCGCATCCACTCGATCGCGGGCCTCATGAACGGCCACCAGGCGCTTGTGGCCGTCCGCCCGTTCCGCTCGCCGCACCACACGGTCAGCTCCGCCGCCCTGATCGGCGGCGGCTCGATTCCGCGTCCCGGCGAAGTCTCGCTCGCGCACAACGGGGTGCTGTTTCTCGACGAAATGGCCGAGCTGCCTCGCTCGAACCTCGACGTGTTGCGCCAGCCGATCGAGGACGGCACCGTCACCATCTCGCGCGCGACGATGAGCCTGACCTTCCCGGCCCGGTTCCTGTTGTGCGCGGCGATGAACCCGTGTCCCTGCGGCCGCCTGAGCGACGCCCGAACCCCATGCACCTGCACCTTCGCCCAAATCCAGAAGTACCGCTCGCGCCTGAGCGGCCCCCTGATGGACCGCATCGACCTCCACATCGAAGTCCCCGCCGTCAACTATCAGGAGCTCAAACAAGCCACGAGCGGCGAGTCCTCCGAAACGATCCGCGCCCGCATCGAAGCGGCGCGCGCGCGTCAGCGCGAGCGGTTCCACGACCGCACGGGCCTCTACTGCAACGCCCACATGGGTCCGCGCGAGATCAAGAAGTTCTGCCGGCTCGACGCGTCGGGCGGCGCCCTGATCGAAAACGCGATGAACAACCTGGGCCTCAGCGCGCGCGCCTACGACCGCATCCTCAAGGTCTCGCGCACCATCGCCGACCTCGAAGGGTTCGACGAAATCGATTCCCAACACGTCGGCGAAGCGATCCAGTACCGGACGCTCGACCGGGCGAAATGACTCCAGCCGCCCGCGCTACCGTATTGTTCGAGCCAACACGGGGAAGATATTGGCGTTTTCGCGGCCCTGTGATATGCTTCTCCCGGATATCGTGACGATGAGGAAAGTGTGCAAATGGGGATCGAGGAACGCAGCGCCGAACGCCAAAGACGGATCGTGGTGCATCGGGCGAAGGATTTCGCCGACGCCGAGCGCTGGGACCTGGAGTTCTGGCAGAGCCGGACGCCCGCCGAGCGGCTTTCGGCCTTTGTGGCAATCCGCCGCGACGTCGCGCTAGCTCAGGCTGCGCGTCGGCGCGCCCGATCCCGGCGCACGAAGGGAGACGGACGTGGAGACGGTTGAGGACTTCCAAGACGTTCTGGCTCTCCTGGCCGACCACAAGGTTCGCTACGTGATTATCGGCGGCCTCGCGTTCATATTCCACGCCAGGCCGCGTTTCACCAAGGACATCGACATCTGGATCGACCCGGCCGCCGCCAATGTCGGACGCGCCAACCTCGCTCTTCGGGAATTCGGCAGTCCCGCCCTCTTGGACGCGGATCGCCCGAACGAGATCCTTCAGATCGGCGTCGCTCCGAACCGAATCGACGTTCTTCTGACCGTCGAGGGCCTGGAATTCGAGACGGCATGGAAAGGCCGGGTCCGGGAAAGATACGGCGACGCCGATGCCAACTGGATCGGTCTCGACCACCTGATTCAAATCAAGAGTCTCATCGACAATCCACGTCACCAGGAAGACGTCAGAGTCTTGCGCGAAGTGAAGAAACGAATCGAGAAGGAACGGAAGCGTCGGCGGTAACGTCGCTCTCTCCCTCGTCGGCGAGGCGATCCAGTACCGAACACTGGATCGGGCGAAGTAGCGTCTGACTGCCGTGCGCCTCCGACCTTGCTTTTGTGAGTCAGGACGGGGTATGCTCGACGCATGAAGCGCTTGTTCGGCGAGGATTCCTCGAATGACGACATCGCAATTCGAGTGGGACCCCAACAAGGCCGCCAAGGACCCGCGGCGGCACGAAGTGTCCTTCCAGGAAGCCGCGACAGCGTTCGAAGACCCGATGTACATCGCCTTTGTCGATGAGGAGCATTCAAAAGACGAAGAACGCTACATCGCCATCGGCGCCTCCAAACAGGGGAGACTGCTGGTGGTGGCGCACACGGACCGCGGAGATCGAATTCGCATTATCAGCGCCCGAAAGGCCACTGGAAAAGAGGCGAAATCCTATGCCGAGGCGAAATGACCTGGACGACTACGAGTTGCGCGACGAATACGACTTCTCGAAGATGACGATCGTCGCAAAAGGCCGGTACGCGCCTCGCAGGCGAGGAGGGAAGAACGTGGCTCTGCTCGCGCCCGACGTCGCCCAAGCGTTCCCGACCGACGAAAGGGTGAATGAGGCGTTGCGGCTTGTCATCCACGCCGCGGGAATCCCAAGCAAGCGCAAAGCGAAGGCGAGAGCGCGGACCGCAACAGGTACGCGCCAGGCCAAGACGCACAGATAGCCGCTTTCTCGCCGGCCTCGGACACGATGTCGTTCAGGCCGCCGAAGTCGGCATGTCGGCGTACTCCAAAACAAACCTCCCCTCACTCTCTCCCGAAGTCAGAGGAGGCCTCTACACACGCTCCGGAGAATCCCCGGTGGCTCCGCGTCCGCGGCGCGGCGGCGAGTTCGTATCTGATTGAATACGGAGACCGAGAATGTCTGAAAGCAGGTGGAGATCGTGGATGGCCCCACTCGGAGTCGCGCTTCTGATCGCGCTGACCCTAGGTGGATGTCAATGCTTCTGCACCGAATCGGCGGGCACCGCCCCTGGCGATGTTGCCGTCCGTCAGACCCCGTCCGGGACGCCCGTTCACGTCGTCGGGCAGGACGCGCACATTCGTCACTGGTTCGTCCTGGGGCCCTTCCCCAACCCGGATCTCGAGAAGCCGCTCGACGACGGCTCGCTCCGGGCGGGCTATGGGAAGGACTATCTGACCTCGCTGGGAGAGGAGGCCTGGGCCGTTCTCACCAGCCAGACCGCCGTCGTCTTCTCCGACGAAGAGGGGAAGCGCCAGACCGCCCGATCGAGTCCCGGAGGGACGACTGGAAGGGAACGCCGCGCGATTCCAGGACACGAGTCTTCAACCGTCCCTCCAGGACTCGATCTGTCTTCGCGAATCGTTCCCACCGTTGAAACGGTGGGCTGCTATCGACTGTCCCTACGGGACAAAACCATTGAATGATACTGGGCGCTGCACAGGTCTCACGGCCAACGCTAGGACTGAGACTTGAGGCCTGAAGATTGAGGTTTTGGCGATCGGCCATCAGTCGACGGTGTCCAGGCCGGCGCTTCGTTCTCCGCCCCATTCTTCCGGGCGGGTCGACCGGAAATTGACTCTTTCTTGTTCCATAGGTATACTTGTTTTCTTGGAGGGTATTCTCTTCACCCACCGGGGCTTCTCGCTCGCCTTTCCGGAGCGTCGAATTCCCCCCTCCCAAGGAGGACCGACACCATGAGCCTGATCACGGGCGGGTGCTTCTGCGGAAGCGTTCGCTATGAAATCAAGGGCGAGATACGCAACTCCACCGTCTGCCACTGCGCCGGGTGCAGACGCGCCAGCGCGGCCCCGGCGGTCGCCTGGATCACGGTGTCGGCCGACGCGTTCGAGGTCGCCCACGGCAAGCTGGCGACGGTGCGAGGACGCAAGGGCGAAAAGGCGACTTGCGACGGCTGCGGGGGCAAGCGCGGGTTCTGTCCCAAGTGCGGAACCCACATCACGTTCGTCGGCGACGACCGCACCGACGAGGTGGACGTGACGACCGGGAGCCTGGACAATCCCGACGCGTTTCCTCCCCAAAAGGACGAAGGACTTCGATCCAAGATCGCGTGGGTGAGACCGTTCGCCTAAGCGGAGCGCGGATGTCGTGGCTAAACGCGAAGAGAGGGCTTCTCGTGTGAGTAGGAGCGCGATTCAAACCAATCGCGCGCCGGTCCTGACCCTGTGGGCGACCGTGGTGGCCGAGCGGCTCGGCTTCCACCACGACGAGGCCTTGACGCTTGGCAAAGCGATGGCCGGCCTGACGGCGCAGAAGAGGGGGCGCACAATCGGCGTCTTCAAGCCGGGCAAGGGACCCGACGGCGGCTCGCCCAAGAAGGCCGGACTCGGCGAGGAGTTCTGGGTCGAGATTTGCGGCCACCCCGTCCCCGCCAAGATGACGGACAAAGGCGTGCGAGCCGTCACGAAAGACAAAGCGATCGACCCCGAGACCGTGGCGCGTTACCTCGAGAAAAAGTTCGGCGAAGACCTGGATCGCGTTCGCAAAGCGATGACGTTGCTCGCGCGCGCCTACAAGCCTTCGGATCTTGCCGACCGAGCCTATCCGCTCTACACGAAATTCCGACCCGCAATACCCAAGGCAGAGGCCGGATGGGGCGCGAAGGGCCGACTCGACCTCGAACGCATCCATGCGCTGGCCCGGAGCCGCAAATAGGGGAGCGAAACAAGTTCCGATCCGGTCAAGACCGGATTTCCGTCTCGCCTCCCAATGACTCGCACCCTGATTCGAGGACGAACACCAATGAACGACGACTCCCTCTCGCATTTTAAGCAGGCGCTCCGAACGGAGTACGGCGCGACGATCGAGACGTTGCGCCGCGCGATCCAGGCCTGTCCCGACAGTCTCTGGAACGACCGAAAGGAGAAGGAATTCCCGTTTTGGCACATCGCGTACCACACGATCTTCTTCTTGGATCTCTACTCGGGCGATTCCGAGGAGATGTTCGCGTCGTTCAAGCCCCAACCGTATCATAAGAAGGACAACCAGACTCTGGGCAAGACGCCCGACGCGCCCTTCACCCGGGAACAGGTCGCGGAATACCTCGACGCGACGGCCGACAAGGCGCTCGCCTTCATCGACGGTCTCCAGGCCGAGCACTTGCCGCGGCGAACCGCCTTCTCGTGGTACAACCTGACCGTGGCCGAAATGCTCCTCAACAACCTGCGCCACGTCGCTCACCACGTCGGCCAGCTCAACGCCACGCTCCGCCGCGAGACGAACCGGGCCGTGGGATGGCTCGGTTCGTGACGATGCGTCCAAGGTAGGCTGGGACGGAGGAGGCCGCCATGAGCGAAGCGGATCGCGAAATCCTGGACCATTTCAACACGGTTCGTTCGAGCACGGTCGAGCTGACTCGCCGAATCCCGGACGATTGGCTCGAGCGATTGCCCGAACGCGAGATGTACCGACCGCTCCGCTGGCTTCTGCTCCACGCGGCCGGGGCGGAGGGCTGATGGACGGGCCGCAACCGTCTTCTCCACATCGCCGACCACGAAGTTCACCGCCGCGGCCGGAACGTCCAAGCCCTGCGCGAGTGGGGATTCAGAGACAGCCCGTTCATGCCCTCCTAATCGCGCTTCGACCCCCACTCGGCTTCAGGATCGGTCGAGTCCCCACTCAGCCGAGCGCGGTCGAATGAAAGAGACCCGCCGGGGTGCGAATCCGGCGGGTCTCACGGAAGATCGGTGAACTGAGAGGATTAGCCTGGCAGGAACCGCAATGCATTCCCTTAGGGCCGCACCCACTGCGGCTGCCCGCTAAGCTTCAGCCACCTCGCTGGTACACTCATAGATCATAATTGGACCACCTCCTTTCTCAGCGTTAGAGCCATTAGACACCGGCCGCGCCGCGCAACGCAAAGAGAAAATGCTCGCGCGAACGAAAAAAGCCGCCCGTTGCGCGGAGTCGCCACGCCGACGCGGTTTCCCCGTCTCTGACCGGTTCCTCCCGAGAATTTGAACCGCGTCAGCGGTTCCACCTCCAAAGCCGTGGGTTGGCAATTCGGTTCCGAATAGCCAACCCACGGTACCCACGGCAGAAGGGGAACCGATTTATCGGTTCGATGGAGAGAGGGGGGGGCGCACAGAGATTGTCGAACCGATGAATCGGTTCGCAGGCAGAGCCGAGATCGCCGTGGGTGGCCTCGACCTGGCGGTCTCGGCGACCCACGGCTTTGTAGGTCGAGCCGCTCGCGCGGTTCCCACGGAATTCGCCCTGAGTCGGCCGACGGGCAGAGCGGGACTTCGGAATCCTGGGACGCACCCGAAGGGAGGGAGGCCGGGCCCAAAATCCTGGGCCCAAAACCCTTGACAGAATGGGCCATGTCCGCTATCCGTTCTCCTGGATAGTTCATCCTAGTATAGTCGATGCTGAAAAACGACGCATACGATTGATAATACTTGACTTGTGGGGCGGTTTCTGGTAGGGTATTTGCAGGATTTCACCC